>NZ_JBKORB010000001.1:0-339481 GCF_046764905.1 Campylobacter parajejuni
ATCCAAAATAGGCTTTTTGCGGTAATAAGGATTTAAAAATTCTTTTTCATTTAGAGTTTGAAATTTCATACTTAACCTTTAATTAATATAGAGTAATTTTAGCAAAATATAAATCAAAAGGGTATAAAACTCCAAAGAGCGTTACACTAAGCACACTTTACTTATGATGACGGATATAAAATCATTTTCACTAACATTGCTAAAATATCTTAAAGGTGTTTAAAAACATATTCCAACAAATCTTCTTAAATCCATTCTAAAAATAGCTCTCAATCAGCCTTTTTGCGAAATTCTCACTGGCATTTAAGCAAAGATTCAAATACAAACTAGGTTCTATAAGTTCGACTTCATTGATAAAAATGCTCCCATCTTTTTGGGGCAGTATATCCACCCTAGCATAGAGCAAAGGCTGGGGACTAAACACTTCTAAAGCCCTTAAGGCTAGTTCTATCCACTGCTCTTTTACATCCTTAAAAAGAGCTGTTTGCACCCCATAATTTGAATTAGCCCTCCAATCTTTTTGCACCCTTCTATGCACCGCGTATTGGAAGTGCTTTTCAAAAAATACAAGACAAAGTTCGCCTAATTCATAAATACTAGCTATAAAAGGCTGGATTATGGCACCTTGTGGAAATTCATCCGCCCCAATAGCCCTATCATCTAAAAATCTCACTCCCCTGCCACTTTGCCCCACCAAAGGCTTGATGATGGGCTTTTTAAAAGAATGTGCGTTTGCCTTAAAATTCTCAAGCAAAACACTAGGAATAATAGGCAAATTAAAGCGTTCAAGCTCAAAAAGATAATCTTTTTTGCTATTTTTCAAAAGCACACTAGCAGGAGTGGTAAAGCTAAATTCCCCTAAAAATTGCTTAAATTTTTCATAATGCAAGGCATAATCCCACACGGCTAAGGGCAAAATCAAGGCTTTATCCATATCCTTAGCAAAAAGCTCCTGCCATATTACAAATTCGCACTCTAAGCCCCTTTTTAGCAAAAGCTCTTTTAAATGTTCTAAAGCTTTATTGGCATTAGGATAGTCCTTGCAAGTTGCGATAAAAAGCTTAGTGAATTTGCTTGGCATATTCACTCAAACGCCCTTGATTGCTTAAGGCTCTGCGTTCTAGCTTTGGCACAGCTTCATCGATTTTAGCCTTATTGACCGCCTTGCCCACCTGTATGATACCCACCATACTCATAATGCGATGCGGGGGACACTCATAAATATAAACCCCTTCCGTGTCAAATTTAAAAGTCGCTTTTTCATCAAGTTTGCTTTCAAATTTTGCCGCACCCTCAGGCACTAACACACTCTTAGCCCAATGACTTTTGTGTGTAGGCACAAAAGTAACACTATCGCCCACTTCTATATGTAAAACAGCCGGTTCAAAAACCATAGTTTGACCCTTTGCGTCCATATCAAGCATTTTAACCTCATAATCCTTAGCCCACGCACTGCTTACAAGCAAGGCTAAAAGCACTAATTTTAATATTTTTTTCATCTTTTCTCCTTTAAAGTAAATCTTTGTAAGCGGATTTGGCTAAGACACAAGGAAGCCCCCGCTCACAATAAAAAATATCCGCATTTATCCTATACACCTCCTTAATCAAATCCTTATTCAATACCCTTTTAGGACCCCCTTTAGCCCTAATCTTAGCTTCGTGCAAAATCACAAGCTCATCGCAAAATTGTGCCGCTAGGGATAAATCGTGTAAAATCATAATCGTTAGTAAATTTTGCTTTTGAGTATATTGCCTGACCTTTTCAAGCAAAATACATTGATGGTGTAAATCAAGAGCCGAAACAGGCTCATCTAAAAGCAAAATTTGGGGTTTTTTAATCAGCACAGAAGCAAAATTTACCATCTGCCTTTGTCCGCCTGAAAGTGTGCTAATATCCCTGCTGCTTAGGTGTAAAATGCCAAGCTCTTGCATAATGCTAGCCGCATTTTTAATTTGCTCATCGCTTAAATATATCCCAAGCCTATCCATAAGCCCTAGCAAAACCACTTCCAAAGCACTTAAACTCGCCTCGATAAAATTATCCTGAGGCATATAGCCTATGCTCTTTTTCCAAAGGCTGAAATTTTTAATCACTTGCCCATCTAACTCAAGCACTCCTTTAAAGCCAAGCTCACTAAATATAGCACCAAGCAAAGAAGACTTACCCGCTCCATTAGCTCCTAAAATAGCATAGACCCTACCCCGCTCAAATTCCAAATCAATGCCATCTACGACACAAAAATCCTTACGATAGACGCTAAATTGCTTAAGTCTTAGCATAATTTTTCCTAGAAAAAATAATCCAAAAGAAAAAAGGCACGCCCACTAAAGAAGTGATAATCCCCACAGGAAATAAGGCTCCGGGTATAATGATTTTAGAAAGCACGGATGCTATGGATAAAAAAGCAGCACCTACAAACATCGCACTAGGCAAAAAAAATCTCTGATCTTCTCCTACCAACATTCTGGCTATATGAGGAGCCACAAGCCCTATAAAGCCTATCACGCCCACAAAGCTAATCGCAGTAGCTGTCATTATAGAGACTAAAACTAGAGTTTTAAAACGCAAAAAGCTTAAATTTATCCCCATACTCCTAGCCCTTGATTCGCCAAGCTTTAAAGCGGTCAAAGCCCAGCTGTCTTTAAGCAAAAAAAGCACACAAATTAGCGTTACTAAGCTGACTATGGGTAGATTAGTCCAGCTTGATTTTAGCAAGGAACCAAAAAGCCAAAATAAAATTTGCTGAGAAATTTCAGGAGCGGAAAGGTATTGGACTAAGGATAAGAAAGATTGAAATAAAAAAAGCAAGGCTATACCCACTAATACAAGCATAGCCGAACCAAAATTCTTTAAACTCGCAAAGCCAAAAAGCACACAAGCTGCTAACATAGTCATCAAAAAGGCTCCAATAGGCACAGCCACCATCAAGGGCAATCCAAAGCTACCAAAGGCTATAACTAAGGACGCTCCAAAGCCACTAGCCGCTGCTAATCCTAGAGTATAAGGACTTGCCATAGGATTATTAAGCAGGGTTTGAATTTCAGCCCCACCTATACCCAAAGCAGCCCCTACAACCAAAGCCATTAAAGCCATAGGCAATCTTAAATCATAAATGATAGCTAAGTGGGTTTTATCCACTTCTAAGTCAAAAAGTGGCGATAAAAGGGCATTTACCACTTCTTTGGGCGAAAGCAAAGAAGGACCTGTGGCTATGTCAAAAACTAAGGATACAAAGGCTATAACTAAAAAAGCTAGAATGATATAAAGCCTTTTAAGCTCTCTTTTTCTATGCTCTTTTAAGCTTTGTTCAATCTTATCTTGCATCACCAGCCTTTCAATCCACTTAGCAAAATAAAAAGCTTAAAAATTCTCATTCTGCCCTAATTCCAAAGGTGCCATCAGGAACAATAGGCAAATATTTTTTATGAAAATCTATATAGGTTTGAATAGGCTTAATATCCTCAAAAAGAGTAGGATATAAAGCTTTTGCAATATATTGTATCATAGCCGCATCAGCTAGAGTGCGTGAAGCTCCCATATAAAGTCCATAAAGTCTATCTTCTTTAATAGCAGGCAAATCACTCCAGCCCGGGCGTTTTTTATAGGCTTCAAGCCTTCTTAAAGCTTCGCTTTGTTCTATGTGTATGCCCATTACCATAGCTTCTTTGTTTTTCTTTAACTCCGTTTCGCGTCCGGCTATCATTATAACATCAGGCTTTGAGGCTATGACTTGCTCAGGGTTTATAGGTGCCCACTGCTTGACAAAGGGTGCGGCTATATTCTCGCCTCCTGCTAAATCAATCAAAGACCCCCACATATCTTTACCATAAGTAAAGCCCGTTTCATTAGGACCCTTATTGCCAAATTCTATGTAAATTTTAGGCTTAGGTAGTTTTGCTTTGGCTATTCTAGCACTCACTTCATCAGCTATACCCTTATAAAAGCTCACTAGCTCATCGGCTCTTTTTTCCTGCCCTGTGATTTGCCCTAGAATTTGTGTGCTTTTGATATGAAGGGGAACACTTTCTCTATTGTAATCCAAAACAACAATAGGAATACCCGCTTCCACTAAAGGCTCAAGGTCAAATTCCAAAACCTGATACTGCCAAGCTGCCAAAATAAGCAAGTCAGGCTTTAAAGAAAGCACCTTTTCCACAGAAAATGTCCCTACTTCCACCTCGCCTACATCGGCTAACTCATTTAGCTTCGGCACCGCTTTGCTATAAACTTCCCAGCTACTAGGAGTCCAATCGGTCCAAACCGCCTTAGAAAAGCCCACGACATTATCTAGTGCTTTAACCCCGCCCACAGCTAAATAATCTGTGTAATAAAAGCCTAACACTATGCGTTTAGCGGGTAAATTTAGCTTCACTTCCCTATCTAGCACATCCTTAATAAGAACTTCTTTAGCCAAAACAAGGCTAGGCAGAAGCAAGAATGCTAACAAGAGCTTTGAAAAATACCTTTTGAAAATGTCCATCTTGTATCCTTTAATGTGATTTGTCTTTGCTAAAATTTAGAGCATCTTTATGGCTTAGTGGGCTTTAGCTTTTTCTGTTTTAAAGCTAAATCCAACAAAATCAGTAAAATAACGCGTTAAATTCAAGCAACATTTTGATAATAAAAATCATATTCTAACTAAAAAAACTTAAAGCAAAATTACAACTTATTCTCTTAAATTTCCAGCTTTATAGTATTTTAGATAAAATTCTCAGTTTATCTTAAAAATAAATAAGAAGTTAAAAAAATCGGATAATAATGAAAATAAAATCCAAAAATATAAGAAAAGACAGCAAAGCATATCTTAAGTAGAGCTAATAAATTTTCTTTAAAAAAGATGGGAACTAAGCAAATTCTTTTTTAAAAATAAACTAAAAATTTCAAAAAAATAATCATAAATACAAGCAAAACATTCAGCAAATATAAACAAATTTTAGAGAATTTTTACAAAAAATGTTACTTTAATACTCATTTTTTAAATTTTTTACCAAATTTTACACTAAAAAATATTTTTTTACTCAAAATACTATTTTATGGAACTTTAAACAAGTTTTTAAAAAAATATCAAAAAAAAAAAAAAAAAAAAAAACGATTGTAGAGACTATTTAGAAGGATTTTGAACGTAATTTTGTTAAAAAAGTGGATTTAAAACAAGCTTAAAGCTCACTAATCTACAATTTTTAATATTTTTAAGAAGTAAAAAAGGAGAACACTTATGAAAAAATTTAGATTAAGCTTATGTGCGTTGGTAATTTTACCTTGTGTTACAAATCTAAACGCTGCTTCTCTTGATGAAGCAATCAAAGATATAGAAGTGGGTGGTATTATGAGATATCGCTATTATTTTGGCGATGGAGATAATAAAGGTGGTAACGAAAATAGAAAAATCCAGTATTGGGGTGGCATAGCTTCACCTGAAGTAAATCAGTATCATCACTGGAGAACGGGTATAGGTGCTAGGGGTAATATAGCCGATAATTTCAAGGCTACGGTGCATTTTGAATACTCAGATGGAACCTATGGTTACGGAAACAATTCTCAAACCAATACAGGCAAAAGCTTTGCTTTAAAGCAAATTTACCTTACCTACGATGCGGATGCGACTCAGGTAAAAATGGGTAGGCAGTATGTCGATACGATTTGGGTAAGTCCTAGTTGGTATAAATCAGGTCTTGCTAAGGACTTTTATGGCGGACTTATAGGCACAGGCGTGATAGCTTCTAATACTAGCATAGAAGGACTTACTCTCAATAGCTATATCTTTGATAGTGTAGCTTGGGGTGCAACGGGGCTTAGTCAGGGAACTTTTAACAATCAAGTCGTTTATGGCGATTATGGCTCTGACGTGCAAAGCGATGTGGGTAGCTGGATAGCAAGAAAAAATTTTTACGCCGCATCGGCACTAGGCTCTTATGAAGTGGCAGGTGGAGGTAAGCTTAATCCCCAGTTTTGGCTAGGATATTTACCCGATAGAGCGACTTTGTATGCAGGAATTTTATCTTATGAACTTGATTTAAGTGAAAATGTAAGCTATGTTTTGACAGGAACTTATCTAGGAAATAGCGTAGATAGCTTTGCAAAACAAAGACAAGGCTTTAAAAATGGCAATTTTTTCCAACTTGATGGAAGCTTAACTTATGAAGCTTGGGACGCAGGAGCCGGAGTGGTGCGATATGGAGATAGCAAGGAAAAAACTTTTACCATCATAGAAGACCAAGGAAATCTTAATATACCAGCAGGCTATAATATACTCTATACCAATGGTTCTAGACTAAATGGAGATATAGGAAGAAACACCTTCGGCTATCTTACAGGGGGTTATAGCTTTTATCTACCTAAAAAATTGCGTTTAGGAGCTGAATTTATTTATGGTGGCACTCTCTATGAAAGAAAGGAAGCCTTTAAAACCTACAAGGTAGAAAATGGTGTAGCACAAGAAGTTGCTCTCATCGGTCAAGGAGGTAAAAAATATGAGTATAGATTAACAGCTACTTATAATTACTCGCCTAAACTTACCTTCTCGGCCTTCTATGCTAATCTTAATGTAGATAGAAAAACCGAGAATGCTAATGTCTCAGTGGCTCGTTTTCAAGCCTTCTATAAATTTTAAAATTGTGTAAGTCCGCAGTGGGCTTACATCCAAAAAAACAGATAACAAGTCTTTGGCTTTGCTAAGGTTTTAATGTTATAATTTTGCCACAAAAAGCAAATTTCAAGGATAAAAATGCAAGTCAATTTACTCGAAAAACAATTTTTAAATCATCATTTATATGCTAAAATTCAAGAACTAAAAAAACTCAATATCCCTTGCAATTTTTCTTTAAGCCAGAGTGTCGATTTAATTACAAATTCTCAAGCCAAAGATGAAATTTTAAGCCTAGCAAAAGAATTAAAACCTTGGAGAAAAGGTCCTTTTCAAATAGATGAGCTTTTTATCGATGCTGAATGGCAGAGTTTTATTAAATTTGATATTTTAAGACCCTTCATCAGTGAAATTTCTCAAAAATGTGTCGCAGATGTAGGCTGCAATAATGGCTATTATATGTTTAAAATGCTTGAATTTCACCCCGCAACGCTCATAGGGTTTGACCCTTCTATCAAATACCGCTTACAATTTGAACTTATCAATGCCTTAGCTAAAACTCCTATAAAATATGAACTCTTAGGCGTAGAAAGCCTACCTGATTACGCTTTGAAATTTGATGTGATTTTTTGTCTTGGTGTGATTTACCACAGAAGCGACCCTATAAAAATGTTAAAAGCTTTAAAAGCAGGACTTAATGAAAAAGGAGTTGTTTTTTTAGACTCTATGTATATAGAAGATAAAAGAGAAATCGCTTTAGTGCCAAATAAAACTTATTCTAAAATTCCAAATATTTATTTTATTCCTAGCGTTAGTGCTTTAAAAAATTGGTGTGAAAGGGCTGGATTTAAAGAATTTCAAATTTTAGCCACAAGAAAAACAGATACAAATGAACAAAGAAAAACCCAGTGGATAGACTCTTTTTCTTTGGAAAATTTTTTAAATCCTGCTAACGAAAACCTTACTATCGAGGGTTATGAAGCACCCAAAAGAATTTATGTGCGTCTTGGTATATAAATTCTTTTTCTTTTTTGCCGATTTTGCATTTTAGATATTTTGAAAGTAGATGAATTTAAAAGGTTAGATATGGCAAAAAAAGATAATTTTGAAGAATATGTGCAACTTGAAGAATATGCGTCTGCAGAAGATATATCTCGTGTTAGAGCAGAATTGCTCACTTGTCCTGAATTAAACACCTCCCTTGCAGGGACTATTATAGAAATTGATAAAAATTATGCCAAATCCGTTTTAATTACCACAAGTGAAATGGTAGTTGATGAGCAAGGATTGATTTTTGATGCTTTTATTTTTGCTGCGGCAAATCACGTAGCACAAGCGGCAATCAATAAAGAATTTTCAGTCACAATAGGAACAAAATGTTTTTTTTACGCTCCGCTTAAATTAGGCGATGTTTTAGAGCTTGAAGCCCACGCACTCTTTGATGAAACTTCCAAAAAAAGAGATGTTAAAGTAGTCGGACACGTAAAAGAAATCAAAATGTTTGAAGGAACCATACAAGTTGTTAGCACGGACGAACACATATTTAAACTCAAACGTCCGCCACTTAACACAGCTAAACCTGCAGAAAATCAAGAACAAGGCCTTAGAGTAAATAATCCCGAAGCTGTAGCAGCCGCTTTAATGACTTCTGCGGGTGGAAAATAGCCTAAGGAGTCATTTTAATATCCACCCAATTTTTTGGGCAATCCTTATGATAAGTTCCACTCCCATCATAATACTCTTTGCAATCGTCATAAAAACGATTTGAAATCCCTCTTTCATTTACAAAACATCCAGAAATTCCTAAAGCTAGTAATATCATTAAGGTATATTTTTTCATATTTTTCCTTAGAATTTATTATGTTTTCGCCATTTATAAGGCTCTATGGGATTATTCTCTTTCCAAAAACCTAGTCTATTTTTTTTAGCATTTTCTTGCTCTTTGATATAAGCATCGCTATAATAAGTGTTAGCCCAAGCATAGCCTTTACTTACCAAAAACCAATTTATATCAATATCATCAAGCTTAACAATCGCCACAATTCTACCATAAGTATCTTTATTTTTATAGATAATTTGAACCTGCTTGTCGTTTAAAATTCGGCTTAAGGCTTCTTTGGATTGTTTTCCAAAACTTTGCTTAAGCTCGGGTGCGTCTATACCAAAAAATCTTATTCTAGTGAGTTTGTTTTTATGATTGACCTCTATAGTATCTCCATCAATAACCCTAATTACTTTTCCTTCAAAACTAGAATTTTGAGCAATATAGTTTTGAATAAAAACAAGCACAAGGGCAAAAATCAACACAGCAAAAAGCTTTTTAGGGTCGCTTAATAATTTTCTTAAATTAAACAATTTCTTATAATTTATTCTCATTTTTTAATCATTTTGCCTTTAAATTTTAAAAAATATGCCATAATTTTATCAAAACAAAGGAGATAAAATGCAAAATGTTATAGAAAATTTTAAACAATTATGCAAAATTCCTCATTGTAGCTATGAAACAGAGCAAATGAAGGATTTTTTAAGCTCTTATGCTAAAGATAAGGGCTTTAAGGTAAGCATAGACAAGGCAGGAAATATCCACGCTATTAAAGGCAAACCAAAAATTTGCTTACAAAGTCATTATGATATGGTTTGTATGGGCGATGCACCCAAGCTAGAAGTTTATGAAGAAAAGGGCTTTTTAAGAGCTAAAAATTCAAGTCTTGGAGCGGATAATGGCATAGGAGTAGCCCTTATGATGAGTGCTATGGCTGAATTTGAAAATTTAGAATGCCTCTTTACAAATGATGAAGAGGTGGGACTTATGGGGGTAAATTCGCTAGAACACACCCTAGAAGCCAAAATGCTCTTAAATTTAGACCACGAAAGCGATAATGAAATTATGATAGGCTGTGCAGGGGGAGTGGATATAGAAGCTAGTTTAAGCTTTAACACCTTCAAAACTAAGGGCAAAATTTACAAGCTTGACGCACAAAATTTTAAGGGCGGACACTCAGGCATAAATATCATACGCAACGAAAAAAGCTCCATTAAAGAAATGGCTAAGTTTATACAAGAAAACGAAGGAGAAATCATTTCTTTTGAAGGTGGAGAAAGAATAAATTCCATACCCAAACACGCTACGGCTTTAGTGCATTTTAAAAACGAAGTTAAAAGTAATGAGTGGATAAAATGCGAATTTCAAGGCGAGAAAGAAGTTGAAATTTGCAAACAAAGTCAAAAACTTTTAAGCCTTATAAATTCTTTCGCTCACGGAGTAAGAGCTTACGATGAAAAGCTAGGCATAGTGCAAACTAGCATCAACTTAGCTACTCTAAGAATGCAAGATAAACAAATCAAATTCGCACTTTTTGCAAGGTCAAACTTACTTGAAGGTTTAAAACAAATAGAATTTGAGACCTTAGAATTTTTCAAGGCTTTTGATTTTCAAGCAAGAAGTTTTAATTTTTATCCGCCTTGGGAAGGCAAACCCAACGCACTAAGCGATATGATTTTTGCGTCCCTTAAAAAAGTATCGCCTAATGCTAAAGTTTCGGCTATTCACGCAGGGCTTGAATGCGGTATCATAGAGAAAAAACAAGAACTTTTATGTGCTTCCATAGGACCTAATATCCACAATCCCCACTCAACTGATGAGCATTGTGAAATCGCCTCAGTGGAAAAAATATCAAGAGTTGTCTTTGAAGTTTTAAAAGACAACGCTTAATTCTTTTACCTTGCTTCTTGCAAAAACGCGTTTTAACAAAAGAACGCAAAGCAAGGAGCAAAGCCCCACTACTCCAAGATAAACACCTAAATACTCTTTATAAAAAGCATTCACTATAAAAGGAGTTAAAAAGCCTAAAATCGCATAAGAAATATTGTAAGCAAAACTAAGTCCGCTAAATTTAAGCTCACTCTTAAAAATTTGCGTCATAAAAACAGGAGCAAAAGTGATGATACCTTGAGAAAAACAAGCGAGTAAAAAATAAAATAAAAAATTCTCATCATAAAAGCTAAAAAGCATTCCAAAGAGCATAAAAGCTATGCTAAAAATAGAACAAATTCTATAACTCCCCCATTTGCTTGCCAAAAAGCCCTGAAATAAAGCCCCAAAAATTACCGCTAAAATAGCAAAATTTTGCACCCATAAAGCAGAAGTTTTACTCATAGCTAAAAGCTCCCCAAAATACTTTGGCAAAATCATCAAAGTCGCTACGCCACTTGTTAAAACCGTAGTCATTAAAAAACAAACAAGCATACTCATTTTGTGCGTTTTTAAAGCTTCAATTAAAGGAAAGTTTAAAATTTTCTTTTCATTTTGCACTTTTATAAATTCTGGAGTTTCGCTGAGTTTATTTCTTAAAAATAAAGCCAAAATTCCAAAAAATCCACCTATGATAAAAGGAATTCTCCAAGCATACTCTAAAACTTCTTCTTGTGAAAAATAAGTTCTTACGCCTAAAGTAGCAAGATTTCCTAGTAATAAACCTATGGTTAGGGTCGCTGAAATAAAACCAAGTGCTAAAGGAATTTGACGCCCTTTAACAAATTCACTTACATAAATCCAAGCCCCGCTTACCTCAGTGCCAATAGCCAAGCCCTGCAAAATTCGAATAAAAAATAAAATCAAAGTAGCCCCTATCCCTATGCTTTCATAGCTTGGCAAAAAAGCCAAAGCAAAACTAGGCACAACCATCAAAAGCATAGAGATATAAAAAATATTTTTTCGTCCGTATCTGTCTGCAAAATGTGCCATAAACATAGAACCAAAAGGACGCGCCAAATAAGCAGCACCAAAGGCTATATAAGCATTAATTTGCATCCAAAAAGCGTCATTTGGCGGAAAAAAGACCTTAGCGAAAATATCCAAGAAAAAGGCAAAAAGCACGAAGTCATAAAATTCTAAAATTCCACCTAAAGAAGCATAAATAATATTTTTGTATTTTTTTTGCATATTTCATCCTAAATAAAAGGGCAAAAAGCCCTTTTTAAATTTTTCCGCCTTCGATTACGACATCATCTGCCCTAATATCATCGCCAAAATGCGCCTTTAAAGTTTCATCATAAGCCTTGTGAAAAAACTGCTCTTTGCCTAGCTCAACAATTAAATTATCGATAAATTCCTTAAGCTCTTTATCCCCTTTTTTAACAGCAGGAGCGATAACATCTTGATTGCCTAATTCCTTAATAGACACTTTAAAATCAGGATGGTCTTTCACCCAAGCAAAAAGCAAGGTATTATCATGACTTAAGGCATCGCCTCTTTTATCTATCAAAGCGGCAAAGGTCTCGGTGTTTTGGTCATATTTTAAACTTTTAATCTCAGGATAATTTTGCGTAAAATACGCATCGGCTGTGGTGCCTTTGTTTAAAAGCAAGGTTTTATCTTTCAAATCCTCTACACTAGCAATGCTACTATCTTTTGGAACAGCCACACCTAAAGCAACCTTCATATAAGGTAAGCAAAAATCAACCTGCTCAGCTCTTTGAGGAGTTTGGGTAAAATTAGCCAAAATAATATCGACCTTATTGGATTTTAAAAACTCAACCCTATTTGCCGCTTCGACAAGGACAAATTGCACCTTGTTTTCATCGCCTAAGAGTTCTTTAGCTATGCGTTTGGCTAAAACGATGTCATAGCCTTGATTTACACCCTTTTCATCCACATAACCAAAAGGCGGTTTATCACCAAAAACCCCTATTCTAACAACTCCATTTTGCTTGATTTGCTCAAGAGAATTTAAAGCTTTAGAGTCTGTATTTCCCCCGCAAGCAGCCAAAACTACTGCAACAAAAGCTGTCAAAACACTTAAAAGTATTTTTTTCATTTCTTTCCTTTCTTTGAAAAATAGGCTATCGCAACAAAAATCATTGCAAGGCTAATTATACTTAAAATTATGAATATTACACTCAAATTTAAAATAAAAAATTTCTTTTTTGTGTAAAAATGTAAATCATTTTAATATTTTACTACACCTTTTATTTTTAAGTAAAAAAAGATATAATTCCCACTTATAAATTTTTAAGGAGAAAAAATATGAAAAAAAGCATTTTTCTTTCTATAGGAATGGCTATTTTGTTTTCAGCTTGCACAAAGTCCATAGATGAAAAAACTATACAAAAATACGAAAGCCAACTCAACCAAACCATCAAACAAGAGCTTTCAAATCTTGGCGAAAATTCTGGGATAAAGGTTGAATTTTCTGATTTTAAATGTAGCGGGGATAAGGAATTTATCGTGTGCTTAAGTCCTAATTTTAAGACCCTTGCCAAAGACAACGAAGGCGAATATCAAGAGCTATTTAAAGCAAAAAACATCAAAATCCGCTCCAATGAAGTCTATCAAGGCGAAGACAAAGGGACAATCGGGGTTAAAGAATACTACAATAGTCTTTTCAAAAATCAAAAAAACATACAAACAAGCTTAGTTTTTGAAAATTTACAGCTTGGAGAAAAAGTTGCTAGCGACATCAACGCAAGCTTAGCTGAACAAGATTCAAAAATACGTTCTTTTATCAACGAACTGGGTTTAGATTTTTACACCCTATCCATTGAAAATTCCGTCAATAAAAAAGAAAATAACTACGTAGATAATCTTAACATAAAGCTTTATAGTGAAAAATTAAATTTTGATACAATTTTAAATCTAAATTTAAAAGAAGACTTGCTCAATTTTTTAGACGCTCAAGGAGTGAAATTTAACACCCAAACTTTAGCTATGGATGAACAAGCTATCAGTGAATTTTTTGCTATGGCAGATACACAAGCTTCGAATTTCAGCAATACAATTCAAAAAAACATTGTTTTAGATGATTTTAAGCTTAATGCAACACTTAAAACGCAAGGGGTGTTTAATGACTATATAGCACTTGCTAAAGCAAATTTAGAGAGCCTAAAAGCTCAAGGGCAAAATGAAGAACAAGCTTTAATACTAGGTAAAGCTTTAAGCATTTTAAATAGTATCACTCAAAGCGATGATTATAAACTCAATCTTGACTTAAAATTTAAAAATATCCCTGTTAGCGACTACAGCACACAAGGAATTGACAGCATAGAAAAACTAAACATCAACAATCAAGATGCCACAGAAGCTTTAAAAATTATACTTCCATTTATTATGATTTCTATGCTAATGGGTGGAGCATCATTTTAAATTTTAAAATGATAAAAATCTCAAAAAACATTAAGAGCAGAATTAAATTCTTTGCCCTTAATGTCTTCATAATATCAACAAAAAGGTTGGGTTAAAATGAAAATTTTATTCTCTCCTAGCGAAAGCAAAAACGACAATTGCAAAGCAAAGCCTATGAATGAAAATTCCTTTATTTTCAAGGAATTATTTTCTTATAGATTAGAAGCTTTAAAGCACTATGAAGAATTTATCAAAAATGCGAATTTAGAGGATTTGCAAGAACTTTTTGGTATAAAAAAGCAAGGTGAAATAGCTAAATTTAAACACGACTTAAAACAAACTCCCACCCAAGAAGCCATAAGGCTTTATAGTGGAGTAAGTTATGAATATCTTAATTTTAAAGCTTTGGATAAAGAAAGTCAAAATTATATCCTAGAAAACACTTTAATATTTTCTAATCTTTTTGGCGTAGTAAGGGCAAGTGATACCCTACCCTTTTACAAATTCAAACAAGGGGCTAAAATAGGAAATTTTGCCATAGAAAAATTTTACAAAGAGCATTTTAGCAAGACTTTAGATGAGTATTTAAATGATGAAGAAGTGCTTGACTTAAGGGCGGGATTTTACGATAAATTCTATACCCCAAAAAAGAAATTTTATACTTATAAATTTGTAAAAAATGGCAAGGTAGTAAGTCATTTTGCTAAGGCTTACAGGGGAATTTTACTCTCCATAAGTGCCAAAATAAAAGCTCAAAACAATAAAGAACTTCTAGCAAATCTTCCTTTAAATCTAAAACTCAAAGAAATTCAAATCAAAGATTTAAAGGAAGAAATTGTGCTTGAAATTCTTAATTAAACCAAGCTAAAAGTGTTATAGACCTTACGCACTTTAAATTTTACTTAAGATATTTCAAAGCCAACCTTGCATAATAACTAGCCGCCCTTGATAAAAGCTCATCATTAAAAACATAATTAGAGCTGTGCAGATAAATATCGTTTTCATTCTCTAAAAAAGCATAAGCGCACTTTTTCATTTCGCAAAAAAAGCCAAAATCCTCACTTGCCATCAAAGGACGATGATGAAATTCGCAATTTTCTTCGCCAAAAAGCTCTTTTGCCACTTCGCTTGCAAATTCCACTGCTTCATCGTTATTCATCGTTATAGGTGCTACAACATTTTTGTGGATTTGAATTTTTATATCATTAGCCTGTGCTATGCCTTCGCAAATTTTATAAATCCTTTCTTCGATTAATTTCCTAGTTTCGTTATCTAAGGCTCTAACACTCATTTTAAGCGTCGCATTATCAGGAATGATATTAAAAGCATCGCCAGCATTTAATGAACCTATGCTTACAACAGCAGAATTTTGCGAGCTTACATCGCAAGAAACTATACTCTGCAAGGCTATAACAAGCAAAGAAGCTGTATATATAGGGTTCTTTGTCTTTTCAGGCGCACTTCCGTGTCCTCCCCTACCCATAAGCTCTATAATATAGCAATCCGATGAAGCCATCATCGCACCCTTTTTAAGATAGAATTTCTTAGCACTCCCAAAAGGCATATTGTGCCATCCAAAAACATAATCGCTATTAAATTTTTCAAACAATCCCTCTTCTATCATCGCCTTAGCACCTCCCAAGCCTTCTTCAGCGGGTTGAAAATAAAGATTTAAAGTGCCATTAAATTCTTGTTTAGCTAGGTATTTTGCCGCAAGTAAAAGAGAAGTGGTATGCCCATCGTGTCCGCAAGCGTGCATAATATTAGCTTTTTTGCTTTTATAAGCTAAATCAGTCATTTCTTGCAAAGGCAGAGCATCCATATCGGCACGAAGTCCTATTTTTTTATTACCACTTCCCTTTTTTAAAACCCCGACAACTCCTGTTTTTCCTACTCCTTCATACACTTCATAGCCAAATTTGCGTAAATTTTGTGCAACTAGTTTTGCTGTTTGTAGCTCATCAAAACCAAGTTCAGGGTTTTGATGGATTTGATGTCTTATTTTTTTAAATTCATCTTGTAAATCCAAGATTTCTGGTATTAAATTCATTATTTTTCTCCTTGTATAAAATTTTCCTTTTTAGGTAAAACAAATTGTGCTAAGATTGTTGAGATAAGAATCAAAGCAAAAATATAAACAAAACCCAAAGTAAAGCTTTGAGTTTTATCAACACTCCAAGATACAATCCACAAATTAAACGATAGTATAGCAAAAGTAATACTCCAAAAAACACTCATAATATAAGCAGTTTGATTTGGATTTGAATTTTTTAATTCTGAAGGAAGATTAAAGAAAAATGGAAACCACATAGAGAAAAAAATACCTGATAATACAGCAAAAATTTGTATCAACGCTAAATTTTTCAAAAATAACATACAAAATCCACATATAAAAATACACGCCCCTCCAGATAATAGCATTATTTTAAAAGAAACATTTTTTCGTTTAAAAAATAATCCAAGATAAGGACCAAAAATAATAGCAAAATTCGCTAAAGCTGGAATTTCTTTTTTGGTAAAATCGGCTAACTCTTTACTAAACCCTGCGTATTGTGCGTAAAAAGTCGGTAAAAAGGTAAAAAGCGAATTTAAAAATAAAATAGGTCCTATATAAAAGATAATCATACCCCAAGTTACACGAGATTTTAGAGCGTAAATCAGTTTTTCTTTGTTGTCGCTCCTTTTTTCTTCTTTTTTATTTTCGTTTTTGCCTATAAAAAGCCAAAAAATCAACAAAATTAAATTGACCCAAGCATAAAAAGATAAAGAATCTCTCCAATTTCCAAAATAATTTGAAATACTCTCAGCTAAAACAAGTCCCAAGGTAATTCCTACTAAATTCGAAGTTGTATTGAAGCTGATTATAAAATGCAAAGCCTTTTTTTCAAACCATTGTTGTGCGATGGGTACCAAGCAAACCAAAGCACAAGCTGAACCAAACCCAGTTAAAAATCTTATAATCAAAATACCAATATAACTATCCACAAAACTTAAAAATATACCAGAACTCATTAGAATACAGCCTAAGAAATATCCCTTTTTTAATCCGAATTTATAAACCAAAAAAGCAGTAAATGAAGCTCCAAAAATTTTCGCAAACACTATCATACTAGTGATTAAAGTAGCTTGTTGAGTATTTAAAGCAAGGTCATTTGAAATCAAAGGCATTAAAGAACCTGTTGCTGCCCACGAGATACTAAAAACCGCATAGACGCTAAAGATGATAAATTCAACACCGATGCGTCTAAAATGAAACATAAGCGATTTTTCCATATACTAAAATCCTTATTTTAGGTATTGATTAAAATATAACATAAAAATACAATTCAATCGTTATCTTTGATTAATTTTTAATTTAATTATTTTTTTGCATATTGTTTTGTTACTTTTTGAAAATTTATATCTAAGTCTCAAGGATAAAAACTAAAATATTTTAAAGCATTTAAATGATAATATTTTTAAATTTAGTTTTGCAAAAAAGGGAAAATATGGAATTTTTATCGTTTATTTTTTTGATTATTGTGTTTTTATTTACAATGCTTATTATCGTTATGCGTTATCAAAAAAAGTTAAAATTGCTTAACCAAAACATTCAAAAAATGAAAGAAGACATAGCTGAACTTAAAGAAATCACCCAAAAAAATCGTTCTTTGATTGAAAAAAATCGCTCCAATATAGAAGATATGATAAAATAAAACTAAGAAAAATTGACAACAAGCTTAAAATATTTCTTATGATTTAGAGTTAAAATAAAAATCTTTTCACAAGGATTTTCACTTTTGTTTTTATAAATCATACTTTTTAAAAAGGGAAAAAGCATAGAATGCGAAGTTTTTCCTTGTAAAATAATATGCATAGCACCCTTTAAAATTCCATACTTATAGCTCATACCACTTGGAAAAATATCAAGATTAAAGCTTAGACTGTCATTGTTTGAATCGTAATTTAAAATTTCAATTTTAACAAAACTAAATTCCTGCATTTCTTCATCGAGTTTTTGAAAAATTTCAAGTTTTTCCTTCTTAGACATTTCAAGCTTTTCTTCTTTATACTCCCTAAAATCCGCAAGAAAATTCGCATTTTTAAAAATTCTTGAAAAAAATTTCAAATTTTTAAATTGCATACTTGTTTGCTTTATGTTTTCTTGTATTATTTCTTCGGACTTTATGATATTATGTTCTTTATTGTCTTCTTGGTTTTGCTTATCTTTGTTTGATTTCTTGTCAAATTCTTCGATAACTATCATATCTTCATTGTCATCGTTAAAATGTTTTGCAATTTCTTCAAAAGTAAAACTATCATCGCTAAATTCTAAAATTTTCACATTTGAAGTGATAAAATCGACCCCATCACGCTCTTTGATTTTATCTTTAATCACAGAAGCATTAGCACAAAAATGTGATTTTTGAATTTCATATTCAGAACTTTTGCCCTTAAATACAATTTTCATCACAAAGCCTTCGCTATAAGCTCCAAAGGACTTGCAAAAACAGCCTTGCTTGAATTTTGCTCTAAAGCATTTGAAATTTGCATTCTACAAGCTGAGCACTCAGCACTTACAACACAAGCTTTGCTTTCATCTATCATTTGTGCCTTTTTAAGCCCCACACTCAAGGCTCTATCATAATAATCCATCTGCATACTAACCCCGCCAAAACCGCAACAAGTATTAGAATCGCTTAACTCAACAAAATGATAATTCGTTTTTAAAAGCTCTCTTGGTTCTTTAAAAATTCCTTGCATTTTTCTTGCGTGGCAAGGGTCGTGATAACTAATGCTGTAATTAAATTGTTTCTTCGTTTTTAAAATTTCTTTCAAGGGAGTAAAATGATAAAAATACTCACTTGCCATATAAATTTTAGCCGATACACATTTTGCACGCTTTGCCCATTCTAACTCATCTTGCATAGCAAAAAAATGTTCATAATCAATCTTTAGCATAGCCGAGCAAGTAGCTTCAGGGACTATGATGGCATCTAGGGTTTTTAACTTTTTCTCAAAATATTCTATGTTTTTTTTAGCCAAAATTCCAACGCTTTTAAAATCCCCTGTAAAAAACTGAGGAGCCCCACAACACACTTGCTTGTCCATCAAATCTATATTGATTTTTAATTCCTTAGCGATTTTAAGCACTGCATTGGCTGTATCGGTGTAGAAATAATTAGCCAAACAACCCACAAAAAAACCTATGGTTTTTTCTCCATCATTGTGGATAAAATCAGGATTTGAATTTAAAAAACTTTTTTTATTAAAACTTGTAAGCAATCTTCCTTTTTTTACAAAAGGCATGGAAAATCTAGCTTTCATTCCGACATTTTTGCCGACATTCTTGCCAACATTTTTGCCCGAGTTTTCATTTTCGCTTTGAATTTTAAAGGCACAGCTTTGAAAAACATAGCCCAATTTTGCCACCCAATCTAAAATTTTTCGTCTTCTTAAAAAGAAAAAAATCAGCTTTTTATACCAAGCTATGCCAAATTTCTTAGCTATATCGTAACGCACCTCTTCTATGGCATTATCCACTCTTAACTTGCTTGGACAAACTTCAACGCAATTTGTGCATAAAAAACAAGACTCAAAAACCTTCTTAGCTTCCTTATCAAGCTCCAAATTTCCTTCTTTATAAGCACTTAAAAGGTCTAAAAACCCTCTAGGACTTGTGCTTTCATCGGGATTTATATCGTGTATGGTGCAAACGGGAATACACTTGCCACATTTCACACAAGCATCACTGATTTGAGTAAATTTCATCTTACACCGTTTTTGAAAAAACTTTTTTATCTTCGCTGATATTTTTCATATAAGCATCAAAACACATAGCAATATTTCTTATAAGCAAGACGCCCGTTTCATTAAGCTTGATAAAATTTTCATCAAAATTGACAAAGTCTTTATATTCTTCTAAGGCTTTTAAATCTTCTTTAAAATACTCTTTAAAATGGATAGAAAAATCTTTTTCTATTTGCTTAATATCAAGCTTAAAATTCGCCATCAATTCCATAATCACAGCTTTTCTAAGCTCATCATCTTCGCTTAGTTTTACCCCTTTTTCAAAAGGTAAAATTCCTTTATCCAGTGCCGCTTCATAGCTTGGCATATCTTTGAAATTTTGCGCATAATGTCTTTGCCCTTCTCCTATGCTCGTAAGTCCAACACCCACTAAATCAGCACCCCCTTTAGTCGTATAGCCTTGGAAATTTCTATGCAAAGTGCCATTTTCTAAAGCCTTAAAAAGCTCATCATTTTCTTTTGCAAAATGGTCCATTCCTATCATTTTATAGCCCTTTTGGCTTAGAAATTTCTCACAAAATTCTAAAATTTCAAGCTTTAGCTCAGGACTTGGCAGGGTATTTTCATCAAATTTTCTCATATTTTTTTTAAGCCAAGGCACATGAGCATAGTTAAAAATCGCCAATCTATCGGGGTTTAAAAGTATGATTTTTTCTAAAGTCTGCGTAAAACTTTGTAAATTTTGATAAGGCAAACCATAGATTAAGTCCATATTTACAGACTTTATTCCTTTGCTTCTTATGAGCTTTAAGGCATTTTCTGTCAGTTCAAAAGGCTGGATACGATGAATTTCTTTTTGAACCCTTTCATCAAAATCTTGCACCCCAAAGCTGATACGATTAAAACCATTTTGGGTTAAAACCTCAGCTTGTTCTTCGTTTAAAAAACGCGGGTCAATTTCACAACTAAGCTCAGCGTCCTTAGAGAAATTTTTAAATACAGACTTGATTTTTAAAATCAAACGCTCAAGCTGTTTAGCATTAAAAAAAGTAGGCGTTCCACCCCCAAAATGTATTTGCACCACTTCTCGTTTGGTATCTAAAATAGAACTTAAAATATCAAGCTCTTTGAAGATATAAGTTAAATACCTCTCCTTGCTTTCTTCTTTTGCAGTATAAATGACATTACAACCGCAAAAATAACAAGCACTCCTGCAAAAAGGCAAATGAAAATAAAGCGATAAAGGCTTATTTTGTTTTTTTAAAATTTCTATATATTCTTCGTATTTAAAATTTGTATTAAATTCCACCGCAGTAGGATAAGAAGTATAGCGAGGTCCTGCTTTAGAGTATTTTACGAAAGCTTTATAATCTCTCATTATTTCTTACCCTTTCAACCATCGCTTGCATATCAACGAATAAATTAGGATGTTTTCTTTTAATCTCAGCGACTAATTTTTCAAGGTCAATGTTGATTTCCATATCGCCATTTTGAGCCTTGCGTTTAATCTCATCCATAGCCACTATCCACGCATCATTAAAATCAATGGGAATTTGTTGATATATCGCTTTTTCAAGCCTTAATTCAAAATTTTCCTTTTGACTTTGTTTTAAACTTTCTAACATATTCTTAAGGCTATTTAAAGACACAAGAGTGTGAATTTCATCATTTTCATCTACGATAAACCAAGGCTCAGGGGAATTATAACTGCCATTTTTAAGCACTAAGCATTTTTCATTCTCGTTTTGGCTTTGTTTCATTTCAAAAATGGCTCTATCTTCTTTTTTCATACCTAAATTCTGGCTAAATTCATCAATGCGTTTTAAACAATTACTATATTTTTTAAGTTCTTTCATTCTCTTCCCTTATCCAAAAAACAAAGCAAGGCTTTGACTACATAAAGTCGGTTTCTAGCTTCTTCAAAAATCACATCGGCATATTTTTCAAAAGTCTCTTCGCTCACTTCATAAGCCCTGTAAGCTGGCAAGCAGTGGAGTAAAATCGCAGCTTCATTTGCCACACTCATAGCCTTTTCATCAATCATAAATCCTTCAAAGTCTTTTATCTTACGCTCTTTTTCACTCTCTTCGCCCATAGAAACCCAAGTATCAGTGATGATTACATCTTTACCTTTCAAGGCTTCAAATTTATCGTGGCTTAAAGAAATTTTAGCTCCTGAAATCAAGGCTTGTTTCATAGCAAATTCCCAAATTTCAGCGTTGATTTTATAATCTTTTGGTATAGCTATACTCAGCTCATAGCCTAAAATCGCAGCTGCGATAAGCCAAGAATTACACATATTATTGCTATCGCCAACAAAAGCAATTTTTGCTATACCCTTTTGCATTTTGTCCCACTCTTTAATAGTAAGCAAATCCCCTAAAATTTGCGTAGGATGATAAAGCTCACTTAAGGCATTGATAACAGGAGCTTTTGAGTATTTTGCAAATTCCAATAAAGTTTCGTGTTTATTTACTCTCATCATTACAAAATCAACCATAGAGCCAATCACGCGTGCTGTATCCTTTACAGGCTCACCACGACTAAGCTGCAAATCATTTGCATTCAAAAACAAAGCTTTCCCGCCAAGCTCAGTTATAGCTAACTCAAAAGCCATTCTTGTTCTTGTGGAATTTTTTTCAAAAATCATCGCTAAGGTTTTATCCTGCAAAAGCTTTTTAGGCTCTTTTTTGAGTTTGGCAGCATCACTTACGAGATTTAAAATTTCTTCTTTGGAAAAATCCCTTAAGCTTAAAAAATGTCTCATTTTTCTCCTTTTAACATTTTAGCCAGTTCTTTTGCGTGATAAGTGATGATAAGTTTTGCCCCTGCTCTTTTAAAAGCTATCATGGTTTCATACAAAACTTTTTCATAGTCAATCACTCCAGCACTCTGTGCCGCTTTTAACATAGCATACTCCCCGCTTACATTATAAACACACAAAGGCAAATTCGAATGCAAGGCAATTTCCTTAACCACATCAAGATAGGCTAAAGCAGGTTTTACCATCAAAATATCCGCTCCTTGTGCTTCATCTTCCAAGCTTTCTTCTAAGGCTTCCTTGCCATTAGCAAAGTCCATTTGATAGCTTTTTCTATCCCCATAACTTGGAGCTGAATCCGCTACATCTCTAAAAGGTCCGTAATAACTTGAAGCAAATTTAGTCGAATAACTCATAATAGGCAAATTTTCAAAACCTTCTTTATCCAAAGCCTCGCGTAAGGTGCTTATAATACCATCCATCATTCCGCTAGGTGCTATCATATCCACCCCTGCTCTTGCATGCACTAGGGCTTGTTTGGCTGAAATTTCCAAAGTTGCACCGTTATGCACACTTTTTGTTTTCACATCGATAATCCCACAATGTCCGTGGTCTGTGTATTCGCAAAAACACAAATCACTTATCACAAAAAGTTTAGGAAATTTTGCTTTAAGCTCCCTTATACTTCTTGCAATAAGCCCTTCATCATCTAAGGCATCGCTCCCACAGCTATCTTTTTTCTCCTTTTCAAGCACGCCAAAAAGCAAGATAGCCTTAATGCCTAAATTCATTATGCTTTCGCATTCTTTTAGAAGTTCATCTAAGCTCATTTGAAACACACCGGGCATAGAAGAAATTTCTTTTTTTATCCCTTTGCCATTCACTACAAAAAGCGGATAAATCAAATCATTTATGCTTAAAGAATTCTCTCTTGTCATAATTCTTAAATTATCATTAAGCCTTAATCTTCTAAATCTTTTAAACATTTTCTTGTCCTTTTTTTGCTAAAATCTTAACATAAATTTGATTATAGAGAGTAGTAAATGAAAATAAAAATTTCACAAATTGCGAATTTACCTAGCAAATGGGGAAATTTCCAAGTGCAAAGTTTTAAAGAAAACGATAAAGAGCATTTGTGTATATTTAAAAACCCTCCAAAAGATACGCTAAATTTAAGAATACACTCAGAATGCCTTACAGGAGATGCTTTGGGGAGTTTAAAATGCGATTGTGGGGAACAGCTTGAATTTTCCTTAAAATACATAGAAAAAAATGAAGGAATGGTCATTTATCTTAGGCAAGAAGGTCGTGGCATAGGGCTTTTTAACAAAATCAACGCTTATGCCCTGCAAGATAAGGGTTTTGACACGATAAAAGCCAATCACCAACTAGGCTTTAAAGCCGATGAAAGAACTTATGAGATTGTTGAGTTTATGCTTAAACATTATGGAATTTCTAAGGTCAATTTACTTACAAATAACCCTGAAAAATTAGAGTCCATCAAAGAAAAAATCATCACACGCGTGCCGATTTTAATCCAGCCTAATCGCTTTAATATGGAGTATTTAAACATAAAACAAAGCCAAATGGGACATCTTAAATAAATGATTTTTCAAGCTTGTAATTTTTTGCAAAAATATGATTTTAAAGATTTTGAAGCAAGGGTTCAAATTTATAAAGAATTATTGCATAAATTTAACCGCATTCACAACCTTACCCATATAAAAAACATAGATGAGAATATCCTCGATAGCATTAAAATTTTGGATTTTTATGATTTATCCAAGGCAAAAAATATTGCCGATATAGGAAGTGGAGCGGGATTTCCTGCTGTGTTTTTGGCTTTTTTGCTTCAAAGTGATTTTCATCTTTTTGAACCCAACCCTAAAAAAGCAGCCTTTTTAAGAACTATAAAAATAGAATGCTCCCTTTCAAATTTGCATATCCACAAAGAAAAAGTTCAAAATTGCAAAAATAGCTTTAAAGCCGATATTATCACTTCAAGAGCCTTGATGGATGTCAAGCCCTTACTTGAAATTTGTAAAAAGCTAAAAAATGAAGAAACTATTTTTATCTTATGGAAAGGGAGTGAAATTCGCAAGGAACTTGAAGGCTTAAAAGGCTATGAAATTTTTGAAGAAGGTTTAAGGAAATATTGCGTTTTAAAGTAGTCCTAGGACTACTTTAAATTTATTGAATAACATCTGCACTGATGAAAATATCCACCAAAGGCCAAGAAATTCCGCCATGTCCTGGCGCGGCATCGCTTAGAGCTTTTAAAGCTTTAGAGCCATTTTTAAAAGTATGTAAATCAAGCTGACCCTTAGCTTCAAATTTATTCTCTTTTATCTCATAAGTTAAAGGCACGATAGCACTTTTTTTATCCATAGTGATTTTTGCTGAAATAACTCCTTTATTATCCCCAGCTACCACATCCTTAAAAAGGACTTTAATATCTGTATCCCCTAGTAAAGCTGGGAAAAATACCTTTGTAACATTGTGAGTTATCACATCATTACCCTCACCCATAAAAGCATTACTTGGCTTAATAACTGCTCTAGCACCTTTAAGATAGCTTTCTAAATCTTTAGTATTTTTAGAAAATTTATATTGCACATTTTTGAATTCGCCTTTTGTTCCTATCATATCTTTGGTTTTATATCCTTCAAAAGACACCTTTATACTATCTTCCTTAAAAGATACAGCACTTAAAACCGAAGCCAATAAACAAGAACTTAACATACTTACAAGAATTTTTCTCATTTTAATCCTTTTTTGATAGAAATTTAATAATAGGACAATTATATTCTCAACTTGATTAATAAGAACAAATTTTTCCAAAAAATACTTTTTATTACCAAAGTATGCCCTTAAATACCAAAGTTAGAAAATACCCTCCAAAAATTAAAACAAGTCCTAAAACAAAAGCCAAGCCAAATACCCTAGAACCACTTTTTAAAAATTTTTTAAAATCAACTTGTAAGCCTAAAGCTGCCATAGCAAAAACAATACATAAGGTACAAAGCATTTTGCCTAAAGAAATAATATCACTTGTAGCTATACCCAAAATGCTTTCCTTGCTAGTCAAATAGGTATTTAAAACTATTATTCCCAAAAAGGCAAAAGCAAAATAAGGTATAGTGATACTTTTTGCGGTTTTTCCACTGCTTGAATGCTGATTTTTAGCGAAAAAATAAGTTACTATAAGCAAAAATGGAACCAATAAAATCACTCTCATCATTTTTATAATCACTGCAATATTAGAAGCACCTTGTTCAAATCCTACCATATCTTTTGCCATTTCGGTAGCACCTGCGACATTTGCCACCTCATGTAAAGTAGCACCCATAAAAACCCCCATAGCATTTTGGTCAAAAAAAGGAAAAGCATTGAAAGAAAAAGCTATAGGATATAAAAACATAAATACAAGCCCAAAAATTACCACACTCCCCACAGCTAAAATTCCTTTAAAAGGATTGCTTTTTAAACTCGACTCTAATGCCAAAACTGCTGCAGCGCCACAAATAGCACTTCCAGCTCCAACAAGCATAGAAGTTTCTTTATCAAGTTTAAAAATTTTCATTCCCACGAACAAAGCAATAACAAAAACGAAAAATATCACTATGGTAGAAAGTAAAAATCCTTTCAATCCTACGCTTAAAAGTTCAGTTAAAGTGATATTAAAACCATACAAAACAATGCCGAGTCTTAAAAGCTTTTTCGCACTAAAATGCACTCCAGCTTGAAAATGATGTTGGTATTTAAAAAACCAAGGAGAAAGCAAAACCCCTAAAATGATGGCAAAGGCAGTTGCTGCTAAATGAGTAGTGTCCTTGATGCTTTGAACGCTAGAAAGATGCATAGCAAAAATCACTATACAAGCAGTAAAAAACAAACCTTTTAAATTAGAACGCACTATGATAATGCTACGCGTTAAAAAAGGTGTTTTCATAAATTTTTCCTTACTGAAATTTTGCGTTATTATATTTTTTTTATTAAAATTATAAAAATATATTATTTTAATTTTTATAATAAATTTATTTTATTAAAATGAGAGGATTATTTTATGAAAATTAAAGACATAGAAATTTTTTTAGACCTTTTAAATACTCAAAGTCCAACCCATACAGCCAATAATTTTTTTATAACTCAGCCCAATGTTTCAATAGTTATTAAAAATTTAGAAAATAAATTTAATGGCATTTTATTTGAAAGGCTTGGAAAAAAACTCCTACCCACACCCAAAGCCTTAGAACTAGGGAAAAACTGGTCAAAAATCATACAAGATTATCATAAAAGTTTAGAAAAACTAAATGATGAAAGTATGCTCTTAGGCAGAATAAAAATCGCTTCCACTCAAAGTATTGCTGAGCATTTTTTAGCTCCTATTTTGTTTGATTTTAAGGCAGAATTTAAAAATATAGAAATTCACTCTCAAACACAAAATTCCAAAGAATGCTTAAATTTGCTAAAAAATGGCAATGTAGAATTTGCAATCATCGAAGCAGAACTTGACTTAAGCTCAATAGAATACGAGAATTTAGAAATAAATTTTTGGCAAGATGATGAACTTATAGTAGCAACAAGTGATAAAAAACTCAATAAAAAAGAATTTTATATCGATGAGCTTTTGGAACAAAAATGGATTTTAAGGGAAGTAGGCTCGGGCTTAAGGGATAAATTTTTACACGAAATTGGTATAAGTTCAAAAAAACTTAATATTTTTCTTGAACTTGATAGAATGGCTGCGATTAAAGAACTTGTTCTGCAGAAAAAAGCAATTTCTATTTTTTCTAAAAAAAGCATTGAAAAAGAATTAAAAAATTCAACACTTTATGAAATTAAATTAAAAAATATCAACCTAAAGCGTAAATTTTACACCCTAAAAAGAAAAAATTACAATTTCAATAGGGCATTAGAAAAATTTGAAAAAATATTCAAATCATAAGTATAAAAACCGATTTATCATAGAAAGTTAAGCAATTTTTAGCTAGAATCCAAAGCTTATATAAATTTCAAGGATAATCAATGAATGCCAAAACCCAAGAAGCCCAGTTAGAAGAATTATTTCAAGAAAATGCAAAAGATTATATTACCTATGAAAAACTAGTAAAATATCTTAAAAAACAACCTAACGCATCAACTGCTAAAAAAGTACAAGCCTTGATAAAAAAACACAAAGTGCAACTTTTTTCAGCAGCTGAAATCGCACAAATGAAAAACATTGAAGATGCAAAAAGACTTGAGGAAGAAAAACAAAAACTCCAAGATACAAGCCTTGAGAATGAATTTGACTTAGCCAACGAAAACGATTTGCTAGAATGGAGCCGTTCGGATTCGCCTGTGCGTATGTATTTGAGAGAAATGGGGCAAATTACTTTATTAAACAAAGATGAAGAAATTGAAATTTCTAAAAAAATAGAATTGGGTGAAGATATTATCATTGACGCTTTTTGCTCTGTGCCTTATTTAATCGATTTTATCTTAGATTATAAAGAACCTTTAATCAACCGAGAAAGAAGAGTTAAGGAGTTATTTAAAAGCTTTGATGATGAAGAAAAAAGTGATGACAAACTTGATGAACTTGATATAGATGAAGATGAAGAAAATGAAACAGAACTAGAAGTAGATGAAGAAAATGCTAAGAAAAATAACAAAAAAGAAGATGAAAGGACTTTAAAAGTTGTAGAAAAATTTAAAGCCCTAGAAAAGGCTAAAAAAGATTGGCTAAAAGCATCTAAAGACAAAGAAAGTGGAGATGAGCTTTTAGATAGATTAAGCATAGCCTTTAAAAAAAATATTTTAAAAGAAAAATTAATGGATCTAGGTCCTACTTCAAAACTTATCAGTGAGATTGTAAAATCAATGGAAACTGCACTCAAAAGTGATGAAGAATTTGACAAAGAACTTAAACGCTTAGAATACCGCTTGCCTATGTTTTCAGATGAACTTAAAAAACGCCATGCAGATATTTTAAAAGATATCACAAAATTAAGCAAAGAAGAAATCACAGAGCGAGCCTTAGAAACAACTATGGTAAGCACTTATATGGAGATTAAAAAGCTTTTCCAAACTAAAGAAGCCAGTGAGAAAAGCTTTGATTTGGAAAAATCGCGTTTAAAAGAAATTTTAGAACAAATCAAAAGGGGTAAGAAAATTTCTGATGAAGCTAAGGGCAGAATGGCAAAATCAAACTTACGCCTTGTTGTTAGCATAGCCAAACGCTACACCAATCGCGGTTTGCCTTTTTTGGACCTTATCCAAGAAGGCAATATAGGCTTGATGAAAGCTGTGGATAAATTCGAATACAAAAGGGGTTATAAATTCTCTACTTATGCAACTTGGTGGATTAGACAAGCTATTTCAAGGGCAATAGCTGATCAAGCAAGAACCATAAGAATCCCCATCCATATGATAGAAACCATCAATCAAATCAACAAAATTATACGCGAACATCTACAAAAAGATGGCAAAGAACCTGATGTTGGTGTTATAGCCAAAGAAGTGGGTTTGAGTGTGGATAAGGTTAAGCAAGTGATTAAAATCACAAAAGAACCCATATCCCTTGAAGCTCCAATAGGAAATGAAGATGATGGTAAATTTGGAGATTTTGTGGAGGATAGAACTTCGCTTTCTCCTATGGATCATATTTTAAAAGATGACTTAAAAGAACAGATCGATGAAGTTTTAGACCAGTTAAACGATAGAGAAAGAGCGGTGATTCGTATGCGTTTTGGTTTGATGGATGATGAAAGCGATAGAACCTTAGAAGAAATAGGCAAGGAGCTTAATGTAACGCGTGAGAGGGTTAGACAAATAGAAAGCTCGGCTATAAAAAAGCTCAAACATCCTAAGGTAGGAAGAAAACTCAAAAATTATATAGAAGGCTGGAAATAAGACATTGGACTTAAGTGTCCAAGTCTTTTTCCTCTTTTAGTTTTCTCACATGTTCAAAAAAGACTAATTTTCCGCTGTGTTCTTTTAAATTCTTAAATTCTTTAATATCAAATTCCAAACACAGCACAGAAGAAGTAGGAAAAGATGCCAAACACAAAGAGCTTAATAACTCTGAAAGCTCCATTAAAGAAGGATTATGACCGATTAAAAATACTTCATCAAATTGCTTATCAATGCCTTGTAAAACTTTTAACAAAATCTTAACATCGCAAAGATATAAGTTCTCATCAAAACAAATTTGAGTTTTATCAAAATTATAAAATTTAGCCAGTTTTTTTGCTGTTTTAGCTGTTCTAGCCGCAGGACTTGATAGTATAAAATCAGGTTGTATTTCATAGGAAATAAGATTTTTACAAAGTTTTTTTAAATCTTGCTTGCCGCTTTTGGTAAGTTTTCTGTCAAAATCATTAATATTTTCATCCTTGCGTGCTTTTGCGTGCCTTATGATATAAATTTTCTTCATCTTTTTTTCTCAACCCTTTTTTTCTTGCAACCTTCCTAAAATAAAGCCACTTATAAAACCAAAAATATGACTATACCAAGCCACATTAACCCCCATAAGAAGAGGCGCAAAACTCATAAGCAAAATCGCTACTATAAGTCCCTTGGTGCTACTTCTATCAAGCAGTGCATAATAACCCATCAAAACACAAATCGCCCCACTTGCACCCACAAGATTAATAGCCTGATGAAAATAATGCCAAGAAAAATACACATAAAAAGCACTTAAAACCCCGCAAAGCAAACCGCCTATAAGGTATAATAAAACAAAGCGTAAAGAGCCTAAATATCCTTCTAAAATACGACCAAACTGAAACAAAACTATCATATTTAAAATAAGATGGGTTAAATTGCCATGCAAAAACATCGAAGTTAAAACTTGCCAATACAAGCCCCTAAAAACCCAAATATTAAGTCCAAAAATATCATAATAATTATAAGAAATTAAAAAATAACATAAAACATTCAAAAAAATTAAAAAAATTGTAAGCAAATATAACCTTTTATTTTTTATAACATTGTCTTTAAATTCACATAAAATTCACATAAATTCTTTACAATTTTGCGAAAAATAATAAGGAAAAAACATTGAAAATCAAAATTTTCAGCCTGATTGCCCTTTTAAGCACAGCTTTAAATGCTGATATTATAATATCTGCTGAAAATCTACCTAGCATTTCTAAGGAATTTTTGCGAACTCATTTTAAAGCCCAAGTAGGCATAGTCCAAAAAGACAAAAATTCCTATGAAGTGTATCTTAGTGATGGAACGGAGCTTGAGTTTGACATAGATGGGGCTTGGAAAGAAATCGAAAATAAAAGCCATCCTTTTAACTTGGATTTTTTGCCTCAAATAGCCAGTATAGTCAAAAACGAATTTCCCAATACAAAAATCAGAGAAATCGAAAGAAAAATCAATCATTACAAAATCAAACTCGATAATGGCATAAAAATTCTCATAGATTTCAACGGAACGCTCTTGCATAAAGAAATAGATGATTAAAAATTAAATTTGCATTATATTTTTAATATCATCGTATTCTATTTTTTCTTTTTCAAGTAAAAGCTCGGCTAATTTGAGAATTTTATCTTTCATAGAGCTTAAAAAAACATCCATTTCTTTTTTTTGTTCGCTTAAATTTGGCTCCTCTAGCATATCAAAACTTATCATATATTCAAGCAATTCTTTGATTTTTAAAAAATCATTTTGCGCATTGGTATAGCTTTCATTATAAATCAAACTCATAGCTCTAGAGCCTGCTAGATAGACTTTTATACGATTTATAAGCTCGGATTTAGACCTAATATTATGCTCATATTCTTTAAATCGCTCTTCCATAAGAGTGATTTTTTCAAAACCCACATCAAAATAATACGCACTCAAAGCCTTTGCCGCTTGATAAGTAGCTTGAATTTTTTTCTCTTCATCATTAAAGCTTAAAATCTTTTTCTTGCCTAAAAGAACTTTGCTTAGAACCGCATAAAAATCACTTTCTTCCACCAAAGAACTATTTCTTCTTAAAGCATTAATGGCTGCTTCATTAACCAAGGTCTCAAGCCCTGCCCCGCTAAAGCCCACACTTGCTTTAGCAATTTTACTTAAATTGACATTGTTATTTTTATCCTTCATATAAATTTCTAAAATTTTAAGTCTATCTTTAAAATCAGGCAAGGATAAAAAAATTCTCCTATCAAAACGCCCTGAACGAAGTAAGGCAGAATCCATAAGCTCGATTTTATTTGTCGCAGCTATGACTATGACACCGCTATTATCCTCAAAGCCGTCCATTTGGGTTAAAAGCTGATTTAAGGTGCTATCCCTTTCCACATTTGACATTTCGCCCCTTGCCTTACCCACAGCATCAATCTCATCGATAAAAACTATGCTAGGTGCCATCATTTTAGCCTTAGAGAAAAGCTCTCTTACTCTTTTTGCACCCATACCCACATAAATTTCAACAAAACTAGAACCACTTTGATAAAAAAAAGGAACCCCCGCTTCTCCCGCAACTGCCTTTGCAATCAATGTTTTTCCCACACCCGGAGGACCTACCATTAAAACACCCTTTGGCATTTTTACGCCAAATTCTTTATATTTTTTAGGATTTTGTAAAAAATCCACAAGCTCACTAAGCTCCATTTTTACTTCATCTACGCCCGCTACATCATTAAAAGTAATGTTTGAAATCACGGGCTTAATCTGGGTATGCTCCAAATTTATAGCAGGAGCTTGACTTGGGTTTTTCTTAGTGGATATGGGATATTTGGCTAATTCTTTCTTCCTTGCAAAAAAACTAAGGCTTAATAAAAGCATTATTACAAAAACAAGCAAGATAAAAAACACCCAAAGCGTGTTGTCTTTTTTCATTTCCACAGGCACCTTAGCTAAAAGTGTTTTTATATCCACCCCGTCTTTTATAATCACATAGCTATCACTCTCGGTTTTTAGCCAAATTTCATCCTTATCCACCACAGCTTTTTGGATTAAATTTTGATTTAGCAAACTTTGATACAGATTTTCATCTATGTATTTTGGCTCATTTTTAAAATACAAAATTCCAAAAAGCACACATAAAATCATAAAAGAGACTAAAATTATCTTTTTATTTTTCATTCTCTAGCCTTTTAAATTTACAAAATTATATTTTTCTTGCACTTCATAATGCCTTAGAATAAGCCATTCTTTAGCTATATCTTTATCGCTTTTGATTTTAATCTTATTAAAAAATTGGTCATACCCTTCAAAAAATCCATCTTTTTGATTTTCTACTAGAATTTCAAGTGGAATTTTATGCTTTTTTCTAAAATCATAATTATTCTTTTGCACTAAGCTCTTTAAAATATTAAGTCTTTCTTTGGCTAAGGCTCCATTTACAAGCTCTTTCATACTAGCAGAATGGGTGTTGTTTCTAGGACTAAAAATAAAAGCATGAATATGCGTAAGTGGAAATTCTCTAAAATGTCTCAAAGCTTCTTCCCACAGCTCTTCACTCTCGCCGGGGTGTCCCACGATAAAATCAGTGCCTAAGGCATAACCCTTAGCAGCTATGCTATGAAAAAGCTTCAAATCATCATTCGTGTGCGACCTTCTTCTCATAATGCGAAGCATTTTCTCGCTTGTATGCTGTAAGGCTATATGCAAATGCCTTTCTAGCCAAGGCTCACTTAAAATTTCTAAAAAACTCTCATCAATTTGCGCAGGCTCTAAACTGCCTAATCTTATGCGTTTTATCCCTGAAATTTGCCCCATTTTTTGCAAAAGTTTGCCTAAACTTGTGCCGTTTTTAAGCCCATATGAGCCTATATTGGTTCCTGTTAAAACAAGCTCACTATAACCATTAGCCCCCAAAATTGCAGCCTGTTTTAAAAGAGCCTTTTCATCCACACTTCTTGACTTGCCTCGCACACTAGGAATAATACAATAAGAACAAGCAAAATCACAGCCTTCTTGAATTTTCACAAAAGCCTTAGTGTGATTTTCATACTCACAAACTATGTCCTTGTCAATAAAATTTAAATCCCCAAGCTCATAAAAGCTTGTCTTAGCACCTAAAAATTCATTGATTTTATGCTTATGCGAAGCTCCAAGCACTCCAAAAACCTGCTTTTTATCCAAAAGCTCCCTGCCCTTACTCACAGCCCCACAACCTGTAAGTATGACCCTAATGCCCTTTTTTTGCATAGTATTGACATAAGATTTTATTCCGCTATCAGCTCCGTTCGTAACGGTGCAAGAATTTACAACAATGATCCCAGCTTTTTCTTCATCATTGATAATTTCATAGTCTTTAACATAGCTTTTTAAAAGCTCAGTATCATAGATATTTGTGCGACATCCAAAGGTTTTAAAAAAAACTTTTTCTTTCAATCTTTATCCCCTTTAGTTTCAAAATGAGTTTGATTTAATTTTCCTAAATATAAATTTTGAGACGGATAGGCGATTTTTATATCTTTATGTTTGTTAAATTCTTTTATAAGCTCTTTGCTAATGGTGCTTCTAAGAACCAAAGCCGCATAGGCATTGGTCATATACCAAGCAGAAATTCGCATACCCCAATGCTCAAAAAACACAAAAAATCTCGGCTCCACCTTAGGATTTTTAATGCTATATTCACGCTGCAAGCGAGTCATATTTTTTCTGGCAAGTTCTGTGTAGCCTTTAGCGTGGCGTGTAACGATATTTTCTACAATTTCTTGAGCCTTATCTAAATTACTATCAAAGCTAAGGCTTATATCAATGCCATCAAGCACGGTTTTCATCCCGTGATGAGTGTAATTTGCAAGTAAATTAGTAAAAACATAATTATTAGGTATAAATATAATGCGTCCGCTGCGGCGATTTTTGCTATAAGTTTCAAGAGTAAGTTCTTCATAAAGCGTAATGCGTAAAAAAGAAATATCAATAATATCGCCTATATAAGCAGTATCGTTTTGAAAAACCTTAACGCGGTCTCCCACCCTAAAGCTTCCTCCAAAGACTATCACACACCATCCTAGCATAGACATAAACATATCCTTCATCGCAATAGCCAAACCCGCAGAAGCAAAACCCAGTATGGTTACAAGATAAGTGATATTTTCTATATAAGCAAAAAGCAGGATAAGAAAAATGATATTTAAATTGATAAAATTAATAATCTTTGTAGCCGTGTAGTAGCGTTCGCTATCTTTAATATATTTTTTAGCTAATAATTTTAGCATAAAAGCTAGGGCTAAAACTATGATAATAGCCACAAGAATATTCACAGCCCTTAGGCTTTGCACCTTAATCTCAGCACTGACCCTTGAAAGCTCTTCATCTATCTTTTTTTCATAAACCGCATAAGAAACACTAGCAAAATTTAAAGCTTGGCTGAATTCTTCTAATTTTTTGTCTAAGGCTTTTAATTCTTCTAAATTTTTAACGCTAGGATTAAGTCTGGTGCGTTCTTTAAATTCTAAGTTTTTCTCTTTGATTTTATCCACTAAATTTTTAAAATCATTAAATTTAAAAGCGTATTCTTCTTTTTGTTCTTTGAGTTTTTTAATATGAGAAAAAGCTCCTATAATCGCCAAAGGATTAGTAAGCTTAGGGAGAATTTCTATCTCATCAGGAGCGCTTAGGCTTTGGGCGAAATTTAGGTCCTTATACTCTTTAAGTAAGCTTAATTGCTCTTCTAAAAGGGCGATTTTATGCTTAAGCTCTTCTTGCTCGTGGGCATTTTGGCTATTTTTTAACTTAAAAGTTAAAAGCATTAATTCATCGTGAATGTTTTGATAGTGCATAAAATTTTCATAATGCGTATTCCAAATACTTGAATTAATGCTTTCATTTAGGCTATCATTTGAATTATTTTTAATCCCGCTTTGATTAAACTCAGCCCAAGCAAAAAGAGCAAAAAAAAGCAAAATGAAAATTTTTTTCATTGAAATTCTCTTAAAGTGGCGATTATATCTTCTTTAGCAATATCATCTTTTATCACGCCCTTGCCTAAAGTGTTAGCAAGAACGAAGTTAAGTTTTTGATTTGAGCTTTTTTTATCCCTGAAAAAAGCCTCATAAAATTCAGCTACATTTTTGATTTTATAAGACACGGGCAGCTTAAATTTAAGCAAAATATCTTCTATCCTTTGACTCTCCATCTTGCTTAAAAGCCCTAAATTTAAAGCCAAATGATTTGCCATATTCATACCCACAGCCACAGCTTCGCCGTGTAAATAAAGCTTATAATTTGTCAAATTTTCTATCACATGAGCAAAGGTATGTCCGTAGTTTAAAAGCATTCTAAGCCCTGCTTCTTTTTCATCTTGCTCAACAACCCTAGCCTTAAGTTCTACACTTTTTGCAATGATTTGAGTAAAAATTTCATTCTCACAACTTGCATTTAAAAAGCTTTTTGCATCCATACTCTCTATAAATTCAAGTATTTTTTCATCAAACATTACTGCCATTTTGATAAATTCAGCCATACCAGCACTGAGCTCTTTTGGACTTAAGGTCCTTAAAAATTTATTCTCACAATACACAGCTTTAGGTTGATAAAAAGTGCCAATAAGATTTTTACCATAAGCATTATTGACCCCCGTTTTACCCCCCACTGCTGCATCTACACAAGCTAAAAGAGTGGTGGGGATATTAATAAACTCAATCCCCCTTTGATAAATACTAGCCGCAAATCCACCCATATCGCTAATCACCCCACCCCCAAAGCTGATTAAAACACTCTTTCTATCAAGTTTAGAATTAAACATTTGATTTAAAATTTCTTCTAGGGTGGCTAAATTTTTATATTCTTCCCCGTCCTTAATCGTAGCGATAAAAATTTCCCTAGCCTTGATTTTTGAAAGCAAACTTTGAAGATGAAGCCCTGAAATTTTAGGATTTGAAAGTATAAAAACCTTAGTATCCAAGCTTAAATTTTCAAGCTCGTCTATATAAACCTTATAAGCATTTTCTTTTAAATTAATTTCTACTTGCATTTTTCACTCTTTTTTGTTTTATTCTATCACACTTGATTAATCATTTATTCTACGGGTATGAAAAGTTGGTAATTTTGTCTCATTTTATAATAATGCCTGTTTAAATTCATACTCAAATTTTTAGCAAAATCCCCGCTTAATAATTCCTTCTCAAAGCTTACAAATTGCAATAAATCATTGCGGTATTGTAAATTTAAAAGAGGATTTTCAGCGTTTTTAGTGATGATTTGTATATTTTTATCATAAAGCTTCGATAGGCTTCTAAAATACTCTTCCATATCTGTGGTATTTTGAGAATTTGGATTGTAATAATACAAAAGCACTCCAAAATCAAGCTGTTTGCTCAAATCCGTAATCACATTAGCATTATTTTCAAGCTCACTCTCATCTGCACTTAAAATAACCGCTTCTTTTAGCTCATCAAAGGGCACCTCTCCTACTTTCATAATGGGAATTTTCAAATCAAAAAAAACCTTTTTTTCTTTTTCAAAATTTTTCATATCGCTTAGGATTAAGCCTATGTCATTATTTTGTAGCCACTTAGGCATTTGCTTTAAATCTGTGTTAAAATAATCAAAAAACACACCTTCTTGCTCTTCGCAAAGTTTTTTCAATCTCTCATACACTGGGCTTAATTTGGGATTAATAATATGAATAAAAAATTTCTTTGCATTGATTTTTTGCTTAAGTTTTAAAGTCGTATCAAGCACCCTTTCTTGCATTTTTTCACTCATATTTTTCATATCAATCAAAGCAAAAACATTGCTTCCAAAAGGCATAGGAAACTGCCCCGCCTTACCTCTTATATTATGAAAAATGCTTTGTAAAACAACAGGATCACCCACAATCAAAATGCTATCATTTGGCTCCAAAACAAAAGAAGGCTTTACAAAATAAATTTTAGAATTCCTATAAATTAGCACGATACGCCATCTTTTTTGCTGTATAGAACTGATGTGCCTGTAAGCAAAAATAGACCCTGCTGGAATTTTCACCTCCATAATCTCTCCAACACCCAATCCTATATACTGAGCCGTTAAAGCAATATCAGGCAAAAAGTCCATAAAACGGCGGCTTAAAGTCATTCTAGCATCGGCTAAATTTGTATGAGTATCATTGATAGTTAAACCCCAAAAATCCATTATTTCTATCTCTAAATCCGCATTTAAAGAACGCAAAGCCTCATAGCTTTTTTTAGTCTCAAATTCATCCTGCATATAAATAAAAGCTTGTTTAAAATCTTTATTCATAATGCCTTCAAGGCGTGCCACACTCGTAGAATCAAAACAATGTAAATCAATGTATTCGCTAGAAATATTTAAGTTGTTTTTTTCACTATTTTGACATACCACCGTGAAAAAATAACCCAAGCCTTTCTCCAAACAAAGCCTTTCTAAGAAATGCTTTGCTAAAATACCATCTATTATGATTAAAATATGATTCATTCTTAACTCCAAAAAAGGAAATTATAACAAATGGAATTTAAATTAAAGCATAAAGACGGCAATGCTAGAGTATGTGAAATAAAAACCACGCATTCTAGCTTTTACACTCCTATTTTTATGCCTGTTGGCACAGCCGCAGCGGTAAAAAGTCTTGACGCAAATGACATGAAAAATGAACTTGATGCAAAGATTATTTTAGCCAATACTTATCATTTATACCTGCGTCCTAGCTCAAAAGTGATAAAAAATTTAGGAGGTTTGCATAATTTTACGCGATTTGATAGAAGCTTTTTAACAGATAGTGGGGGATTTCAAGCCTTTTCTTTGAGTAAAAATTCCAAACATTTTAACGAAGGTATAGAATTTAAAAGCCATATTGATGGAAGTCGCCATCTTTTCACGCCTAAAAGTGTTTTAGATACGCAATATGATTTTAACTCTGATATTATGATGATTTTAGATGATTTAGTAGCCCTACCTGCAAGCAAAGAAAGGATAAAAACTTCGGTAAATCGCACCCTACTTTGGGCAAAAGAAGCCATCACTTATCATCAAAGTATGCAAAATAAAGGCATAGGTTTAGGACAAAATATCTTTGGAATTATCCAAGGCGGAACAGACTATGAAGAAAGAAAGCGTTGTGCTTTGGCTTTAAATGAACTATCTTTTGATGGCTTGGCTATTGGGGGGCTTAGTGTGGGCGAAGAAAATGCTCTAATGTATGAAACGGTGCAGAATTTAACCCCCTTTATGGATGAAAATCGTCCTAGGTATTTAATGGGCGTTGGAACCCCTGAAAATTTGGTTGAAAATGTTGAGCGAGGGGTGGATATGTTTGATTGTGTGATGCCAACAAGAAACGCAAGAAATGGGACTTTTTTTACAAGTTTTGGAAAATTTAATATCAAAAAAGCTGAGTTTATCAATGATAATGAACCCATAGACAAGGCTTGCTCGTGCTATACTTGTCTTAATTTCTCGCGTGCTTATTTAAACCATCTTTTTAGAGCTAGGGAGTTGAGCTTTTTTCGCTTAGCTAGTTTGCACAATTTGCATTATTATCTTGATTTGACAAAAAGGATGCGTGAGGCGATTTTAAACAATGCTTTTACACAATTTAAAAGAAATTTTTATCATTTAAGAGGCAAATAAAATGCCAAAACTGCATGAAAATTTAAGAAAAATCCTACAAGCAAAGAATTTAGAAACTTTTTATAGTGAAATTTATGGACAAAAAATTTTTGTTTATGCGGGATTAAATTTAAAAACTTGGCTTTTTAGTGATGAAAAAATTTACAAGCTTCAAGATGAAGAATTCGAGCTTTCCAGTGTAGAAGAATTTTCAAATTTTATTAAATCCATTTTAGAAGATTTTAAAATACAAAATACTCATTTTCAAAATTTATTAGAACATAAAGAAAATATCATTTTAAAAGGTGGCTTTGTTAAAAATTTTTACAAAAAATCCTTTGTCTTAAGACAAAAAATCAATAAAAATTTAAAGCAAATCAATCTTTTAAGTGAAGCTTTTAATCTTTTGCTTAGCGAACAGGCGCAATACAAAAAACATTTAAAAATTCTAAATTTATCCATCTCTATCTTAAGCAAAAATACTAAAGAACAACTAGTAAGAGTTGATACTCTTTATACATTAACAAGTGCAATTAAAAACGAAAAAATGAATAAAAGCATTTATCTTTTAAGCATACTTTCTTCTATTTTTCTACCTTTGAATTTAATTGTGGGATTTTTTGGAATGAATACAAACAATCTCTTCTTAAAAGATAATCCCTATGGAACGCTTTATATCTTTTTTTTGATTTGCTGTATTTTGATTATAGGTGTTGTATTTTATCATTCAAAAAAGACCAAAGAATTTGATTTAGATGAAAACAAAAAGCCAAAAACAAAATAAAATTTTTGCTTATTTTAAGAAAATTTATATATAATTCTAATTTTGCGCTCGTAGCTCAGCTGGATAGAGCATTTGATTGCGGTTCAAAAGGTCAGGGATTCGAATTCCTTCGAGCGCACCATCACTTCTTGTGTTGCTTCATTTTAATTGATAAATAAAAACTTATAAATCAGAGCTTTAAAAAGACATCATTTAGTATCATTTAACAAATTTAAAGTATGTGTAAAAAATATTTTAAAAAAGAGCTTTCTAGGACAAATACCAACCATTTTTTCCTTCTTCATTCCACTCCAAAATGGAATAGATTTTGCTTATTAATTTATTGTCAGGGATAATGTTTGCTCTCATTATTGCGAGACTTGACCTTCCGTCATTGCGAGTGAAACGAAGCAATCTAATATTAAAGGAAAAATATGAGTATCTTTAATCCATATAAATTTTACATAGCCTTTAAAAAAGGCTTTTTTAGAAGCAGTTTATCATCATTTTAACTAAAAAATAAAACTTTAGCTTTAATTCTTTGTGCCAAGTTCTTAATTTTGCTTAGAATTATTGCTTATTTTAAGTTAAAATTAGCTTAAATATTTATTTTTTTCACATCTTGCAAAAGTCTATAAAATAGCCATTTGAAGTATTTTTAGTTTTTTCATTTTTTCATCAAAAAATTTTTATTTTTAAACCCCCTTGAAAGCAAAAATTTTTAAACATTTAAATTTTTCATCATTTTTTAAAAGCTTTCTTTTTCTTTATCCTATCAAAAAAGCTTAAAATTTACCTGCTCTTTATGAGGCGCGCGGCTTTATCGCATTTATTTTTATGAGGCGACTCTTCCCACGCCTTGTCGCTTAGCTATATCTTAGTCGCATTCAATCTCTAGCCGTATAAATCTCTTAGTTTCACATCTTAAATCATTCTTCCCATTTCACAGCATTTCACACACTTTTACCGCTTTATTTGTATTAACTCTAGCCACTATCAAAAGGCTTTACGACTGCTCTTTTTATCATTCTTTATTCCTTAGACTATAGCCCTTTTCGCCAACAACTACATTAAGCTTATTGTCAATATCCTTTAGGGCATCTTCTATGTCATCGAGCTTTTCATTAGTCTTGGCACAATGAGTCTCTATAAATTTACTCATTCCTTCATTAGCCGCTTTATAAACTAGGGTTTGTTCTTTGATGAGTGTGTTAGATTTTTTTTGCTCTTCTAGCAAATCGCCTAGCTGTTTTTTGTTCTCAGCGTGCAAGATTTTATACAAATGCCAAGCCACACCCGCTAAAGCCACCACCAAAATCCCCAGCAAAGACGATGAAGTTAAGCTCCCTAAAATCGCCCCTTCTTTAACCATTCCTGCTAAATCCATCATTCACTCCACTTGATATTTTCTACTTCTTCTACGCTTAGGGCTTGTTCTATTTTATCTTTTAAGTTTCTTGCTTTTATCGTGTTGATATTGACCGAATTTGCCATAAGTCCCCCAAGTTGCGTTAGCTCTTCTAGAGTAAAAGGCACGGCTTCATTATCTTTTGAAATCCAAACAAAACCTTCAGGCAATTGCTTTGTAATAGCAAAAAGACTCACCGTGCTTGTAAGCAAATTCCTATCCCTTTCTGCGCTTTGAAAGATTTTATTTTTAAAGCTTACTCCACCTTCTATAGCTTCATTTTTTGCTTTATCTATCTCATATTTTTTAAACTCTTTTGCGTATTGAAGTTTTGCTTCTTCGCTTGAAACTTCACAAAACATAGCAAAATATTCTTTTAAAAGCTCTATTTCATCAGCACTTAAAAGCACTTCTTTTACCGCTTCAAGTCCTTTGTTAAGCTCTTCTTGAGTAATATCATCGATAAAAAAATGATTTTCATCAAAACCTAGTTTTCTATCATCTCTAACAAGTGCTATTAAGCCACTTGCCGCACTCATATGATTTTTTAAAATTGAAGTGTTTAAATCATTATAAATAACACCATTATTTTTTATGATTATTTTCATTATCTATCCTTAAATATTATGTGAAATAAACCCATTTGAGGTTAAAACTTGTGGAGCTTGAGAGTATTTAGAAGTAAAATTCCCCGTCATTGCTATATTTGCATTATAAACAAAAGCATTATTTACTTGTATGCCAACCTTATAATTGCCTTTTATTTGCGTTTGAGATGCCCACCAAATACCACTTATATTTCCACCCACACACGCTCTAATTGCTGTTGCGTAGGCTTGATTGTTTGTATTAAAAACAACATTACCCCCTAAAACAACATTAGATGAAGACGCACTTAAATCATAACAAAGTTCAGGGTCGGAAAAAATATTATTAAAGTTCGTATAGTCTATACTAACATCAGCTTTATTTGTTGAGACAATGCCCGGAGCATTGCCAGTTAAATTCACATTATATAAACTTGCTGTTGTATTTTCTATATAGATTAAAAGGCAATTAACAGAAACACTTTCAATGCTTATATCTTGTATATTGACCTTGCTTTCGATATAAAGACCAAAACTAGGCCAAGCTTTATTATTTAAATCCACTCTAAGTGTATCGCTTATACCATTTTCACCTCTTATTACAAGTGGAAGATTTAATCTTATGATAACAGGGCTTGTAAGGGTATAACCATCTTTAATGTTAAGTGTGATATGGGTATTGTTTAGATTTATATATTGACTAGCTGCATTAATCGCACTTTGCAAATCTTCATAATCGCCCCCGCTTCCAACACTCCAAGTAAGGTTTTGTGTTAAAAACTTGACTTTTTTATTAAGCTCTGTGCTAAGCTCTTCTTTAGCCTGTTCCAAAGACGCTATTTTTTCATCTTGAAGGGTATTATTTTCTTCAAGTTCTGTTATTTTCTGCTCTTGTTCTATTTTAATTTCTTCTATTTGAGCTAATGCTTCTTCTTTTTTGCTTGATATTTCACTTATAGAATTATCTTTTAACTCTGTGATTTCACTTATAGCTGTATTTTTAGTTTCGTTAATAGTGCTTAAAGAATTATCTTTTAACTCTGTGATTTCAGTTATAGCTGTATTTTTAGTTTCGTTAATAGTGCTTAAAGAATTATCTTTTAACTCTGTGATTTCACTTATAGAATTATCTTTTAACTCTGTGATTTCAGTTATAGCTGTATTTTTAGTTTCGTTAATAGTGCTTAAAGAATTATCTTTTAACTCTGTGATTTCAGTTATAGCTGTATCTTTAACCTGACTTGCTTCCACTCTTAAATCATTAGCTGCTTGTTTAAGCTCTTCTAAAATCCTATTGGCCTCTGTTATAATCGCTTGCGCATCGTATCTTTTAAGCTCTTCATACATAGCACTGATTAAAGCGTGGATATTTTTACCTTCTTGTAATTTCTCATTCATACTATTAAGCGTATTTTCTACTAGCTCGTGTATATTTTCAAAATTTTTCAAAAGCTCTTTACACTCTTCAACCTTTAAAGCGTTCTCAGCGTTTAAAGTTCTCATTGTTTCAATCATTTTTAAAAATTCTTTTTTATCCGTATCCAAAAAGATTTTAAACTCATCAACGCTTCTTATCAGCTCTTCTTTTATCCTTACGCACTCACTTAAAACAAACTCATATTTTTCTTTTATATCCTTATGGCTTTTATGCAAGTGATAAATCGCAAACAAACTCATTTTTACCTGTTCCAACCACGATGCATTTTTGCTTAAAAGCTCTTGCATTTTTATAAGCATTTGTTCTTCGTTAAGCTCTGTTGTGGTATTGGCTTCATTAAGCACATTTTCGCTAACTTGGTTATCTTGTGTATCTTGACTAACTTCGCTTTCTTGGCTTTCTTGGTTATCTTGGTTAATTTCACTTGCATTCTCTATTGGCTGAGTATTTGGCTCTTCATTTTGTGTTGTTTCTTGGCTTTGTCTTGTTTCTTCGTTTTCTTGCATTTTATCTCCTTTGATTAAAATAATTTTCGTATTTAAAATTCTCTTTAAACTCTTCGCTATCAAAGTCTTCTAAATTGTTTTTTAAATACTCATAAGCTTTTATATTGTTTTCAAAATTACGCCCACCCTCTAATCCTAAGGCTTGCTTAATCATCGCTTCATTATAACCCTTAGCTTTTAAAGTTTCTATGGCGGCTTTTTGTCTTTGCATTAAGTGATTATAAAGATTAAAAGCTTTTTTAGTGGTTTCTTTTGCATTCAATCCCCCAAAATTTATCGCTTCACTTAGTGCTGCTCTTTCTTCTTGCGTTCCTCCACTTCTTAAAGGAATAGCGGCTAAATAATTACTCTTTAACATTGCTTCATCGCTTAATCTTTTTTGATTAGCTTCATCAGCACTAAAAAGCGTGTGATTAGTAAATTTTGAATATCCTCTTGCAAACTGATTCCAAATCCCCGCCGTATCAGGGGCATTCTCAACAATAGAATTTAAATTATCAAAAGCATTGTTAGTCGCCTTTATGGTTTCAAATTCCTTATCGCCGCTTAGTTTTTTTATCGCTATATCGCCTTGTAAATTGGCATTTATAGGTTTGTTTATTTCAATTCCTAATCTTTTTAAAGCGTATAAATCATAAAGGCTTAATTCGTCCTTGCTTATCTTCTCATCTAGCTTTCTAATCCCCGTGTAAAAAGGAATTTCATTTGAAGGCGTAGGAGTTTCATTGATACTTACTTGATTAAAAGCGTTATTTTCATTAAAAGGGCTTTGCTCTTGTGTGTTTTCGCTTAAAAGCTTTTCATCACTTTTTAGATTTTCTTGTGTGTTTTGTTTTAAAAAGCTTTCAAGTGGGGGTCTTTTAAGTTCTTGTTCTTGTGCGTTTTCATTTAAGCCTTCAAGCTCTTTTAAATCATTTTCTAGATTAGCTCCCTTATGTCTTAAAATCAAATCGCCCATAATATTTTCCTTTCTAATTTTACTTCGCAGCGGAAGTAATTCCGCTTTGCGACAAGGAGCTACGCTCCCTTGACCCACCTAAAGCTCCCGTCCCGCTTGCGTGGGTAACTGCTTTTTTAAGTTTTCTGTGCTGAAGGCACCCCCACCTTGCTTTCACTTTTTGAAAACAAGTTTCCAAAAAGTCGCCTTGCTGAAGGCCACGCCCGTCCTTTGCCTTGCTTTCACTGCTAACACTTTGTGCGAACAAGTCCGCCCAAAGTCGCTTGACTAAAGCCCACGCCGTCCCTTTTGCTAACGCAAAAGCCCCGAAACTTGCCTTTAAGCTCCCTTGACCCACCTAAAGCCCCCGTCCCGCTTAAGCGGGGTGTTTTGTCATTGCGAAGGAGCGTAGCGACTGCGGCAATCCCCTTAAACCTAAGAGCAAATTACACCGCTTTATAAATTTTCTTCTTATAAATCAACGGGTATTCTTTAAGCATTAATTCTATTTTTGCCAAGCTTTTAAGCTCGTTAGTTAAGCATAAATTACTAAGCACTATATTATTTAAAAATATTTGTTCTTTCATATATTCACTTTTAAAAAAATCTTCGCTGATTTCTTTATTGATATTTAACAAACACTCTTCTAACTCATCTTTCAAAAAACCCTTACTTGTGATATAAGTAGCGATTAATTCCCTTGCTATTTCTTTAAGCTCTTCTTTTAATTCTTCATCTTTTAATAACTCATCTTTTAAAAAATTTAAATTAAAAGGCTTAAAAAGAGTGTTTTTATGCTCGTTAATGTATGCTTTTAATACCCCTTCGCTTTTTTCATCAACCATTCTTTTATAGTTTAAATGAGTTGTTTCTAAAGTGTTTTTAAACTCTTCTAAGTTTTGCTTTATTTTTAAACTTGCTTCATCTAAAGAGTTTAAAAGATTATTTTCACATTCCATAATAAGACTTTGAAACCTTTGACCCTTTAAAGCTTCTCTAATGGCTTCATTTAATTTATTTTCATTCTCTCTTAAAAAACCTTTAGCTTTTTCATCGGCTAAAAGTTCATAATCAACATTAGCCTTTAACTCATTTAAAAAATCTTGTTTTGAAGTTAAAAATAAAGCTTTTGTATTTTCTTTAAGCTCTTCTTTTATCAACTCTTCTAGGGCTTCTTGGGTCTTTTCTTTTGTGTTTTTAATTTCTTCTTTTAAATCATTTTCTAAACTTAAAAAATACTCATCAAATCTTTTTTTTAAAGCACTATCGCTTAAATTCTCTTTTACATCATCAAAAAGAGTTTTTAAAGCTTGTGTTTTTTCGTTTATCTCATTTAAAACCATATTTTCATAATTCATATTTTTTTCCTTGCTTTTATCCAGCTACTCCGCAGCAAAAGTAAATTTTGCTTTGCGATAAAGGGCTTTGCCCTTTTAAAACCCCTAAAGCCCCCGTCCCACTTGCGTGGGCATCTTGCTTTTTAAGTTTTCTGTGCTGAAGCCCACGCCGTCCCTTTTTGCTTTGCAAAAAGCCCTTAAACTTGACTTTTAAACTTATTGAATGAAACAATTTAAGCCTTTAGAAAAAATCCACACGGCTTTAAGTTTCTAAAGTGCTTAATCCTTGCCCTATGAAGTAAGTTAAAGCATTTAAACTTAAATTCCGTCATTGCGAAGGAGCGTAGCGACTGCGGCAATCCCCTTAAACCTAAGAGCAAATCACCGCTTTTTATTCTTTGCTTGATAAAATACCGATAAAAGCATAATCTGTATCATCATAAACACTCATCTGTCCCGTAGGACTTTCAAAACGCCCCTTTGAAACACCTAAAATTCTATCCACACCGCAAATAGTCTTTCTTCCCAAATCTTGCGTATCATCGATATAAAAATTAATCTGTTCATTCCCCGCTAAAACAAGTGCTGACGCCCCTATCAAACACCCAAAAGATACAGGATTATTTCCCGTGTAAAAGCTAGGTGGAGTGATTTTTTTGTGATTAGGCTTATAAATGTGTGCGTTAAACTCTGAATCGCTTATTTCACTATTTAAAAAACCACTTTGCGTTTTAGTCCATACCCCCATATCAATTACAGGACAATCATCAATCAAACCTAAAAGCCCTGTAAAAAGGTTATTTTTATCGCCCCTTAAACCTATTTTTTGTATTTCTTTCCACTCAGCATCGCTTTTTAATTGGTGGGCTTGATAAGAATCTAGCAAAATAATATAAGAATAACTTTGCACTTCTAACCCGCTTTGCGTTCTTGTATTGGTTCTTATGGGCTTAATAGGAAAAGCATCTTTGTTTTGATAATTCTTTCCCGCTCTTGCCATAAAAATAGCCCTTCTAATCGCTTTTACATTACAAACATCGCCCGCTTTTATCGTTTTTGCTGCTTCAGCAACTGATTTGTTTTTGCTTGTATCCTTAAAGCCGTCTGTATCACAAATTACAGCATTTGTCATATCATTAAATAAAGCCGTTACAAAATAGCGGTCTCTTTTATCCTTAATCCAGCCTGTTAAGCTGTCCGTTGCTTCTTTGATAAAATCTATCTCTTCTACTTGTGAATAATACTTTATAGGACTTTTGATACTATTTCCCAACACTTCAGGATAAATAGTCTGACTTAAAATCTCTAAATTATCCAAATTCGTTTCAAAATCAGCATTTCCCTTTACCCCGTCGCCTTGAAGTTGGGTTTTAAGTCTAGGACGATAAGGAGCGGTATTGGATACCTTAAAGGTTCTTATACCTCTATCCTGACCCGCTCCTACAAAAGGTTCCCATATGCTTTTTTTCCAACTTGCACTTTCAATAGTCTTTGCTATATCTACGCTTACATTTGGATTATTCCTCCAATCAGCGATATTTATTTTATTTAAATCATTTAATGGCATTTTCTTTTCTCCTTAAAATTTTTAATATTCTGTTGTGATTTGAGAAGGTAGAAAATAAATCATTCTTAAAACTATCTTCCCACTTGTCATTTGTGCAACTCCAGCTGTTGTTATAGTAATCTCACTTATATCTTTAACACTTGAAATTACTTCACTTAAATAACTTTTTCTAGTTCCTATATCAATAGCATTCATAAAAAAGTTATCATTCTCATTCAATCCTACGCTTAAAGTAGCGCTAGATACTTCTTCTAGCACTTCAACGCTTAAATGCGTAATCTCAGCTCCTTTGGGTAATACAAGAGCCTTATAGCCGTTTTCTATCTCATCTAAATTAATAATAGCCTTAGCCAAATAAGACATATTATGCACTCTTTGCTGCAACATTTTTATCTCCTTTACATTCTATTCATTGGTAAATCATCATTGCTAAAACTAGCATTATCCGCATCTATATTTTGGGCGTTTGGATTTCTTGGTAACGCATCGTTTTGCGTTGCTAAATGGTTTCTTTGTTTATAAATTTCATAAAGCACACTAAAAAATTCCAAAGGTTCAAGCTTGTCTAATTCTTTTTTGTATTTAATCCCTAATTCTTGGTCGTAAAACTCCATTAAAGCGTTTATATCAGCTTCTGGGTTGTTTTTCAAAAACTCTTCTTTAGCACTATCAATACTTGCTAATGCGTTTTTATTGGCAATCCCCTTTCTTAACTTAGCCGCTTCTTCAAGTTTAGGATTATAATTTGTTTGCAAAAATTCATTTTGCATTTTCAAAATAGCTTCTATAAAGGCTTTTTTATCTTCAAAAAAAAGCTCTTCTAGCTCTTCACTCATCGCTTGACTTGCATACTCTGCAAAATCATTTTCTAAACTTGCCTCTGCTTGTTTAAGCTCTTCTTCTAGGGCAGCAAGTTTGCTTTCATCGCTTGAATTTTCAGTTTTTGTATCTTTTCTTAAAGCTTCGCCATACACCTTCTTTCTCCTTTTTTGTAAATTTAAATGCGATTTTAGTTTTTTTTTAAAACTTTAAAAAAGGGGCGTAAATTAGCAAATTTTCACGCCCCTTAACAAAAACTTATTATTTTGCTTTAATTATTTTCATAAAAACCAAAAGCACAAAAGGGCTTAAATTTTTTAAAAAGGATAAAAAATGTTTGGATTTTTAGGTAATGCTGTAAGTAGTATCACTAACGCAACAGGGGGCTTAGCAGGGCTTGGCACTTTTTTAGGTGGAACAGGGACTTTATTTGGGGCGCTTGATTCAGCCTTTGGCACGGGTCGTAAAAATGTTAAAATAGCACAAGATAATTTAAATCTTGCAAAAAGTCAATTTCAAGAAGAAAATCGCCGCTATAATCAAAATCAAGCCAATTTACAAACAAATTCTGATATGATAGGCTCTGTTTTTTCTGATAGCCAAAGCGTGTGGAATAGAAACTAAAAGGGCTTAAACGCCCTGCCAAAAGTTATTTAAAAGCGTATAATCATCTTTTAAAAGAGTGTGTTTTGGCACTTGTTTTTCTTTATAAATTCTCAATACTTCCAAATCAGGACTTTTATACTCTACTATGTGCTTATAATCCTTAGCAATGCAAAGCTTAGCCGTGCTTGTTTGTTTGTCTTTAAATTCTAAATCATTTTTAGAATGAATTTGCTCTTGCTTTAACTCAATTTGCCCTATCTCTTCTAAAAACTCTCCATAAACTAAAGATAAAACATACTCTTCATAGTTTTTAAAACTCACAAAAAATACCCTTGCCTCGCTAAATAGCTTCGCTATTTCTTTTTTAGACACTAAACCTTCAGTTAAAACTTCTTCATCTTCTTTTATTGTGAAAAGTCTTGCGTTTTCATCATTAAAATATTCCTTAACACTTAAAGTATTTTCTTCTTTATCGCTAAAATCTTTTGTATAATCAAGCTCTTTTTTTACCCTATTAAAACTTCCATTTAACACCACTGCAAAAAGTCTTTCTATCATATCTATATAATCTTTAGCTATCTTTTCTTGTGCTTTTCTTTTTTCTTCTATTTGGTATTTATTGTAAATGGATAAATCTACATTTTGATTTTTAAAATCTTTTTCCCATTGTTCTAGAGCCTGTTTTTCCTGCTCTGTATTTTCTTTTATAGCGTCTTTATCGCCCTTTATTTCTTTAAAATCACTCTCTTGCAATACATCAAAATCTCTTAAAATCCCTTTATTATAAGCCTTATTCTTAGCTAAAAAATCAAGCTGTTTTAAATTTACTCTAAAGGGTTTTATCACTTTTTCATCGATAAAATCAAAAGCATTTTGTAAAAATGAATCGTAAGTATTGATACCATATTCTAATTTTACCAAAAGATTAAAGCCTTCAATAGCTTTTAAATTTCTAGCTAAAAACATCTCTTTTGTCATCTTTAAATTCTCTTCTTCATCATTTGCCTTGGCTAATGCAAAAGGGGGCTTTAAAACACTTTCGCTAAAGTTTTCATTACCTGCTGTTTCTACTTGTGAGCGGTTTTGTGTGAAATTATCGATTTTACTTTCTTTAAACTCAGCATATATACCCTTAGCACCATCGGGGGCTATTTGAGAAGAAAAATTATTATTCACTCCTGCAAATTGATTTTTGTAAATGCTTCCATTAGCGTAAATTTCATATTCACTATAAACAATAGCTTGAGATAAAGCTTCACTTTGTGCGCCTCTTTGTTCTTTAGCTTTTTGTATGTTTGCCGTAGCCAAAGCCCCGCTTTGTAACTGATAAGCTTTTAAGGCTTTTTCATAGCTTCTAGAATTATTTATAGTAACTAAAATATGCCCTATCATTCCTACAAAACCCGTAGCAATACCGATTATTGTTTGTAAAGGATTACCAAAAAATAAATTCACTATAAAACCAAAAAATCCCTTTTCAGCCTTAGCCCAGCCGTATTGTTCGGCTGGATAAGTAAAAAAATCCCCTGAATTCTCTATTCTCAAATCGTATTTTTGTATGATAGGACGCCACTTGTTTTGTGCTTCTTTCTTGTATTTGTTTTTTCTCTTTCTTAAAAGCTCTCTTTTAATACTTCCCATTTTTAGCCTTTTTACTTGATTTTATCGTTTTTTAAAGCTCTTTGGCTTTACTTAAACAACTTAGATAATATCAGATTTTATTATGAAAAAAAGACTTTAAAAAGGGGTTTAAAATCCGTCTTGTGAAGAGTTAAAGGCTCTTGACAAACTCTTAAAATCAAGCATTAAGTTAAATTTAGCTAGAATTTTAAAGTTTAAGTTAGCTAACTTCTTTTATGCTGGGAAGGAGGCTTATAAATGTGGATTAAAATAATAGAAATTTTAATTTTACTTTTAAAGCTTATTGAAGAGCTTTTAAAACTCTTCAAATAAAAACTCTTTAATGCGTAAAAAATTATAAGTTAAACCGCCTTAGCTAAAACTTAAACGCTTAAATTTTGCATAAAAGAAGGGCGGTTCTTTTATGCTAACTTTCAAAAAGTCCCTTTAACTTAGAAAAAAACATAAATTCCCTTTTATCAATTACTCTTGTAAAACTGGTTTGATTTTCTAAAAACTGGCATTGTTTAAGATGGCTTAAATCAAGATAAGTATCGCTAAATTTCATAAAATCAGCTATGCCGCTTTTACCACTTCCAAAAGTGATAAAGGGCTTTTTCACAAAATACATAAGATATAAAAAATCTTCCAAAGTCCATTTTTTGCCTTCATAATGAAAAGTTTCAGTGTTAAAATAAGGCGGGTCTAGGATTAAAAAAGCGTTGGGGTTGTAGGAGCTGTCATTAATGATTAATCTGTCATTGCGAGGCTCTAAAGCCGAAGCAATCTCGCCGCTTGAATTTGCATTTGAATTTAAGGGGACTGCTTCAAGGCTTAAGCCTTTGGCTGTGACGGGACTAGGGTTTGCTTCAGTCAATTTCTCTTTAAATTCTTCATCGACTAGATGAGAAATTTTATTTAATTCCTCTTCACTTCCATAATAAGCTAAATTCATTAAAGCCTTATAGTCCATTCTTACCCTTAAAACGCCCTTTAAATAGCCCTTTGTTTTGATTTCTTGACTTTGATTAACATTGTGCCATAAAGAATTTTGCTTAAAAAAGTTTTTTTCATCGCAAGTATTCCTACCGCTAAAACACAAATAAGCGTTTAAAAGTATCCAATCTATATAAGTTTTATTCGCTTTTTCTTTAATGAATTCAAACACTTTTAGCCTTGCTTCTTGGCTTAATTTTTCTTGATATTTAGCAAGGGGCGTTATAAATTCTAAAAGCTCTTTTCTTAAGCTTTCACATTCTTTGGCTTTATTTAAACGGCTTAAGTAGTTATCATAATCATTCCATATCACTTTGTGATTAGGGAAGAGTATTTTAAGGGTGTGGCTTAATAATCCGCTGCCACCAAATATATCGTAAAAAATAGTATCTTTTGTGATTAAGCCTTCTTTTTCCATAAGCTTAAGCACTTTTTTAAAATTATTTAAACTATTTCTTTTATTGCCTACAAAAACTAAAGGCGGTTTTGAGTAATGTATCATTGGGGGGGGGGGGGGTCTCTCTTTCTTTAAATTATTAAAGAAAAAATCTTAATAAAATATTTTTGTGAAAAATAGGGGTTGGAATTTAGCTTTATGCATATGCATAGCTGTTTTTTATCAATGAATAATTTTAAGTTAAATTATATTAAACTTTTAAAGTTTAAGCGTTAAAACTCTTTTGGCTTAGGTTGAAAGGGGGTTTAAATGGTAGAATTAATAATTATTTTAACATTGTTAATTTTGCTAGTCAAAAGTTTAAAAACTTTTGACTAAATAAAAAATCTCTAATCAAATTATAAGGTCTCGCTGCTAAAGAGTAGCTTAAACGACTTCATTTTAACCTAGCCTTTAAGTAGCGGGGCTAGGGTTTAAGCATAAAAGAAGTTAGCTAACTTAAACTTTAAAACTATAGTTAAATTTAGCTTTTCATAAAGCTTATCACTGGCTTGCATTTTATTTTCTCTATAAGCTTTTTCTAATTCTTTATTCACTTCAAAACGGGGTTTTAAAGGCTTGTTTTGATTGACTAAGTCTATAAACTGATTAAAATGTTTTTCGTAAAATTTAGCTTTTACGCTTTTATAAGCACTACTTGCGACCTTGCTTCCAACGGCACCTCCTAAAAATCCTTTGATAAAATCTTCTGCATTAAAACTAAAATTGCCTTCTTCATCTTCTTTTACTCCACTAAAGTGAGTATTGGAGTGTAGGATTTTTTTATTTTTATCCTTTTGTGTTATAATATTCTTGTCAATCTTGTTGGTGGAAGACTTGTCCCCCCCCCCCCTGTAAAAGCGTATCAGTGTAAAAAATCGACTTGGCGTTTGGATATTGATAAAATAATTTTAGCTCCATTTTTTTCCTTATTTTTTAAAATATTAGCTTTTTATGGTATAATTCTACTAAGAGCAACCTAGCTTATAAGCAAACCCGATTCTATCTAGGGGCTTATACAGCAAAACCACCTTGCGTGTGATAGTTAGCTTGGTGTGTGTTGCTCTAAGTTAATATATTTAATATTTTCATCATCTAGTTTTATCATTTGCTTAATTCTATTTAAGTCTTTATCTGCATACATTGTTTTATAGTCTATATGTCCTTATCTTCTTTTACTCCGCTTAGTGTTCCTGTTATCAGTCCTGCTCCTAAGTGCTGATTAGAGTGTAGGATATTTTGATTTGACTTGGCGTTTGAAGATTGATAAATAATTTTAGCTAAATTTTTTATCAATTGTGTTATAATCCTTTCTTGGCTTAGTTTATTGTCGGCTCTCTAAGCGTGTCTTAGTAGTCCTTGTTGGCTGCATTCTTAGCATTGTTGCTCGGCTCTTTAGGATGGACACCTCCTGCAAAATAAACTAAGTCATATTCTTGTCAATCTTGTTGGTGGAAGACTTGTCCCCCTGTAAAAGCGTATCAGTGTAAAAAATTGACTTGGCGTTTGGAGATTGATAAATAATTTTAGCTCCATTTTTTTCCTTATTTTTTAAAATATTAGCTTTTTATGGTATAATTCTACTAAGAGCAACCTTGCTTATAAGCAAAACCCGATTCTATCTAGGGGCTTATACAGCAAAACCACCTTGCGTGTGATAGTTAGCTTGGTGTGTGTTGCTCTAAGTTATATATTTAATATTTTCATCATCTAGTTTTATCATTTGCTTAATTCTGCTTAAGTTTTTATCTGCATACATTGTTTTATAGTCTATATGTCCTTGACTATCAATACCAATCCCAAATACACCTATTTTATCTTTTCCATAACTATACACCTTATAATAATAAGTGCTTAGTCCCTTGTCTGTTTCCTTTTCTGCTACAAACATAGGATTTTCCAATACATCAAAAAAAGCTCCCTTTAAATAATCCCTATTTGTATTATAGGTGTTTTTGTAAAAATGCGTATAAGCATAAGGTATATTTACCCTTATATCTTTATAGGGTGTTTTGACTATGCCATACTTGCCCTGTTTGTTTGTAAAAAGTTTTTCAAATTGCTTTACATTTTTAAAAGTTGCCTTAGGTAATGGTTTTGCATTTACTTTTGATAAATCCACTCTCCCATTATCATCTAAAAAAACTACTCTCTAGCTCTTTACTTAACGCTTTTCCGTGTATTGTTGCTTCTGCTATGGTATCTTTTATATCTATATCCATAGTTGAGTAAGGGTGTTGTGTATATTTGCCTATTTTTGCTGTGTCTTGTAATTCTTTAATCTTTTGCCTACTATACGCTATATTTTCTTGTGCTTGTCTGATTTCATTATCGGGTTGGTCGTGTCCCTTCCAAGCATCTTTGTCTTTCTCATTTTCCCAAAATGCTATTCTCCTTTTATTTATAGGAATACTACTTTTATATGTTCTTATTTCTCTTTTATTATCAGTGTCTAGTCGCCTTTGGACATTCCTTGCCTCTGCTTCGCCGTGCTGTTTGTAATATAAATTAAAATTTTCATCACTTAAAACTATATCTTTAAACCCATAGCCAAAGCCCTCTATATCTTGCACTGCGTGTTGTATTTCGTGGTAAAGAATAGTCTTTACATCTTTTCCTTGTAGATTTTTGATATAAATATCCTTTGTTTCATAATCATAAGCACCGCCAACACCCGCTCCTAACTTTTTGTCTTCAATAACACGCATAAGCTTTAACTGCGGATATGCACTAAAAAGTTCATCATCTTTTAAGATTTTAACTAACCATTCTCTTTTGTATGGTCGTCCGAAATTATCTTTTGTTTGTAATTCCCCACCCTTTTGACTTATTTCAAATTTCCATTTTTTGTCTTTGTCTTTATACCAGCCTGTGCTTTCCCATATCTGTATTTCACTTTTGCCTTTAGCTTCTAGCTCTTTTGCAACTTTTAGCTTTTTTGCTTGGGGTTTATAAGCTTCATTCATTAAAGCCTTTTCGCCTGCAAAAATTTGAGAATTTAAATCTAAATTTTTATGCTTATTTAAAAAGCGTGTAAGGCTATTTGCTACGCTGCTTTTTGCATAATGGCTTAAATCTCTTTTAACGATTTCTTGCATTAAAGCGGGATTATCTTTTGCGATATTTGAGTAATTTTTAGCAACACTTCTTGCCTTTATCTCTAGTCCTTTTTTAACCGCTAAACTAGCACTAGCGCCTCCTAAAAATCCTTTGATAAAATCTTGTGGATTAAAGTTAAAATTTCCTTCTTCATCTTCTTTTACTCCACTTAGTGTGCCTGTTATCAGTCCTGTTCCTAAGTGGGTATTGGAGTGTAAAACGCTCTCATTTTTAGTTTTATCAGTAGAAATTTTTTTAAATGCTGGTATAGTATCTATATCTTCTCTTATGCTTTGATAAAAATCATATATGCCTTTCTCTATCCATTGTTTAGGCGTTCCCCAACTTGTTCCGTTTAATGCTTTTGCTTGTTCTATGGTTTTACCATAGCTAACAAGTCTTTCGATAAAATCTTTATCTTCTATAATAGCTTGTTCGTTTAGTCTTTGTGCTATTTTACCTGCTTTTATAGCCTTTTGCATAGAATAATCATTACCCTTTAATATTGCTTTAAGCTCTGTTAAATCATCTATTACTTTCTCTGTGTATCTAAGATTTTCGGGAAGTTGCTTGTATAATCCTCGCATTTGCTTTAATACTTCTTCTAAAGCATATCTATGATGTTCTTGCTCATCTTCTTTTAAGCTTTTTAAATATTTTTCTTGTTCTAACTTCTCTTTTTTTAGCTTAGCTAATTGTTTTTTTATATCTCTTATTTGTTTGCTTTGTGGTATAATGCTTTCTTGGTTAGATAAAGCATTGTCCGATTTATCTGTAAAATCTTGCTTCGGTGAAAGTGTGCTAGATTTCCCTTCATTTTTGTTAAAAGCTGTTATAATAAAGGCTCGTTTTTCGCCTTTAAATTCCCCGCTTAATCCTATAACTGCGTTTTCATATTCTAATCGGTATCTAACATCATTTTGTTTTATTAACTTGCCTTTTTCTACAATTTCGCTTAAGTCTTTAGCTATATCTTTAAATTCTTCGCCGTGTTTAGCGATAATGTGCTTTAAGCCGAATTTCTCATCGCCCCAAACCAAATCAATATCGCCTAGCTCTTCCCTGTGAAAAGCTCCTGCAACTTGTGCTTTAAACTCGCCCTTTTGTCCGCTTTGCTTAAAAACTTCATTTTCTCCTATGAGTTTTTTAATCGCTCTTTCTCCATCGTGATAAAACTCTGCATAATTAAATCCAAATTTTTTCAAAGGTTTGATATTAAATTCATTTTCTATTTTTTCTCTAATACCTGGCACATAAAAAGCATCAAAAATTAAGTCAAATTCTTCATCACTAGGGATATAATTAAATTCTTCATTAGCCATTTTAACCTTCATAAGGTTAAAAGCTAGTAAATCCCCCGCTTGTTTTCTTCCCGTGTAAGGCTCTCTATCGTTTATTTCTTCTAACTTTTCTTTGCTAAAAGGAATTTTATAATATTCATATTTTTTTTCCTCTAAAAAATCTACATGGCTATAATCGCTCGCAGGTTCTCCATTAGCCTTAAAATATCTAGAAGCAAAAATTTCTTTTTGGTTTTGTTTTTCAACTTCTTTTTCTAAATCTTCAAGATATTTTATATCTAGCTTTCTATTGGCATATTTTTCTTTGAAATAATCATAATTATTCTTAGGGGTTTCTCTATCGTTTAAATCTTTTTCACTAGCACTCTTAATTTCTTTATTTTTTGGTATAATCTCTTCTTCAACTTTAGCAATAGTAGTGGGTTCTTTGTGTGCGGTTTCCACCGATTGAGCTTGAGTTGCCGCTTCTTTGCTTGGCACACTAGCATTTAAGGGGGCGGGTTTGTTTAAGCTTTCAAGTTCTATTGTGTAAATTTTATTATTTCCTTCTATTTTTTCAAGCACGGTTATTTTAGCTTCGGCTTCTTTATCATTTATCAAAATATCTTTTTTAAATCTATACACTGCGTTTATATTGGCTCTTTTTTTGGTATCTTCGTGTGTTTGGCTTAATTGTGCATTTTCAAAAAGATTTTTTAAATCTTCAGCCACTCTAAAATGCTCGTCCCTACTAAAACCATTATCCACGCTTTTTTGCACGGCTTTAGTGCTTGATATTTTATTAAGCTCTTCACTTGTGATATAGGCTTTTAAATGGGTGTTTTTATTGATAATTTCTTTATTTTTATAAGGCTCTAAGGCTTCTTTTAATTCATTTCTTAACTCTTTAATACCCTTAGGCTCTCCTGTTTGAAATTCAAATTCTTTTTGAAAAAATTCCAACACTCCGTTTTTTTGCTCTTTAAAAGTGATATTTAGGCGTTTTAATGTGTTTAAAAATTCTTTTACTAATGCTTTTTGTTCTTTATCTTTGTTTGCTAATATATAGCTATGATTAAATGCAAAATGGGCTAAAATACTTTTAAATTTATCTTCATTTTTCCATTCCTCACTTTTTACCAATGCTTCATCAAATTTTAATTTTTTTATATTATTTTTAACGATTTTTGTTTGTTTGTGTTCTTTATACTTGATTAAATTAGACATTCTTTTATCTAATGCAAAAATATCCCTAGTCAATTTACCCCACCACCCTGTTAAATTGAGATAATCAGAAGGTATAAGCAAATCATGTTTTTCATCTCTAGCCATTTTATCAAGTATGCGTTCGCTATCTTCTATTTTTGCGTTTAAATCCTTGCCCTTATGATAAACTTCTAATATTTCATTGTATTTTAAATTAAAATCTTCTTCATCTTTAGCCTTTTTAATCTTTTCTAAAACTTCTCTTTTTTGGGCTTTCCAATCATTAAATAAATTTAAATTTTTTTCAACAATACTAGCAAATTTTTTTATTCCCTTTTCGCTAAAACGCTTTTTTAAGCCCTTTAAATCTTCTTCATTAACACTCTTAAGCTCTTTAGTGCTTTTTTGTGGTTTTTCTTCATTCTTTACATTTGTCTGAGAAGACGGCTTATTAAACTCTTCTTTCTTATTTAAATTTAAGTTTTCTTCGTTAAAATTTTCTTCCTTACGACTTGAAGCCTTGTTTTTGGTAAAAGGCACTTCATTTTGGAGTGGTGTAGCGGGTTCAACTCCCGCCAAGTCGTGTTTAAAAAGTCTTTTATCTGCTTTTTTAGTTGTGATTAAAAAATTCCCTTTTCCATCGCCTTTGAAGTGTAAAAAATTAAGCTTATCCTCGTTTAATTCGTCTTTAAATATAGTAAAAAATCCTTTTTCATCTTTGAAAAATTGTTTATTTTCTTTAATAATTTGTGGAATTTGCTTAAACTCTTCCACTCTTAAAGCTTGATTATATTTAGCCTTTCTTTCGGGTCTAAAATGTGCTAAATGCTTTTTGAGTAAAAAAATATTTGCCTTTTCTAGTTTTAAATTTTCTTGCACTTCTTTGCTTAACTCGCCGATTTTTAAAATATTTTCTGCCTTTTCATAATCCTTGCTTAAAACCCTATCTACAAATTCATTAAAGCCTTTTTCATCAACCATTTTTAGCTTATCTAAATAGCCTTTAGTTTTTGTGTTAAGCTTGATTTTATCTTGCGTTTTATTTTGTGCAACACTTGCTTGAGTTTCTTTTAATGACGGCTTAAGGGTGTGCGTGTTGTTTCCGCTTTTATCCCATTCTCTTAAAGCTCTTAAGCTATTAACTAGTTTAAATTTAGTATTTGTATCTTGTCCTTGTAAAATAAGCTCTTCGATAAAATCCCATTCGTCCCTTGTATTTAAAGGCGTCCCGCTACTTCCACTAAATAAATCAGGCTGTCCTTTTTCTTCTAGAGTCGCCTTTAAATTCTTTAAAAAATCAAATAAATTCGCATTAGGATTTTCAAGCCTTGAAAAGCGGCTAAAACCAACCCCCAACGCTTGAGATTTAAAGTCTTGGACTAGATTAGGATTAAGGCTTAAAGCCGTGTTTTTATCTGCATTTTGTAAAAAGCTTTCTATATCCTCGCTTAATTTGCTAAAATCACTCTCTCTACTCTCGCTTTTTCTAGCCGTTTTTACAAAGGCATCGCTAAGATAATTTTGCAAATTATTCATTTTTGGCATAGCTATATCGTGCGTTATATTGAAAAACCCCCCTGCATTATCATAAAACATAGTAAGGGTTCTGCTTAAATTTTCTAAATTTTGCTTTTCTAATTCTTGCAAGGCTTTGACTACATTCGCATTAGCTCCTTTTAAAAGGCTGTAAAATAGGGCTTTATTGGTATCTTCAAGCTTGGTTAAAGACTTTTCGCCCAAAGCTTGTAAGACTTCGTTTTTTTGATTGTGTAAATCTTCGCTTGAGAATTTTAAAGGGCTTGATTTTAACTTGTCAATTTCATTTTTATACTTAGAAAATAAAACAAGGCTTTGCTCGCTTAAGGTATTTTCTAATCCTTCATTAGACGCATATGCAAAGCGTTTAATCTTCGTTTTGTCTGTATCTAAAACAAGACGCACTAGCATTTCATCATCTTTTAAGTTTATGTTAAAATGCTCTTTAACTGCCCTTTTATATTTTTCTAAATTTTCGCCTTCAAGGGCTTTTATCGCTTCGCTTCTGTGATTTCCTGCTAAAACTTGCCCATCGCTTAAAATAATAGGATTTCCATTTTTCAAATCGCCCTTTTTAGCTACAAGTAAATCGGGATTAAAATCTTTTGTGATTTTTTCTATTAAATCCTCTTGTTTGCCCACTCTTCCTTGAGTTCTTCCGTGTTCAAAAGTAGGCTTAACCTGTTCTTTTTTAACCACTACATATTCTACGCTTAAAGGCTCTTCATTGTCTTTTAAATAGATTTTTTCAGTGTTTTTACTTGGCAACGCCCCGTTAGCTTTTTTTGGTATAATTTCATCGGTAGCCCCTGCGGTGTTCGCATCTTTGCTACCCTGCCGAATGAAAGTAGGGATAATGTCGGTGTCTTCAAATTCCTTTAAAATAGTATTGATTTTATTTGTTTTAAAAGCGGTTAAAATAGTCTCTTTGTCATCTTTAGTCGCTAAAAGATAATAAAATTCTTTTCCATCGCTAAATTTTTTAATAAATTTTTCTTTTTCTACTCCATTTTCTACTTTTTTAAAAGCAATATCGGGGTCGTTTAAAGTCGGTTCAATGAGATTTAAATATTTTTGTCTTTTTGGGTCTTTTTGAATGTGATTGAGATAATTTTGTTTATTTTTAAAATTATCCTTTAAATTTAAAAATTCTTCGGGGCTTATTTCTTTTGGTAAGGATAAGGGTGTTAAATCTTCTAAAAATTCTTTAATGCTTTCTTTATTTAGTGGGTTTGCTTCGGCTTCGCCTCGCAAAGACGGATTAAGGGTGTCTGTAAAATCGACATTGTGAGAAGTCGTTAGACTTCGTGGCAATCCATTCTCTGCATTAGTAATCGTGTTTTCGCTTAACCTTTTAATCCCTATTGTTTGCCCTTGTTTTAATCCTCCACTTAAGGCGTCTTGTCCTTGTTCTTCTTCCTTTATTCTAAATGCGGCTTCTTGCTCGGCTTGCATTTGCCTTATTCTTGCTTCTTCTTCTTCTCTTGCTTTTTGTGCTTTTAAGGCATTAGCCTTAATGGTATTTTCTTTTTCTTCGTTAAATTTCTCTAAATTCTTAAAAAACTCATCTAGTAGCTGTGTGGTTTGGCTGTTAAAATCACTCTTTTTAACTTCATTTTCTAGCTTTATCTTAAAATCTTCATAATTTAAACTTCTGCTTAAAGCCTTTTTTAAATGATACCTTAAGGCTCCGCCTTGAATTTGCTTTGAAAAAAGTCCAAAAAGAATTTTTTCGGGCATCAGTCTAAAAATAGGGTCAAAAACGCCTTTTATAACTTTCTGTTTTATCGCTCCTTCAGCACTTGTGGCTAATCCTGCTCTTAGCTTTTCGCTCGTGCCTTGAGTGAAGTTTTTAGCTATACTTGCATCATTTTTATAAAGCTTATGAAAAGCTTCTACTAATTCTAAAAATTCTTTTGCTTCTTTTGAATTAAAAAGCGGTTTTTGTGCTATAATTTGGCTTTGGTTAAGTGAAGTAAAAGTGCCTTCCTTTGCGTTGGTTTCGCCGTTTTTGCTTGTAAAAGCCTTAGACTGAATTAAATTAAGGTTTTCCAATTCCTTTTTATTCATTCTGTCTCTAAAAGCTGTTAAAACAAATTTATCATCGGCGTTTTTTTCTAAAATTATTGTGCTTAACTCAGTTTTAATCGCTATTCTGTCTTTATCCGCTTGTAAAATTGTGCCATTTTTAATATTCTCATCTAAATGAGAAATAAATTTTAAAGCCTTTTCCTCGCCCCATTGTTTGCTTCTTTGTTCGATAATATGCTTTAAGCCGAATTTAGAGTCCCCCCAAACCAAGTCTATATCGCCTAATTCTTCTCTGTAAAAGGCTCCTTTAACTTGCCCTTGTTTCTCTTCTAAAAGCTTATTGATGGCATCTTGTCCTTTATGGTAAAACTCGCTGTAATTAGTCCCAAAGTCGATTTTTTGGATTGCTTCGCCTTTTTCAAAGTCTCGCAATGACGGGGTGGGGGTGTCTCTAAAGTGGTCATTACGCCCCGCCTTGTTCGGTGTGCCTTTCTCATCCCCTACCAATTCCTTAACTCTATTTAAAAAACTCTCACTATCAAAAACGCTTAATTTGGCTCTGTCATTTTCCACAAGAGCATCTTTAAAAATTCGATTTAAAATTTGCATTTCGATAAAGCCTTGATTTTCGCTTCCTAAATAATTCTTAAGTTTATTTAGATTATTGACACCCCCTTCGCCTTGTCCTTTTGCAAATTTGATTAAGCTATCCACCACTTCATCTACGCTTTTTTGGGTATCTTGAAGTTTTAATCTTTTTAAACTCTCATTTAATTCTTTCATAGTAGCATAGTCTTTTAAAGCACTAGAATAAAGGGTTTTGATACTTTCATAAGCGGCGTTATTTTCTTTAAAAATATTGTCTATTCCCTTGTCAATTTCTGTTTTTAAAATATCCTCTGCGATTTTTTTAACGCTATTAATAAAATTGGGGCTTTTGTCTTTATTAAAAATATAATAATTTAGATTTTTTCTAAAATTATTTAGCTTTGCAAAATGCACGCCTTCCTTAGCAAAAACACTATTTTCTAAGTCCCTTAAAAAGGGCGTTGCTTCTTCTAAAGGCACTCCATTATCCATAAATTCAGCCTTTATTTTCTCATAAGGCTCTCTATCTAAAACGACTTTGATATTGTTATCATAAAGCCTTGAAATTTGATTTTCTACTTCCTTAAAGGCGTTTTTATTGCCCTGTTCGAATTCATCTAAAATAATCTTTATTTCATAAGGGTTTATCTCAAGTTTGGCAAGATTATTTTTTATGTTTGAAGTGGCTAAATTTAGCATATTTTTTAAATTGCTTTGAATTTTTATATCATCTTTGGCAACTTCAAGCAAATAAGCAAGTGTTGAGCCTTCTTTATCGCTTCTTATTAAATCTAGCATCTCTTGTTGTTTGGTTTTTAAAGAGTTTTGATTAAAAATTTCGGCTAATTTGCTTATTTTTTGGGTTTTAATGTCGTCTTTTCCATATTTTTTAATGAATTCTTGTTCGATTTTATTAAGAAGGGGATTTTTTAAATCTTCACTTCTAACGCTTCCTCCAACGCTTGCTTGAGTTTGTTTTAACTGGGCTTTCATCTCGGGTGTAAAAACTTCGTTTATGATATTTTCAGCCGCTTTAATGTTTTGTGTAGGTATGGTTTTTAAAAATCCTAAGGGCGTTCGGCTGATTAAATCCTTACTCGCTTCATAAGCCTTTTTTAAAGGTTTTGCGCCGTTTTTAAGCCCGTAGCTTAGTCCTAAGATTACGCCATCTCCTACCGCACTTAAAACGCCCGCTTCAATAGCATATTTTAAATTGGTGTTAAAATTGCTTTCTCTGTTTAAATACATATCGGCTACTACCGCATCCATTGACGCCCCTGCAAAGCTTCCAACGGCGCCTCCTATTATAGCATTTCCTGCTATACTAACGGGACTTTTGCCCCTTTTTGCTCCTGCTATGGCTCCGCCTACGCCTCCTATGATTTCGCCTTTTGCATTGTAAAGGGTGTTTAAAAAATTATCAGAAAAGCCTGTATTGACTAAATAATACTCTTCTTCTGCGTTAGCATTGTCATTACGAGCCGACTTGTTCGGCGTGGTAATCTCATTCTCAGACGGGGCGGGGCTTTTTCTTTTAATAAAATAAAGTCTGTTTTCTTTATCAAGCCCTACATCATCAAATCCGCTTAACTCTGCTATTTTATAAGCTTGTGCTAAAAAGTCTTTTTTATACTCTTCTTTTTTTTCTTTATCTTTAAAAAGGTTTTGAAGTAACTCGCCTTCGTGAAATTGTTTAAGGGTATTAGCCGCTTTAATTATCTCTTCGCTTATGATATTTTCGCTTTTAAATTTGTCTTTAAATTCTTTTATATTTTCTTTATCATCTTGAAAAAGGGTATTGAAAAATCCTAAATCTTTTTCGATAAATTCTTTTTCTTCTTTAGTGAATTTATCTTTTTGGCTGAGTTCTATGCGGCGTTTTTCATCTTCAAATCCTCTTTTAGCATAGCCCCCAAAAATATATTTATCATTATCTTGTTTGCTTAAAATTCCCTTTTGATAATCTTTTAAATCTTCATATTTTTTCCCGCTTTTAATGTCGGCTCTTAATTCTTCTTTTAAAGCCTTTTTAGCCTTGTCTTCTCTTTGGCTGTCTATGTATAAATTTTCATTGTTAAAAAGCTTATTGGCTGTATTTCCTACGGCATCCACTGCTTCATCGGGTAGAATCCATTTTAAAGCTTCTTTTGCACTTTTAGTCGCTGTATTTAAAAGGGAAGTGTCTTTTAAATAATTCATATCGTGCTTTAATTGTGTATCGTCATTACGAGCCGACTTGTTCGGCGTGGTAAATTCGCCGCTTGTATTGCCTTTTTTAAGCTCTTCATTCATCAAAGAAAAATCGTTATTGTAGTTTTTTTCCAAAGCCTTAAAATCATAATTTTTAAAATTCTCATTAGTCTTTAAAAAATTATAAACTTCTTCTTCGTTATACCCTGCCTTTTTCGCCGCTTCAAAATCAAAATTCACAACAATTCCTTTATCTTCACTTTGTCGCTAAGCTAGCTTATCAAATTAAGGAGTTTATAACTAAACAGAAGAGAATTCATCACTAGCTTAGCGTTCTTAAAGTGTAAGATAAAAGCACTTTTTTAAAAAGGGGCGTGATTAGTGGGGCTTAAAAAGCTTATAATCTCCATTTACTCCTATAAACATTTTTGGCCCTTAAAGAATGATTATTTATGATTTTATTTTCTTCACAATAAGGAGCTTTTACTTCTTCATTGACTAAGGCACTGGCTATGCAGTCTATGCAGTCATCTTTTCTAAAGGGCTTTGCAGGATTAAAGCTTAATAATTCTTTTTTGATTTGTCCCAAGCCTTTGGCTGTATTTAAAAAGCACAAAAAACCTGTATTATAGTAAGGCTTTAAGGCTTTTATCTTTTCTACTTTAGATAATTTCCTATTTGCACTATAATTTTTGATTTCATTAGTGATTATATTCTGTCCTGTTCTTTTTAGCTTTTCATTAACCTTGATTAATTCTTTTTGCAAAAGTCTATAAAGTATAATCCCCCCGCCATCATTTTCAATAAAACATTTAGCCTTAGGGTATTTAATCAAGACTTCTATAAGCATAAAAAGCATCTTCTCTTCGTCCCAAATTCCATAAAAGCAGTCTTTTACAATATATCTTTCTTTATTATCCATTCTATCAAGTGCTATAACTACAATAGCACGATTATCCGCATCACTTTCTAAACTTGTGGCATTATCTACAAAAACAAACTCGTTATTTTCGTTAATTTCATAGCTAGGGATTTCTTTAAAATAAACACTTTCAAAAAATCCCGCTTCCTTAGCTTGAGGCTCTTGTTGGTATTGTGTGCTAAACTCATCTTCGCCCATTTGTAATTTTAATTCTTTTAATTGTTCTAAATTATGCTTTAAAGGAAAAAGCGGTTCGTTAATAGCTCTTTTATAATAAAAATCACCTATTTGATAAATCTTTTCTTCATCATTTAAGGCTTCAAGCTTGATAATCTTCCATTTAGCTATGATATTTTTTTCAAAATTCCTTTCATCAAGTAAAAAACCGCACAAATCTTCATATCCTAACCTTTGCATAAGTATAGTTAAATTTGAGTTTGTATCTTGCAAACGGCTTAAAACACTCTCTTTGAAGTTTTGATTGACTAGCTTTCTACTTGCTTTGCTTGACATTTCGCTTACTTTTATGGGGTCATCGATTAGAATTTGGTGTGCGTGAAATCCCGTTATCGCACTTTTTAAAGTCGTTACAAAAAGTCCCCCGCCTTCTCTTAAAACAAACTCATTGGCGTTATCTTGCAAAAATAAAGGCTTTTCGTTAAAAACGCTTAAATAAAATTGACTTTTGATTAAATCCCTGACTTGATTAGATATTTTCCTGCAAAGTTCATCACTATAAGAAATATAAATAAATTTTCTTGTTTTATCCGCTCCTAAAGCCCACGCTATAAAACTTCTTGCTATGGTTTCAGTTTTGCCATAAGATGGAGGCATATTTAACATTAAACGGGTAATGAGTTCATTTTGTGGGGCGTGGGTGTGTAGGGTGTAGCTTAAAATTTTACACAAATATTTAAAATGCCAATTATCCAAAAAAGGGGCTTTGTTGTATCTTTCCCATTTTAGCTTTAAAAAGGTATAAAAATCCCTTTTTGCTAATTCTCTCAGTAAAAGCTCTTTTTTATACTCATTGATATTTTTCATAAATTTATATTAAAGTTTTTAAAAGACTTTAAAAAGGGGCATAAAGTTTAAACGCCGTTTAACCCGCTAAAATCACGGCGTTAATTTTTTTAAATCGTTTAAGCTTATGCTAAAGCGGGTTATTATAAAATTTTTATCGGTGATAAAGAGTTTTAGTTAAGGAGTGTTAAAACTTCCTTGACAAGCTCTAAAAATGAAATTAAAACATTTAAAATTTTAATCCACATTAAAGCCCCCTTTCTTAACGACCGAGACTTTTTAGCAAACTTAAACAAGAAATTATAATATTTTTTTCATTCGATGGACTTTAAATCGATGATTTTAACTATCTTTTTTCACTCTTTCTCACTCTCTAAACTTTGTATTCTTTCCATTAGTTCTTTATTGCTAAGTTTGCTTAAATCTTCATTTATATTTACCACTTGCAAATTTAAACTCGCATCGTTATTACCATAAAAGCTTTTCTGTAAATTACTTAAAATACTTACAAATTTTTCAGCACTTGAGATTAAAGCGGGGTTTGCTTTGTCCGCTTTTCTTAATCTTGTCATTCTTATAAGTTCATCTTTGGCTAATAAGGCTCCTAAAGTCATATTTTTTTGTAAAAAATTTAAATTCATCGCTTTTAAAAGGATTTCATCGGTTACCCCATCAAGCAAGTTGTTTTTCAAAATCTCATCAACTTCACTTAAACTATCATTTAAATTGTCTTTTAATTGTTGCTTTAATTTTCTTGCTGTGTTATCGATAATGGTTCCAAATTCTTTTTTAACCAAATCTTTTCTAACATTGCTTTGTAAAATATCCTTTAAACCCTTAGCTTTTTGCCATTTTTCCTTTTGTATCCAAGTCATTAAGGTGCGGTAAGTGATATTGAATTTTTTAGCCACTTCTTTATTTGAGTCTTCGTGTGTTTCATAGTATATTCTTATCTCATCTTTTAAGTTTTTATCTATCATCTTAAATCCTGACCGCCCTTTTGCATACTAGAATTATGTTCATCATCGCTGATTTTATGGGCTAATATTCCTTGTGCGGTGTATTTACCCGCTTTGGCTCTTTTTTCGTTAATCTCTGCTTCTTTTTTCTGTAGTTCTAAAATCGCCGCTTGTTGTTCTAGTTGTGCCTGTGTGCTTTGAGACATTTGAGCTAATTTTTCATTATAAGTTCTCATTAATTCTTTAACATCATCAACTATTGGACTATCTATATCTTTTAAGATTAAAGGTAAAAGCTCTCTTGTAAGTTCAGGTTGGGTTGTGTGTAAGACTTTGATTATCTCACTCCATTGTATAAATCTTTCTTCATTGCTTGAGTTTTTAAGTTTAGAATGGTATTCTAAATCAAAAACACCGATTTTTATTTTATTTTTTTCATTTTCATTTATACCAAAATACCTTATGCCCCTATCTTTATCCACTATTTTAAAAATTTGCTTTTTAGTGAAATAATTTTGCATTAAAATTAAAGCCTTTTTAAATATAGCCTTTTCCAAATCATCGCTCTTTTTTAGAAAATCCTGTAATCCCATTAGCCCCGCTTCTTTTCTTTGTGCTATGGCTTCCCCGCTTGTGCGGTTATTTGCTATACCTAAAAACTCATCATTTAAGCCGCTTAAGATTTTTGCTAAATTTCTTTTTTCATTGGTCTTTATGCTTAAGGCGTTTATATCGTTGTGATGGTTTATGAATTGAATTTTATTTTCTTTTAAAGCGTTGGGATTAACTTTCAATACAGCATTATCTAAGGCTATATTCTCAACAAATTCTTCAGTATTTAAAACAGCGTCCGATTCAAAAAGGGCTTTAAAGCTTCCTAGCATATTTCCCATTTTATTTTCTGCAAAATTAATATAATCTTGCATAGGCTTAATATCTCTAAAAAGTCCATACCAGTTATTTTTGTCATCTATATGGTATTTTGATATTACAAAAGGATGCATTCCGTTTTTAAAAGGGCTTTGCTCTATGTATAATATACCCTTATCATTCCAGAAGTAGCGGTTAAACACGCCTTCTTCTTTTATCCAAGTTTCTATGATATTAACTCTTTTATCGCCGTTGTAATTATCAGGTGTGAATTCTTTATTGAAAAAATCCCTAGCTTCGTAATAATCCATATTTAATCTTTTATGGAATCTTCTTGCATCATTTGCGTTAGAATCTTTAGAAAAAGCATCGATTAAAAAGCTTTTTGTAGGAAGAGTTTTTAAACTTATAAAGCGGTTTTTAAATTCATCTTCTTCAATCCATAACTCACACACAGCCATACCAAAAATAAGTTCATAATCCTTTTTCATTATCTCTTTATCGTAAAATTCAGCATTAGAAAACACTTTTAAAAGGTCGTTTAATAAATAGGCTAATTCCTTATCTTCTTCTTGTCTTCCGCTGACTATTATTTCACTGATACTTTGGGCTTTATAACCTAAAATTTTATTGATAATCATCTTAAAAATATTTTCTATTACGGGGCTTTGTCCCCTTGAAAGAATAGTATGTAAATCTTCATCGCTTAGTTGTTTTCCGTGATAATACTTCAAGGCTTCTTTGTATTCTTTTAAACTTGTTTCATTGGCTTTTAAATCATTATGATAAAGTTCTTTTAAATCATATATTGTTTTCATTCAATCACTCTTATTTTAAAATCTTTTTAGATTTTATTTTAAAAAACTTAGTTTTAAAAAGGGGCGTGATTAGTGGAGTTGGGGTGTAGAAAATGCTTTTTAATGAAACTTTTCATTTTATAAACGAGATAATTTAAGCCTTAAGAAAAAAGCTTTTTAAAGCTTTAAGTTTCTTAAGTGCTTAACTCTTATTGAGTGTTAAAATGAAAAGTTTTAATAGTTAAAAAAATAACTTTTTATAAGTTAAGAATTTTAGCTTTTTTTATGTAAAATATCAAAAAAATTAATCTCTTGTTTTTTTACGGGTTCATCGTATTTTTTTAGCCAATTTAAAAAGTCTTTTTCCTTTTGTGTTTCTATATTCGTCCTTGCTGCATTTGCATAAGCATTAGCCATACTTGCTTTTTGTGCGTTAATATTAGAATGAATTTGCTTTTCTTTTAAAGCTTGATTTTTATCATAGCTTTCATATTCTTTTTCCAATAAATTATTAGAAGTTCCTTTTTGAATATTGCTTAAATCTTTATTTATAATATCCCGTTCTAAACCTTGTTTTTGTAAGGCTCTCATTTCTTCATTATTTTTATAATTTTGATAATTTGATACAATTTGATTAAATTGTAAAAGTGAATTAGTAAAGCCTTGCGTTCTTGCATTTCTTGCGTTAATTAAAGCATTTGTAGCATTATTGACATTAGCCAAAGCTCCACGACCTGCGCTTATATCTAAAATAGGCATTTTATATCCTTATCAAGGAAGGGCTTTAAGCCCTTTTTAAAAGAAATTTGAAAATGTGTATTAAAAAATACACGCACATTTTAAAAAATTTCTCTTTTTAAAAAAAGGGGCGTAAATTTCACTCTTTGATATTAATCACATTATCAATCACTTTTATTTTAATGCTATGGCTTATTTTAATATTTTTATCGTTTAAGCTGTAAAAACTGATTTCAAATTCTCCTACTTCGTTACTTTTAAATAAAAAAGTATTGGTTTGGTAAGTTTTTCCATTAAAGATAAAGCCGCTTTCATTTTTAGCAAAAATGCTAACTCCCCTTAATATCATCGCTTCATCTTTTACAAGTTCTAATTTTGGAGCCAAAATGCTAACTTGTTTCACACTAGCATTAGCATAAGCTAACTCATCAAGGCTCTGTTTTACTCTATCCATTAAGGGCTTAAACTCATCAATCAAAGAATTTGAATTTCCGTTGCCGTCTCTATCTTGTCCTATGGCAAAAATGGAATTTTTAATTTCTTTAAAATAACTTTGCCAACCACTTAAAGCCGTCGTATTTTGTGCGTTCATCACTACATTAAAAAGTCCCACTAAAGCATTGCATTTATTGATATTTGCATTATCCCAAACGCTTTTAATCATACTTTGGGCTTGGACTAAATTTTTAATCAATTCCACACTTGCATTTTCATATTTATTTCTAGCTTCTAGATTTTTAAGCTCTATCTCTTGTCTTGTTTTTTCTTCTAAAATAGCTAATTCTCTGTTTTTAAGCTCTAATTCTTCCATTTTTAAGGTTAAATCAAGGGCTAATTTAAACCTAGTTTCACCACTAAAAGAATACATTTTTAAAGCTTCATTGCTGAGCTTGAAATTATTAATAAAACTTACCGCATTCATTTTTCATTTCCTTGTAAATCTTTAATCTTCTCTACATTTATCACGCATTGTTTATAATGATAAAAAAGCATTGAATAAGCGTTTAAAATTTCTATTTCATTACTTACAAAAGGCTTTGGCAAGGGTTTTATTTCTAAAAGTTCAGCGGGTATTTTTACCCTTTCAATTTGAATTTTAGTCGCTACTTGTTGCGTTTGCATCCCACAGCCTATCAGCCATAGCATTAAAAAGCTTAGTAAGATTATTTTCGCCATTTTTAACCTCCTTATAGATATATCTATTTACATAATGGATTTTATTATTTAACTCATCTTTTGCCTTATTTGCTTCGCTTAAGGCTTGTATCTCGCTCTCGTGCCTTACTTTAAGCCTTAATAATTCTTGCAAATTTTGCTGATTTGCTTCTAAAGCTAAGTTTAAATCACTTCTAGCCTTGCTTAATTTGCTTTGCGTGCTTTCAAGTTTTAAGTAAAAATACCCTGTTAAAATCGCTAAAGAAATTAAGGCTAGATATAGCTTAAAATTTCCTAGTAAAAAATTCATTGCGTGTCCTTAAAATTTACTCTGTGTTTAAGTTTTAAAAAGGGAAGTTTTATTACAATTTTAAAGTTTAAGTTGGCTAACTTCTTTTATGCTGGAAGGAGGCTTAAATGTGGATTAAAATAATAGAAATTTTAATTTTACTTTTAAAGCTACTTAAAGAGCTTTTAGAACTCTTTAAGTAAAATAAACTTCTAAAAACATAAAAAAATTTTAGCACAACCGCCTTAGCTAAAACTTAAACGCTTTAAAAAATTTGCATAAAAGAAGGGCGGTTCTTTTATGCTTTGCATTAATTATAAGTCCATCTTGCTTTTGTGCCTCTAGTATCTAAATGCACAAAGCCCCCGTAAGCATTGTTAGGATTATGTTTAATGGCTATGCCTAATTCTCTTTCGCCGTATTTTTCTAGGATAAAGCTATGCACTTCTTCTGTTTTTACGCCCTTTACGATAAAATCCGCCGCTGAACCTAAAGTGTGTTGGCTTTTAGCCGCTCCACCTATTTTTGCGTTATGCTCCTTGCAACGATAGCCGCTATTGATGATTATAGGAGCCTTATAATGCTCTCTTATTTCACAAAGTATCTCTACTAACTCATCACTTGGCACATTTGCGGGTAATTCACATTTACCGCACTTGCATTTAAACTCATCTTCTTTGAAAAACGCATTTTCTTTCATTTTATTTCCTTTTTTAAATTTATTTTTCTAACCTTCTTTAAGCGGTGTGAATAAATCACACCCCGACCCTTTTTGCCTTGCAAAAAGCCCCCAAAAGCCTTTAAACTTGACCCATCTTATGCCCAAATGATTTCAAATCCTCGATACTTTAGAAAATAAAATTTCCTTTTCTCTAGTATTTGAAACAATAGCCCTAAGTCTTGAAATTTCATTATTGTATAGCTTTTCATAAAAGCTTATTTTTTGCAAAGTTAGCTCGCTGTTTTCGCTTTGCAAAACATTTTTAAACACTCCATAAAGTAAAGCATTGACTAGTAAATCATTTAAAAAAAGTTTTTCATTTTCGCTTTTATGAAAAACGCACACATTCGCCCAAACTTCTAGCAATCCATTAGCCTTTTCTTTTGGCATTAATGCTACACTTTGCATATTTGAAAAACTCATTAAATGGGCATCTATGTTTTCATTTTCTAAATGTTTTTTGTAGTTTTTAAGTTCAATAAGCTTTTTATTAAGCTTTGCTAAGATGATTTTTAAGGCTATTTTATCTAAATGCAAAATATTATCTTCAGGGCTTACTTCTTTAGTGTAATGGTTCACATTCATTTCAAATTCACTAATGATAATATTTTGCTCTTGATTTAAACTGGCTAATAATTCTTCATTAGAGTATTTATGATATACCCCTTCATCTTTTAAACGCCTTTTTAATCTTTCCAAAAATTCACTTATTAGCATTGTTTTTCCTTGTCATTATTGACATTCATTGAAAATAACTTTTGATTTTTTGATTCATTTTAAATCCTTTTAAAGGATTAAAAAAGGGGCGTGATTAGTGGGGGGGGGCTTAAAGATTTGCTAATTGTTCTTTTATTCCTAAAATCAAATTAATATTTTTTTCTTTTTGTGCTTGTTCTAAATTTAGCATTAAATCCTTTTTAAAAAGCTCTTTTAAACATAAAGAAAACTCTTCTCTATCCAAAAGTTCATCATCAGCCCCGCTTAAACGCATCAAATCATTATCGATTATATTTTTTTCTACTAAATTTTTAAAGCTTAAAGAATATTTTTTAAAATGATAAGGCTTTAAATACTCTTTTGCTAGATACAAATACTCATCTTTTAAAAGTGTATTTTTTAAAATTACTTCTTCTAAAGTGAAACTTGTTTTTTCTTTTTTATACTTTTTTTCTAAAAACTCCTTTTTATCTACTTGCAAAAATTCACAAGCTTTTTTAATCAATTCTTCTTTTAAAAAAAAGTTATTCTGTGCTAGGATTAAAGCCTTTAATTTTAAAAAAAAGCTATACTTGCTTTTGCTATCTAAACACTCTTTTAAATTCATTTTTACATAATACTCAAAGCCGTCATAATCTTTAAAATGCTCCTTTGCTTCATCAGCCTTTACCCCGCTTAAAAGCAAATCGTTAAAATCCTTGTGCCTTTTGCTTTTTAAAACTCTAATTTTTACCTTAAAAATACCCTCTTTGAAAAACATTTCTAAGGCTTTTAAATTGGCTTTTATTCCTGCTTTATCCTTATCAAAACTTAAGATATATTCAAGTTCGCCCATTTTATTTAAAAGGCTTAAATGTGAAAGAGTAAAAGCCGTTCCACAACTTGCAACTACATTGAAAAAACCAAGCTTTATACAACTTAACACATCAAAATACCCCTCCACCACTAAAACCTGATTTTCTTTTAAAATCACATTTTTAGCATTTGAAAAATTATAAAGATTTAAGGATTTTTGATACAAAAAGCTTTCTTTAGAATTGATGTATTTAGCAAGAGTTGGTGTGTTTTCATTGGCTCTTATTCTAGCACTAAAACCTATGATTTTATGCTCTTTGTTTCTTATGCTAAAATTAAGCCTTTTAGCAAAGGGTGTAAAAATCCCCTTTTCATTTTCATAAAAGATATTAAGCTTTTTAGCAAGTGTAAATAAATTTTGTTCTTTTAATTTTCTAATGAGTAAGCCTTCATTTTTCCAAAGTCCTAAATCATATCTTTTGATATACTCTTCATCAAAACCTCTTTTTTTAACTTCTTCTAAGGCTTCTTTATCGTTTAAAAGCTGATATTTTAAAAATTCATTAATGATTTCTAGCATTTCATAAAATACTTTTCTATCTTTTAAGTTTTTATCATTGCTTTTTTGAATTTCAAGTTTGGCTATATTCGCAACTTCTTCTATGGCTTCATTAAAGCTAATATGCTTAAAATCTTCAACAAATTTAAAAACATCGCCGCCTTTGTTACAACCAAAACAATAAAAAAAGCCCTTTGCTTCATTGACTACAAATGAAGGTGTTTTTTCACTATGAAAAGGACAATTTGCTGTAAAAACTCCGTTTTTTTTATGCAAGGGTATAAAGCTACTTATAATATCAACGATATTTGCTCTTAATTTAATCTCATCTTTATTTATAATCAAAATACTTCCTCTATATTATCAAGTTCTTTTTTTACATCTTCAACACTGATAAATTCAGTCGCTTTAAAATCATTTTTTAAATCCATAAAGCTTCTGCTGATGGGATTAAAAGCGACTTCGCCTTGAAAATGTTTGCCTGTTTGTTTGTTTTTTTTGAGTTTTATAAGGCGTCTGTATTCGTCAAATTCATTGTTTCTTTGCGCTAAATCATCTTTTTTGGGCTTAATCTTTTCTATTCTTAAAATAATACTTGCTTCGTGTGCTCCTTTTTTGCTTCCAGTAGGACTTTCTGAATCAGTTTTTGAAGTTTGAATAATCAGCATTATAAACACCCCTAAAGAATGGCAAATTTTAGCTAGGGCTGAAAATTTAAAGCTTTCTTTTTCTTCCATATTTCCCAAGCCTTTTGAATTAACTTCTATTCTCATTTGAGAATCGATTAAAAAGTATTTCACACCCCTTTTAGCTAGTCTTTTGATATTGCTTATAATCTCACTTATCTCATAGCCATCATTGATGATAAAAAAATTCTCATTTCTTAGCTTTTTATTTTGCTCTTTTATGCTTCTTAAATAATAATCCACGCTAAATTCAAAAGAAAAAAAGCCCACTTTTTTATAGATTGAAAAATGCTCCAGTATTTGCAAGGCTAAAGTCGTTTTTCCTGCTTCGGCATCGCCGCTTATTAGCATTAGCTGAGCTTCTTCTAACCCTCCATTAAAAGCATTATCTATAAAAGCAAGTCCTGTGGATAATTTAGCTAATTTAGGCTTATTTTCATAGTATTTTAACCACTCATTTAAGTCCATAATATCTTTTGTTTGTATATCCATTTCATTACTTAAAACATTTAAATCAAGTAAAACATTCTCATTGCTTGCATTTAAAAGTTGATTTGCGATTTCTTTTTGCTTTTTGATTTGATATTTTTTAGCTAAAATAAAGCCTTGTTTATTCACAAGTGGATTAACATTTGCACTGATTAAAGCTATAAAAAAATCCCTTGCTTTTAATTCTTCGCTTAAACTATCAATAAAGGTGCTTAAGCTTAAAAGATTTTTGTCTTTTAAATCTAAAATAGTATTTAAATACCTTCTTGCTTCTTCGCTAAAAATTTCAAAACTTAATTTATCGCAAAATTTATTTATATTTTCGGGGTATTCTATAAAGCTTCTTAAAATTTCTTTTTCTAGCATTTAAAGTCCTTTTAATAAAGTTTTGATTTGTAAAATTTCTTTTTCCATGTATGAAGGTTTATTCACACTCCCGCTTGATTTTAATCTTTTCATTTGAAGTTCTTTAAGGCTTAAATTTTTAAAATATTTTTCAAAACTTCTAACAAGTTTTTTTAAATCGTTTTTGGTAAAAACATAATTTCCTTTTGTATCTTGTTTTAGGGATATTTTTATATTGTTTCTTAAGGCATAACGCTTAATATCATAAATATAAGAAACACTACTTAAACCCCTTTTTAAACACCATTCATCAAATCTTAATTTTTTCATTTTTAATTCCTTTAGACAATCTCATTAAACCATTTGGGTAAAATTTTAAAAATCTTTATCTTATAATACCTTGCCAAAAGCTCTTTTTCTTGTAAAAAACTCTTATCATCAAAACCTATGATTTTTGTTTCTTGTATTTTTTTGTCGATATGATTTTCAATTGTTTTTACACAAAGTTCTAAAAATTCCTTAAAATAAATAAACTTATATTTACTCACACAATTTAAAAAAAGCTCTTGTAAAAAGCTCTCTCCTAAGTTTTCTAAACTATCGGTAAGTTCTAAAAAAAGTCTTTTTTCGCTGTTTGTAAATTTCAAGCCATCTTTGGTTAAAAAGGCTTGTTTAAACTCTGCTTTTTTCATTTTTAAACTCCTTAATTAACACATAAGCAAATAAGTCATTGCACTTTAAAAAGCTTATATATTCTTCTAGGGCTTTATTGATTAAATAAGCTTGAGATATATTCTCTTTCTTCGCTAATCTTCGCAACTTTGTTAAAATACTTTTTCTTAGCCTTATTTTTTTGTTTAATTTTTCTGCGTTCTCTTTGAAATAATACATCTTTTTTACTCCTTTCTATTACGAAAAAAACCCTTAAAGCCCTTGCTATAAACTCATCTCTACTTATATTTTCATAAAGACATAAAGCACTCATTAGCTCTATTTTTTCTTTGGTAAATAAAATATTTGAGGTTCTTTGCTTAGCCCTTGATTTTTTGAATAAATAAGCCATTTTTTCAACTTAAAATAAAAAGGTCTTTATTTTCATCATAGCTTACGACTTTGCCCGCTATTTTAACCCTGCTTAAATCAAAATCACTTCTAAAATTAAATTCGCTTTCTTGCTCTAAAACAAGGTTTAAAATCTCGTTTTGATTTAAACTTTCATTTTTAGTCTTTTCTATTACCCAAAGCCCTTGCCAACCTTTTAAAATCGCCGTATCTATCATCTTAACAATACTTAAACCCTTGCCTTTAAACTCTAAGCATTTTTTAACCAAAGAATTTTTGCTATAAATATTTAAAGGCTTTTTCATACTTTTTCTATACTCAAAAAACTCTTTGATTTTTTCTATCTCTAACTCACTAAAACCGCTAAAATCAATATTGATACTTTTTTCCTTGTTTCCCTTAAAAAATATAAAAACATTTTTATCTAAAATGCTGTATCCATAAAGATTTTTACTTTGTAAAAATTCTTTATTTATATATGTGCGAAAATTTCCCGCCAAGCGTGAATTTTGCGTTGGGTTTAAAGTGCCATTTTTGCTTAGTTCTTGCTTCTTAACTTCGCTTGAATCCGTTAAAAATAGGGCTTTGTTTTCTAAAGTATCGTTTTTATCAGTGTTTAAGGCTTGTTTTTCTTCTTCTTGATTGGCTTTGAAATTTTTATTTTTTTCTTGAGTAAATTCTTCTTTTTCTTCATCTAAATTTTTTAAAATTTCTTCCTGTTCTTCTGTTGAGATTTTTTCTTCGTATTCTTCAAAATCATTATCAACAAAAATCACACTATAAAATTTAGAAAATTTATTTTTTTCATCTACACCTTGAATTTTTTTGATGAAATTAAAATCTATAAGTTCTTTTATAGCATTTTGTGTAGTTCTTAAGCCCATATTGGCTTCTTTTGCTAAATGTGCGGTGTTACACTTCCAACTTTTAGGCAAAGATGCCAACAAAACAGCCATTAATTTAGCATTATTGCTTAAATCTTTATTTCTTATAATCTCATTTGAAATTATCGTAAAATTGCCTTTTAACTCACTTTTTATAATCATTTTAACTCCTATATCTTATTAATATTTTCTTTTATAATTTTTCGCCTTTTCATAGTATCCATCTGTAATAAAAACTTAAAAAAAGGCTTTCTTCCTTTCTTTTTATAATTTCTTCTAGCAGCTTTTTTAGGGCTTGATTTTTTGTAAAATCATCTAAAATAAGCGCAACTTTCTCATTAAAATTCACTAAACAATACCCATCATCTTCTTTTTCGATTGACTCTAAAGTTATATTTAAAGCCTTAGTAATATCGCTTGAAATTTCATCAATAAGGCTATGCAATAGCTTTAAATTATCTTTTTCCTTAAGGCATATATATTTATAATCTTTAAAAGTTAAAAAGCTAAAGCTTTGCTCGTAAAGTATGCCGTTATAAAGTCTTATAAGGATTTTATTATTTTGTCTTTTAACTTCATAGCTTTTTATGCTAGAAGCTTTTAAGTATGCGTTCCCAAATTTAAGGTATTTCATCGTTTTTCTTCCTTTATCCTATAATCAAATTTCAAAAATTGCCAAGTAGGCATATCCACATCAAACCACTCATCATTTTTTGAGAATTTAGCCCTTTTTTGTATTTTCTTTCCCCTTAAAAATCCGTCCATTAAGTTTATATAAAAGCTTATTTTTAGATGGGTATTGCTTTGTATGCTATTTTTAAAAAACTCTTGCTCTTTTTTATCTAAGCTTTTAAAAACATCGATTAAATCAAAGACATTTATCTTTTCTTTTGTGTGTAAAGGATTTTCATATTCTTTATAATTCATCTAAAAACTCCTTTTAAAAAGTATTTTAAAGTGTGAAAAGCATTGCAAGAGTGATAAAAGATAAAGACTTTAAAAGGATTGATTTTTAACTCTTTCAAGGCTTGTTTTAAAGCCAAATCAGCGTTCTTGTAGGCTATTTTTTGCAAACGCAAATTATCTATCTTTTTTGCCCCGTCACATAAAAAATCATGTATCACGCAAGCACTAAAATACTCACTTTTAAAGGGCGGATATATACTCCAAAAAAGGCGAGGTATCGATGCTCCGTCTGTTTTGTATCCTGCTTTAATACTTCCACCAACTTTTACTTTCTTATTTTTTAAAACAATAAAAAAATTAAAATCATAATCTTTTACAACCTCAAACCTATCCTTATCAAAGGGCTTTACACACACCCTTTTTAGCTCTTTTACACTCATAAAATTTAGCTCCTTATTATCTTTTTCAATATGCTTTAACCAATCCACAAAGTCCCCCGCTTTTTTATAAATAAACCAACCCATTTTAAGTTCGTAAAACTCGCTAGAATATTTTGCTTTAAAGCCCACATAAATCATAAAATATCCTTTAAAAACTCTGCTCTTTTATTGTTTTCATTCTCCATATACTTAGAATAAAAACTCCAAGTCGTTTGGGTGTTTGTGTGTCCTAGCATATTTGAAACCCACATAATATTTTCACCCTTATTTAACATCAAAGACGCAAAAGAATGCCTAGTATTGTAAATGGCTCTGTAAGTGATATTTAAAGCGTTTAATAGCTGAATGTATTGCACTTTTAAAATAGAGTTTTGAAAGTTTTTAATAGGTTCATTTTTAAATTTCAAATCAAATAAAAAGCTATCTGGACTAAATCTATTTTGCTCTTTTCTTTTTTCAATCTCTTTTAAAATCTCATTTTCTAAAGTCGGTAACAAATCTATTTTTCTATGTGAATTTGAAGTTTTGCAAGTATTGATACCGCTTATATTATTTACACTTTGTTCGATGATGATTTTTTTGTTTTCAAAATCAAAATGCCTAAATTGCAAAGCTAAAATCTCACCCGTTCTAGCCCCACATAAAAGAGCCGTGTATAGATAAAGGCGTATTTCAGCCCTTGAGTATTTGAGTAAGGCTATGATTTCTTTTTCATTAAAAGGAAAAAGCTCTTTTTTCTTTTCTTTGGCATAGCGTTTTTTAAAGAATGGGTTATGCTCTATATAATCATTTTCATAAGCATATTCTAAAACCCTATTTAAGGCTAGAGCCTGTGCTTTGATGTGATTTGTGCTAAATTCGCCCTTAGCTCTTAACTTTTCTAAAAACTCATAAAATTCTCTAATGTCTTTTTTGCTAATATCTTTTATAAGTTTATTTTTAAAAAATATTCTTGCGTTGATGAGTCTTTGTTTGTTGGTTATTTGTGATGTTTTTTTAAGTCCGTTAATGCTTTTTAAAAATAGCTCACAATGATAATCAAATTTTGCTTCTAAGTCCTTATAATAGCTCTCATAAAAGCTTTTAAAATTGCTATTATCTCCTGTTTTGATATAAAGCTTCACAAGTTCATCGCCCTTAGCTTCCAAAAACTCTTTAGAGCTTTTGTTTGCTTTAAGTGTGCTTGAAAATCTTAATCTTTTAAGCTCATTTGCCAAATATAAGCTCACATCAAAATAATAAATCCCTTCTCTATCATAGAGTTTGTATTTTTTAATTTGCATTTTCTTTTCTCCTTTTTTAAATTTCATAGCAGGGGTAAATCCTAGCTTGGTGTAGGGATAAATCCCCTTAACTCTCAGCCTTGCACCCAACTTAACGCCCAATTCGCCTCATAAAAGCAAAATTTTTTAAAAACTTTAATTTTGTTTTCTTGAGACAAAAAATTTTTATTTAAATATTTGGATTTATAGACCTTTAGTAGCGTTTTAGTTCTTTAAAAATATGTTTTGAAAGTTTTGTTATTGTGCCAAAATCAAAACAAGACTTAAAACCCTACAAAATAAGACTTTAAACCAAAATATTTTAAAAATTAAGAGTGTTTGTTTAACATTTTTGACACAGCCTAGTGGGACATCTACCCCCACCCCAAAAAGAGAAAAAATCCTAAAAAAGTTCCATTCTTTGTATAAATGAAATAAAAGCATTAAAAAAATTTATATGAGTATCTTTAGTATCAATGATAATTCAAACTATACTTCTATACTTTCACAAAGTAAAGCTAATAAAGAAAGTAAAGAAAAATCTAAAATAAGTTTTGCTAATGCTTTTTTAAAACAAAATGCTAGTAAATTAAATGAAATTCAAAGTGCAAATTCACAAACTCTAGCAAGAAGTGAAGTGTTAAATTCTACTAATACAACAAATACTAGTAATAACACTAATCTTAGTATTAATAATACCACTCAAACAACTTCCCCTAATTATAATATATCCAGTGAATTTAAAAACTCTATTTATGCTCTAAAATACAAACAAGCTGATATAAGCACTACCACTAATACAGCCTATGGTTATAGTGTAAATAAAGATGGCTATATGGGAAGTGATTTTAATAAAGCCGCAGGATTGCCTGAAGATTTTAAGATACATAAATCTACTTTAGATGAGATTAAAAAGACTGCTGAAAATAGACCTGATGTTTTATATGATAAACAATACTTTGGTGTAAGTGAATACTATACAAATATAGATATGGCTGAAACCATAAAACAATACTATAATCTTTTTTCTAATGCTTTAAATCAAAGCTTTCCAAGTGATAAAAATAGTTTTAGTGAAAAAGATATAAATTCTATGCCTAAGGGTTATGCTATGAATGGATTTTACAATGGTGATGGTATTTTTAAACACCCCAATCCTGTAAGAAATGATAGCATGAGAGTTAAGCATTTAGCAAATTTTTCTGATGCTTTTATCTCAAATGTTTATAAAACCCAAGAACAATTTGATGAAGCAAATAATATTGATTTTGATTCTGGTGGTTTGATAACAGGAATTAAGCCTCAAACTTTTGGCTTATCCTTAGAAGAAATAAAAAATGTTTCTCAAGCTAAATATGAATGTGATTTTAAACCTGATATGTCAGTTTATCCACAAAATGAAGATGGAAGCTATTCTAAAGAAGCTTTATTTATGAGTTTTTTAAAATCTCAAGAAGGGCGTCCTGTTGAAAGTTTAAAAACTACACTTAATCCAACTATAGAAGCACATAATAGAGCTATGGCTAAAGAAAGCTTTAGTGGTCCCGCAATCAATATTGATAGTATTATGACAGGTAAAAGCGATTTTAAAAGCTTTTTTAGATATTGGGCAGAACGAGGCATAGCAGGAGGACAGCTTTATATGTATGATAAAGGCATAACCCCTAGACAAGCTTTGGGTAACTGGGCTTTAGATGCTGAGATTAAACAAGCTCTTGCTAACGGCTGGAAAGCAAGTAGTGAAAGTATAAATTCTTATGCTGATTCTATAATGGATAGATTAAATAAGCTCATAGGACAGACTAGGGTTTAAGTTAGAAATTGTTTTAGCTTGACTTGTTATTGCAAGACTATTCGTCATTACGAGCTTATGCAGTAAAGCGTGGTAAGCTTCGTCATTGCGAGAAAGCTTTAGCTTCAAAGCAATCTATATTTAGAAATTCAACTCTAACGAGTTTTGCGATGATGAAAAAAAAAGGGGGGGGGGGGATTAAAAAAGAAAATATTGTATTTCATACAAATTTACTTTAAAAATCGAAGTCAAAAAATAGGATAAGAAAATAGCCGATTTTAACCAATGCCTTTTAAATCAGTTTTTATTGCATTCTTTTAGCCAATCCCATATACTCATAAGCGTCAATTTCTTGTTTATAGGAGCTTGAGTTTTGTTTAAGCTCTTTATTTAAATAGCTTATAGTTTTTGCACTTGCTTGAGGATTTGCCGCAAGAGTAGAAACAAATTCTAATTTCTTTTTAGTTAGCTCATCTAAATTCGCAGAGATCTTTAAGCCCAGTTTGTAGTCCTGCAAATAAAGCTTGACAAGTTCTTTTAGCTCCTCATCGCTTGCTCTAGAAGCAGCACTTATCAAGCTCTCTAAATCACTTAAATTTTCTTGCTTCAACAAGGCTTGTTTTTTGTCTCTTTTATCGCTTAAAATAAAATAAACAATCACACTTAAAAACAATAAAAGCGCTAAAGCAATACAAAAAATAGCCAAAAAAAGCTTCATTTAAAGTTTGCCCACAAAATTTCGCTTCCTTCTTGCAAAAAGAGCTAAAATCACCATCAATGCAAATCCCCAATACACATAATCAGGAATTTGAGCCGCCTCTCCTGCGGCATAAGAATGAAGCCCTGTTAAAAAATAATTTACCCCAAAATAAGTCATAATAATCACCCAATAAGCAAACATACTCCACAAAGCAAATATGAATTGATTAGAGTATCTTGGTATCATCCTTGTGTGTAAAATAGCCGCATATACAAGTATGCTAACTAAAGCCCAAGTTTCCTTAGAATCCCAGCTCCAATACCTTCCCCAGCTCTCATTTGCCCAAATGGCACCTAAAAAATTCCCCACAGTAAGCAAACAAAGTCCCAAAATCATCGCCATTTCGTTAATCCTTGTGGCTTCTGTGATATTTCTTAAAATATTTGCATTGTATTTTCCATCTTTTTTAAGAAAACACATTAAAAATAGCACAAAAATTCCAAGCAAGGCGCAAAGTCCTAAAAATCCATAACTAGCCGTAATAACAGATACATGAATACTTAACCAATAAGAATTTAGCACAGGGACAAGATTGGTAATTTGTGGATTCATTTCACTTAAATGCGCCACCATCAAAACAACGCCCGATAAAATCGAAGTTAAGGACAGGGCAATAGGGCTTTTGCGTGAAAAAAATATGCCAGAAAGCGACAAAGCCCAAGCTATATAAACCATACTTTCATAAGCGTTACTCCAAGGTGCGTGTCCTGATAAGTAAGCACGAAGTGTAAGACCTAGAGTATGCACTATAAAGGCTAAAATGTTGAGTATATAAACCACCTTAAATATAAAAGTGATTTTTAAATGGGGCATAATCATTTTTGAAAAAACAAGCACTAAAAGCAAAAAACCTGCAATCAAATAAACAGGAGCTAGTTTTACAAAAAGCTCCATTTTATTAGAAAAAATTTCCATTTCAACCTTTGTTTGACTCGGCATAACCTTGTATCCTATTTTTTCCTGATATTCTTTAATCAACTTTAAACCTTCATCAGCCCTAGTCCAGTTATTGTCTTTAAAGGCACTCTCAACAGCACTAAAATAATTTTTTATCAAAGCCAAAACCATATGTCCTTCATCTGCTTTAAGAGTAGTTACAGCAGAAAAAGGAGCAAGCCAGACATTATTTTCGCTATTTTGCACAGGAATAAATTTAAATAATTCGCCGCTAAAAACTAAATTTACAACATTAGCTCTTTCGTCTAATTTTATAATTTCTTTATCAAAAACCCCTCTAGCATTAGGATTTTTACGATTTGCATTTTCAACATATTTTTGAAGCTTATAACGATGATTTTCATCAAAAAAATCCCTATAAGTTATATATTTTGCACTAGGAATTTCTAAAATATTTGCAATAGAATCCCGAACAGCTTTATTTTCCGGCATCAAAATAAAGGGTTCTTTTTGCCACTCATCCACATCAACCAACATAGAAAGCATAATGGCATTGGAATCTTGTCCCTTATAACTATCGCTTTGATGGATTTTTTCCAAAATTTCTCTTGATAAGGTATCAAAAGGCACCATTCTCCCATCGACTGATTTTTGCACTATTAAGGTGGCTAAAGCCCTAGCGTGATGGGTATTTACCACAGGTAGGCTTGAATTTAAATCCTTGGCAAAGCTTTTTTGAACTCCAAAAAACATTGATAAAAGAAAAAGAACCAAGCTTGTGTGCTTTAAAGTGTCTTTATTAATCAATCTTGCTAAAGTCCTAAATCTCGAATGTGGATTTAAAAAATTCATAAACATTCCAAGACAAAGCAAGAAATAACCTATGTAAGTAGGAATTTTGCCCGGGTCTTTATTTACAGATAAAATAGTCCCCTTTTCATCTTGGTCATAAGAGCTTTGATAAAACCTATAACCTTCATAATCTAAAACATTATTCATAAAAATCCTGTAATCAAAATTTTCATCCTTATTTTTTACACTAATTTCACTAGCATAAGAAGCTGGAGACATAGAACCCGGATAACGCTCTATCACAAAATCCCTTAAGTAAATTTCAAAAGGCAATTTTTCATAAGAAAGCGCCCAAGAGATGAAAAATTTCTGACCGGCAAGTTCTATCATAGTAGGTTTGCTATACTCAACAATATAAAATTCTTTACTTTCATTTTTATAGCTTAATTCTAATTTCAAAGCATTAGAACCGGATAATTCTAAGTTTTTATTCTCATTACTTAAGGCAAAGTTTTCAAAATGCAACAACAAAGAATTCTTCCAATTTTGTGGCTCTCCAAAGGTGGAAACCAACATAGTTCTAGCCAACTCTAGCCAAGCCGATTTAAACCACAACCAAAAACTTTCATCTTCAGCTCTATTTGAGCCTTCTAAAGTCTTTTGTGCGTTCAAAGAAGCGGTTTTAACTACAAAACTAATATCTTTAATTTCATAAAGTCTTCTTTCTTTAGCATTTGCTTTTTCTCCACTTTTAAGTTCTAAATTCTTTCCATCTAACATACTTAAAAAAGGCAAATTTTCGCTCGAACTTAGGCTTAAATTTTCATCAATCTTCACAAAGGGTGCTTTAACTTCATCATTCATAAAGGCAAAATTTATCCCTTCTATGTTTTTAATCTCACCTTTTTCAAATTCCATATCCATACCTTGAGAGCCTTTTTGAGAAAGCATTAAAACCAGCAAAGGATTGGAATTATTGTTTTCTTTATAGCTATAATGGGCATTTAGGATTAAATTTTTATATTTTAACACAGCCTCATCATCGCCTAAATTAAGTTTGAGTTTAAAAGAATTTGCAAAGGGTAAATTTCCTATATAGCGGTCATTGCTGATGCTATAACGCTCTCCATCTTTTATAGCAGAAAGGCGAAGAGAGCTTTTAGAACTTTCTATGAGTGAATTTTGAGTGTGTTCTCTAATAGCTAAGACGCCTTCAAACCCGGCGTATCTTGTCATTGCAGAACCCACTAAAATAAATAAAAAAGAAATATGAAAAATCATTAAAGGCAATTTTTTAAGCCCAAACATTTTATAACGAAACATTCCGCACAGCAAATTAATACCCAGTAAAAGTTGTATATACTCAAACCAAAAAGTATCATAAATCATAGCCCATGCCGTAGGAGTTCCATAAGCACTTTCAATAAAAGTTGCCAAAGCACAAAAAAGTGCAAAAAGCAAGAACAAAACTATGGAAATTCTTAAATCTCCTATGCTTTTTATTATATTTTTCATTTTTTTCCTTTAAACTTTAAAGCCCTAAATATTTTTTTCTAATTGCATCATCGCCTATTAAATTTTTAGCTTCATTTTCCATTACAATATAACCATTTTCCAAAACATAGGCATAATCACTTATTTTTAATGCAGAATAAGCGTTTTGCTCCACTAAAAGAATGGTTATGCCTTCTTCTTTCAAACGCACAATAATATCAAAAACTTCCCCTACTATCTTTGGAGCAAGTCCCAAAGAAGGCTCATCTAACATCAAAAGTTTTGGCTCACTCATTAAAGCTCTTGAAATGGCAAGCATTTGTGCCTCTCCTCCGCTCAAAGTTCCAGCTAAAGCGTATTTTTTACTTGCAAGCCTTGGAAAAAGTTTATACATTTGCTCTCTTAAATGCTCGTAATTTTCAGCATTATTAAAAGCACCTATTTTTAAATTTTCTTCTACACTTAGATTAATAAATACACGCCTTCCTTCAGGAACCAAAGCTATACCTTTTTGAACCAAAGTATGAGTTAAATGCCTTTTAGTATCATAACCTAGAAAATTAACCTCGCCCGTTCTTTTGACCGAATTTAAAAGCGCATTTAAAGTCGAAGTTTTACCTGCTCCATTTGAGCCTATAAGAGAAACAATATGACCTGTTTCTACCCTAAAATCAATGCCCTTAACCGCTTCAATGAGATTATAATAAACATGCAAATCCTTAACTATTAGCATTAAAATCCCCCAAATACGCAGCGATAACTTCCTTGTGATTTACAGCTTCACAAAGTTTGCCTTCAAAAATTGTTTTTCCATAATCAAGCACCAACACACGCTCACACAATTTATTTACAAATTTCATATCATGCTCTATAAGCAAAACGCTGATTTTATAATCTTTTCTTAATTTAAAAATAAGTTCAGCCAACTCATCACTTTCAGAACTATTCATTCCAGCAGCAGGCTCATCAAGCAATAATAATCTAGGTCCGGTAGCCATAGCTCTTGCAAGCTCAACTTTTCTTTGCTGTCCATAACTCAAGCTAGTAGCCTTTTCATAAGCAAATTTTGCAATACCCAGTTCTTCTAATATTGCATAAGCTTTTTCTTTAAATGCTTGTTCTATTTTTCCAAAACGCCCCAAATGTAAAAAAGCTTCAAAAATATTATATTTCATTTGTTTATTAAAACCAATTAGCACATTTTCAAGCACATTCATACTAGAAAAAAGTCTAATATTTTGAAAAGTTCTAGCTATCCCCAAATGCACAATTTTGTGAGGTTTTAAATGATTAATTTTTTGTCCTAAAAAATAAACACTGCCTGAGCTAGGTTTATAATTGCCTGTTATGATATTAAAAAGAGTTGTTTTTCCTGCCCCATTAGGTCCAATTAAAGCAAAAATTTCACCTTCATTAATCTTAAAAGAGGTTTCATTGATGGCTCTTACATTGCCAAAACTTTTTGAAATTTGATTTAATTCCAAAATCATTTTTCACTCCTTTTAAGACGTTTTTTAATACCCTTTAAGACATCGCTTAACTCATAATACCCCATAATACCTTTTCTTGCAAAAAGCATTACCAAAATTAAAACAATAGAAAAAACAACCATTCTAAAACCCGGTGTGGATTGTATGTCAAGTTTTAAAAAGTCTATTTTAAAACTTAATTCATCTAAAAATCTTAGCCATTCGCTTCCTCCAATGACAAGTATAGAGCCTATAATAGCCCCCGTAGTAGAGCCAAGCCCCCCTAAAACGATGATAATTAAAAGCTGAAAGGTAAGTAAAAAATCAAATTGAGTTGGGGATACGGTTGTTAAAAGACAAGCCAAAAGCCCACCACCTACACCTTCTAAAAAGGCTGAAGTGCTAAAAGCTAAAGTCTTTATCCCAAAAGTATTAATTCCCATAGCACTTGCAGCATCTTCATCATCTCTTATAGCCTTCATTGCACGACCATATTTAGAATAAACTATATTTAAAATCAAAATAACCGCTACAATAGCAATACCGCCTGTCCAATAAATCGTGGAAAATTGCGGAATATCTACAAGCCCTCTGGAGCCATTAGTTATAGTAGGAAAATTAATAGCGGCGATTTTGATGATAATCCCAAAACCTAAGGTTACAATAGCTAAATAATCCCCCCTTACACGAAACACGGCAAAAGATAAAATAACAGCCAATAAAGTAGAGCAAAGACCCGCTACAAGCAAGGCTAATAAAAACGAATTAGAATGGATAGCCAAAATAAAAGAACTAGGACCCTCTAAAAAAAACTGGTCGTTTTTTGCTTCAGTGCTTAGAAGAACTAAAGCCGCTGCATAAGCACCAATGGCTACAAAGCCATTAGGTTCTAATGAAAATTGTCCAGTTACGCCGTTAATAAGGTTATAACTCACAGCCAAAATAATAAAAATAGCAATTTGATTAACAATATTTAACCCATAATCTCCAAAAATATAAGGAGAAATAAAAATAAAAACAAGAGCAAGGAATAAAAAAGACAAATGCGAATTTTTAAATTTAAACATCTTAAAACCTACTCTTTTCAAAATTTATACCCAAAATTCCTGTGGGTCTAAAAAGTAAAATAAAGACTAGAAAAATGAAAGCAAAGGCGTCTTTAAAGCCTGATAAATCGGGTAAAAATGCTACAACAACCACTTCAGTAAATCCTATAATAAGCCCACCTAAAACAGCCCCCACAACAGAGCCTATACCTCCTAAAACCGCAGCTGCAAAGGCTTTTAAACCTATTAAAGTTCCCATAGTGGGTTCAACTGAATAATAATTTGCTGCCCAAAACACCCCACCCACAGCTGCCAAAGCTGAACCTAGTGCAAAAACTATAGCTATAATGCGATTTGCATCTATGCCCATTAAATTTACCGTTTGTATATCAAAGGCTAAAGCACGAATGGCAATGCCGTATTTACTTTTATATAAAATCCACAACACCACCATCAAAATAACAAAAGTAAGCACAGGAACCATCAAAGAGCCATAAGTGGTTATCACTCCGCCAAAATTAACACTTTTCTCAAAATAACTCGGAGGCGAGAAAGTTCTAGGAGTTGAAGTAAAAAGCATATTAAAAAGATTTTGCAAGAAAAAACTAATTCCAATGGCTGTAATAAGTAAGGAAATTCTAGGAGCTGCTCTTAAGGGCTTATAAGCAATTTTATCCGTGGCTATTCCAACACAGGCAGCAAAAATCATCGCCAAAGATAAGGCACCTAAAAAAGGGACACTCAAATTAGTCATACAAAAAAGAGCCGCATAGGCTCCTACCATCATAATATCGCCGTGGGCGAAATTTATGAGCCTTAACACCCCATAAACCATAGTATAGCCCACAGCAATAAGAGCATACATACTACCTAAACTAAGCCCATTAACAAGCTGTTGCAAAAATAAAGTAAAATCCATATTTTTTTCATTTTTCCTTTAAGGATTAATCGTATCTTTATAGTTTTGTTTTTGATTTTTAATTTCTTTAACTACCACAGAACGGGTTGCATTGCCTGTTTTATCAATACTAATCACACCTGAAACGCCTTGATAATTTGTAGTTTGATGAATTTTTTCATTGACACATTCGCTTGTAAGATTAGTCGCACAAGCATTCATAGCATTTCGCATTACAAAATACGCATCCGCACCCATAGCTGAAAAATTTGGAACTTCTTTTGTCCCTTTAGCCTTTTCATAAGCGGCGATAAAATCCTTACTCAGCTGAGTGGTTGGATTATTCGCATCAAAACTATCTGTAAAAATATAGCCTTCACTTGCATCTCCAGCTAAGCTAATAAAAGTTTGGTCAGCAACCCCATCAGCCGAACCCATAGGAGTGTTTAAACCCGCAAGTCTTGCCTGTCTAGCAAACAAAGAAGCCTCGCCGTAATAAAGTGGCAAGAAAATAAATTCTGGATTCAAGCTTTTAACTTGAGCTACAATCGCCTTAAAATCTTTATCGCCTGAATTAATCCTAAGAACCTTAAGAATTTGTCCTCCATTAAGTTTATATTCCTTTTCAAAAGCCTTTGCCAACCCCAAAGAATAATCCGTGCTTTGATCTACAACAATAATAGCGTTTTTATAATTCAGTTTTGAAAAAACATATTTTGCCAAAGATGAACCCTGAAAACTATCCATAAAGCATACGCGAGAAGAATATATTTTTTTCTCAAGTAATTTATCCCCCGTTGCAGCAGGAGCGATTAAAGGAATTTTATTATCTTCTGCTACACGCATTACCTGTAAGGTGTTACCGGTTACCATTTCCCCTATAAGACCTATAACTTTATCTTGAGAAACTAAACGACTTGCACCACTTGAAGACTCTAGCTTATCGCCTTTAGTATCAATTATACTAAGAGAAATTTTATCGCCATTACTTAAAGTTGATTGCATTGCATTGGCAAGCTTAATCCCCTCTAATGCACTTTGCCCATAAGCCGCAGTAGCTCCACTAAGCGGTAAAACAACCCCTATCTTTACCTCTGCAGCACTTAAATTTAAACTTAAAATACTTGCTAAAATTAAACTTTTTTTCATCTTTTTCCTTTAATAATTATGGATTTATAATTGTTTTATAACTTTGTTTTTGTTCTTTGATTTCTTTAATTACAACCGAACGAATAGCATTACCGCTTTCATCTATACTAATCACTCCACCAACAGCTTGAAAATCTTTAGTTTGATGAATTTTATCATTAACACACTCACTTGTAAGATTATCAACACAAGCATTCATAGCATTTAACATAACAAAATACGCATCAGCACCCATAGCGGAAAATGCTGGAAGTTCTTTTGTCCCTTTGGCCTTCTCATAAGCTACAATAAAATCTTTCCCCAATTGCGTAGATGGGTTATTATAATCAAAACTATCCGTGAAAATCACCCCATCAACGGCACTTCCTCCAAGTTCAATAAAAGTTTGATTATTAACACCATCTCCTGCTGCTAACAACTTCTCAAAACCAATTTGCCTTGCTTGTCTTGCAATCAAAGCGGCTTCAGGATGATAAATAGGCATATAAACAAAATCAGGATTTAAACTCTTAAGCTGAGAAACAACAGCTCTAAAATCTTTATCCCCCGAATTGACAACAAGTTTTTTTATAATTTTTCCGCCATTGTTTGTAAAAGAATTTTCAAAAGCCCTTGCCAAACCTAAAGAATAAACATTACTTTGATCTATGATAATAACAGCATTCTTAAGTCCTAAATCTTTAGCTACATAAGAAGCAAATTTATCTCCTTGAAAGCTATCTTTAAAACAAACTCTACTTGCATATTTCTTTTTATCCAGTAATTTATCCCCAGATGCTACTGGAGCTATTAGAGGAATTTTTTTCTCTTCTGCTATAGAAATAGCTTGAATAGTATTTGGAGTTGTAGCCTCGCCAATAATTCCAAGAACTTTATCTGTTGCTATTAAACGATTAACCCCGTTTGAAGTTTCAAGCTTATCTCCTTTTGTATCTATTGTAACAAGTTTGATAATATCCCCATTTGAAAGTTTTGGTTGTAGCTTATTGGCTAATTCAATTCCGCTAAAAACATCTTGCCCGTAAGCCGCCACAGGTCCAGTCAAAGGCAAAACCACGCCTATATCGATATCTTTAGCGCTTAAACAATTCGCCATAGCTAAAACACCTAATGTTAAGGTTAATTTTTTCATTGTATTCCTTTTAATTGTAGTTTTTTGCATCTTATTTTAGAAATATATTATGTTTTGTTTTTTGTGCGGGTTCTTCTTCAAGAAGATCTTTTACTTGCAAATCAAGTGCAAAATTTCCGCCTTTAATATAAGCAATAATATTATCTATGTCTTCATGACTTAAATTCCTAGCATAAAAAGCCATTTGAGAAGCGGTTGTTGTGGTGCTACTATCAAGAGTATAACCTATCAAAGCTCCTTTAATGTCTTCAGCAGACATATCTTTTAAAATTCTAGAACCTGCAACGCCTTTTTCACCCGTATCGCCGTGGCAGGTGTTGCATTTATTTTTAAAATACAAAGTCCTTGCTTTTTCTATATCGTATTGTTTATTTGCGTCAAAGGTATAAGTCAAAAAGGACTTTAAATTAACACCAAAAAGCATAGCAACTAAAAGTGAGCTTATAAACAAAATGCGTATCATCATAACTTTTCCTATTTTATTGTAATTTCCGTTTGTGTTTTATTTTGATATTTTTGTGTTTTTTTGTTGTATTTTTTTTCTTTTTTAATATCATAGCGATAACGAACACTCCCTGAAACTTCTATATCTTTAAAAACTTCATCTAAAGGTGCAGCAAAAGTGAAAGAATTTAAAATAAAAGCTAGTAAAACAATTTTTTTCATTTTTCTACCCCTAAAACATCAAAGCTTAAAAACATCAAAAAAGCGATTATAGCAAAAAAAGATAATCAATGACCGCCCTTATGTAAAAAATAAAGTCCCACACAAAGAGCCAAAATAGACCCTGCAAGAAAAGCCATATCCACAGGAGTGGCAAATTTCATTTGCAAAACCCTTTGAAAGAAATTTACCACTAAAACCATAATGATAACTTTTGCAAGCTTGTCCTTAAGCTGGTCTAAACTATGCACTTCTAAAACCTTGCTTTGTTTTGTTTGTTTAAATTCTTCTATCTCACTGATAAAAAGCTCATAAACCCCAAAAGAAAAAATAAACAAAACCAAAGCCATAAGATAAAGATCCACCGCTCCTATAATCAAAGCCACCACATCTTCATGCAAATCTAAGCTTGAATTCGCATCAAAAAAATAATTATAAGTATAAAATATAACCTTTAAAACATCATAACTTGCGATAAAAAACAACACAAAAGCCCCAATCAAACCAAAAATCACGGGTAAAATCGTAACAATACGACTTCTTACCAATAAAGCTTCAAAAATTCTCTCTAACATCATTTACCTTTCTTAGTTGCACTTTTCAAATTCTAACCATTTTTGAGCAATACGCACGGCATTTGTTGCAGCACCTACGCGAATTTGGTCAGCCACACACCAAAGATGGAGTATTTTTTTATCATATATATCAGCACGAATTCTTCCAACATAAGTCTCATTGGTATCGCTTATCATTAAGGGCATAGGATATTTTTTATTTTTAGGCTCATCCATTAGCACAACACTGGGTGCTTTTGCTAAAATTTCTTTGGCTTTTTTTATATCCACTTCTTTTTTAAAGTGTAGAGTAATAGCTTCACTATGACTTCTTAGAACAGGCACTCTAACGCAAGTTGCTGAAATTTCTAAATTTTTATGTAAAATTTTTTGGGTTTCATTAACCATCTTAAGCTCTTCTTTAGTATAGTCATTATCCATAAAAATATCAATTTGTGGGATTAAATTTAGGGCTAAGGTATGAGGAAAAACCTCTGCTTTAAATTCATCAAGCTTGAAGGCAAAAAAGCTTTGCATAGCCTCGACTAGTTCTTGCATACCTTCTTTTCCTGCCCCACTTGCTGCTTGATAAGTGCTTACATCAACGCGTTTTAAATCAAAAAGCCCATCTAAAGGCTTTAAAACTTGCACCATTTGAATAGTAGAGCAATTGGGATTAGCAATAATGCCTGTTTTTTTCCATTCTTTAATATCTAAAGCATTACACTCAGGAACGACCAAAGGCACATCCTTATCCATTCTAAAATGACTTGTATTATCAATCACAACAGCACCGCTCTCTACGGCAAATTTGGCGTATTTTTCACTCACAGTTGCACCTGCACTAAAAAAGGCTATATCCACAGGATGCTCTTTAAATACACTTTGAGTAAGCTCTTTTACCTTATAAAATTTTCCTTTAAATTCAACCTCACTCCCCACGCTTTTTGCACTAGCTAAGGGCAAAATACTTTCCACAGGAAAATCAAGCTCAGCTAAAACATTCAAAAGCTCTTCTCCAACAGCACCTGTGGCTCCCACAATGGCTATTTTTTGTTTTTTTGGCATTTATTTATCCTTTATTTGATATTTTTGAATTTTTTCATTTAAAATCTTTATATCCATACCCAAAATTTCACAAGCCTTAAACTTATCATAATCCACGCTTGATAGCACTTCACAAATCAATTCTTTTTCTAAATTTTTCACATCTTTTTTTATACTTCTAGCTTCTAAAAACAAATCCTCTTTTGAAATTTCCTTCTCATCACTTAAAATACAAGCCCTTTGCACCACTGAAATTAACTCCCTAATATTCCCCGGAAAATCATACTCAAGTAAAGCATTCTTAGCTTCTTGACTTAAGCTTTTCTCTTCAAAATCATATTCTTTACAAGTATTTTCCAAAACTTTTTGTGCTATGCCTAGAATTTCTTCTTTGCGTTCCCTTAAAGGCGGGATATGAATAGGAAGGGTATTTAAACGATAATACAAATCAGAACGAAACTCTCCATTTTTTATTTTTTCGTCCAAATTTGCATTAGTCGCACTAATAATTCTCACATCTATTTTAATGCTTTTTGTGCTACCTAGCCTTGTGATTTCTTTTTCTTGTAAAGCTCTTAAAAGTTTAGCTTGAATTTCATAGGGCATTTCGCCTATTTCGTCCAAAAAAAGCGTTCCTTCATTTGCCATTTCAAAAAGCCCCATCTTAGTAGCATTAGCGTCCGTAAAAGCACCTTTTTCAAAGCCAAAAAGCTCACTTTCTATCAAATTAGACGGAACTGCTGCCATATTTATAGCTACAAAAGGCTTATTTATGCGTTTAGAATGGGTGTGGATATAACGGGAAAAAAGCTCTTTTCCCACTCCACTTTCGCCAAAAAACATCACAGAAGCGTCAGTTTTAGCTGCTTTTTGACTTAAATTTAAAGTTTTTTCTAAATTCGCAGAAGTGGAAAAAAATTCTTTAGACTCTTCTTTTTTTTTATTCTTTTTATCCGCTGTTTTTTCTCTTATGATTTTAGCCCGTTTTATAGCTTCAACTAAGGTATCAATATCAAAAGGTTTGGTTAAAAAATCTTTCACACCCAAACGCACCGCTTCGATGGCACGATTTAAGGTGGCATTTCCTGTCATAATAATAAAATCATATTTATTTTCACAAGCTTTAACAAATTCTATGCCATCAATGCCTGGCATATTAATATCTGTGATGATTAAATCCGTATCATCGCCTAGCTTTTTTAAAGCTTCTGTGGCGGATTTGTAGGATTTTATCTTAAATTCTTCATATTCGCCTAAAGCAATTTCTAAGGATTTACGCATATTAATATCATCTTCTACTATGACCAAATTCATCCTAAACCTTTTAAAAAATTTAAAGCCAAATCCTAACAAAAAAGTGCTTTAATTAAGGTAAATTTCAAATTTTTTTAAGCTTGATTTTGTTTTTTTTTTTTTTTTGATATACTGCGTTTTTTAATTTTCTAAAAAGGACAAGCTTATGTTTGACATTGTTTTTAATGCCAATGATAATTATGTTAAATATCTAAGCGTTTTAATCACAAGCATAGTAAAAAATACAGACCCAAATAAAAAGTTCCAAGATTTTTTTGAAGAAGGAAAAAATTCTAAAAGCAATTTTGCTTTAAAAAGCGAGACTTCTAGGGGGGGGGGGCTTTAGGGGATGGGGGACCTAGATTAAAAGAAGGTTTAAATGCCTATAAAAAGCTTAACTTAAGCCAAGTTAAAGACTTAAAAGAAGGCTATGTTTTTCATATACTCACAAGCAATATAAAAACAAATAATGCCAAAAAATTAAACCAACTAGCCAAAAATTTATCACTCTTTTATCCTTGCGAAATTCAAATCCATTTTGTCGATGAAGGGCTTTTTAATGAAGCCATACTTCCGGGCTGGGTTGGGGACAAATCGACCTTTTACCGCTTTTTAGCCTGTGCCTTTTTAGAAGAAGGCGTGCAAACTTGTCTTTATTTGGATGTGGATATGCTAGTGCTTTGCGATTTAAGAGAACTATGGACTTTAAATTTAGAGCAAAAAGTCTTAGCTGCGATTAGCGATGTGAATTTTAGCTTTCATAAAGGCAGGGTGTGTAAGCCTAGAAAAGAAGGCTTAAAAGACTTTACTATGAAAAATGAATATTATTTTAATGCCGGATTTATGCTTATTAATGTGAGTGAATTTAAAAGGCAAAATATAGAGCAAAAATGTTTAGAATTTATGCGAAATTACAGCTATTCCGTAGGCGATCAAGAGGTTTTAAATGCCATAGTGTGGGATAAAAGCCTTTTTTTACCTAAAAGATATAATTTTTTACTAGGTTCTTTGGAGAAAAACACTATGTTTATGGAAGATTACTGCATTGATGAGAGCGAGTGGGCACATCATAATATCACAAGAGCTGAGTTTAATAAAGAAAAAGAGCATATAAAAATCGCCCATTTTACGCATATAAATGCTGCTAAACCTTGGTCTAATGTGTGGAAAATTTTGGGTCAAAATTATCAAATTCCTCTTTGTCCTTACCGTGGATTATGGTGGAAAATCGCCCTTGAAGTAGCTGAATTTAAAGACGAATTGCTTTTAATTTATAATAGCGTTGAATACAATGCCTTACAATCTTATGCCAAAGTTTTAGGGGAAAAATTAGTCCATATAGAAAAAGAACTTACAGGGTTAAAAAATGACAAAAATGAAATTTTAAAGCAAATTTTGCCTAGTGCCTTAAAAAGGGTTCAAAATCATCTTTGTTATAAAATAGGACTTGAACTAAGGCAATTTCAAGGCTTTAAAGACCTTTTTAAGCTTTGTTTTAAGCTTATCTTCCTAGCTTTCAAGCATAAAGAGTATTTAAAATCAAAAGAATGGGATAAAGATTTCCCACTGGAGCAATGCTTAGACTATGAGCAAAGCAAAGCCCTAATGCAAAGTAAAACTTATAAACTAGGACAAGATTTTATAAAACATAGCAAAAATTGGCACAAAGGAGCTTTGTTGAAATTTGCCTTTGTAAAAATCAAGGCTTTTTATAAAGATAATAAATAAAAGCAGATTGTTCGCCAAATTCTACTCTAAAACGCAAGGGTAGAATTTTCACATAAGTTTCACTTTGAGCTTTAAGCAAATCAGTATTTACTATATCTTTAACGCTGATTTTAGCCCCTATAAAACAATCACTTAACTCATCTTTATGGGAATTTAAAAAATTAAATTGAGTTGTTTTTGGCATATTATCATCAATCATTCCTAAAGAAGTTCGGGGCAGGGTTTTTAAATCTTTGTCATTATAAGAAATTTCACAAACCCATTGTTCTTGCATATTTTCACTTTGTGTCATAGCTAAAGATAGGGTTTGATTTTGGTAAAAGAGTATAAAATTTCTACTAGAAAGCTCCGCCCAAAAAATAAATTCATTTTGGGCAAAAAGCTTAAAGCTAAGAAAGATTAATAAGCAAACAATTCTTTCCACTTGTCCGCATCGATTTTAAGTTCTAAATTTACTCTATAAAGCCCTTGATTAAAATTCTCATCAATTATACTGGCATTTTTGATAAGTCCATTTACCTGAGCGGTAATAGTTGAGCTTCTAAGCATAGCATCTTTTACTGTGTCTTTACCATTGACTTTCACGCCATAAAGTTTGCTAGCTAATTGTCTATAACCATCAGTGATAGCCGCTCTTTTAGCCAAAGCTAAAGCCTGTGCGGTAGAAACCGTGTTCATCGGGGCAATGCCTTCGCCAACTGCTGTAAAACTAAGCTCACTTTCACTAGCATCTGGAGCTAACATTTTCTCTTCTCTGATAATATCACGCACATCGTCCTTATCGACTTTTTGGACGATAACATCCTGAGATGGAGCTTGGCTACTTGAGTTTTTAGCCACGCTATTCGCACTTGGCACACAGCCTGCAAAAATTCCTGCTATAACTAGCATAAAATAAGTTTTTTTCATTGTTACACCTTCAAAATATTGTAATTAAAAAGTAGAAAAGCAATAAGCGTTCCAACTTTAAATTTACTCTAAATTTAAATCCAAGTTTTCATCATTTAGCTCGTCCTCATCATTTTCTTCTTTAGGACACTTAGCGATGCTAACCACCTCATCATTCTCCACCTTAATCACGATGACGCCACTTGTGTTACGCCCTGCTTTTTTAATGCTTTGCATATCTACGCGTATCATCTTGCCTGAACTTGTAAGAGCCATCAAATCCATACTCTCATCTACTATGACCACGCTGATTAAATCCTTGGTCTTTTCTGTAAGCTTCATACAAATTACGCCCTTGCCACCCCTGCTTTGCAGTCTATACTCTCCTGCATTGGTGCGTTTTCCTATGCCCTTTGCACTGATGCTTAAAATTTCTTGCTCATCATTTTCAATAGCAACCGCACCTACTAATTCGTCATTTTTTTCTTTAAACTTAATAGCCGTTACCCCGCGACTCACGCGACCAATTTCACGCACTTTTGCCAGTGGGAATTTGATACACATACCCTTTTTGGTTACGGCAAAAAGCATTTTACCTTGTGTGCTTACACTTTCTTCATTTTCAAGATTTTCATCATTTAAATTTTCAATTTCTTCATTTTCTAAAATTTCTTCATTATTTTTAATAAAAATTTCATTTTCATCTTGACAAACAATGATGGCAGCTACAAGCTCATCATTTTCATCTAAATTAATCGCCCTTACTCCCACGCTACGAATGTTTTGGTATTCACTTAAATTCGTGCGTTTGACTATACCATTTTTAGTAAAGAAACATAAAGACTTACTTTCTTCAAAATCTGTAGTAGGTATGATGGCTCTAATTTTTTCATCTGCTTGCAAATTGATAAGATTAACCACAGCCTTTCCCTTAGCCGTTCTTGAACCTTCAGGAATTTTATAAACTTTTAACCAATAAAGCTGACCCCTATCCGTTACAAACATCAAAGTATCGTGCGTATTAGCCGTAAAAAAGCTCTCTATAAAATCATCTTCATAAGTCGTAACAGCAAGCTTACCCTTGCCCCCTCTTTTTTGCTTTTCGTATTGCTTGGTAGGCACACGCTTGATATAACCCCTATGTGTAATGGTTACAACCATATTTTCATTAGGAATTAAATCTTCAATATCAATATCATCGTAATCATCTTCGATTTGCGTAATGCGTGGCACATCAAATTTGCTTCTAATTTCTTTTAATTCATCGCGAATTAAATTTTCAAGCAATTCTTCGCTTTTTAGAATTTCTTCAAGTCTTGCAATTTCCTTCATCAATTCTGCAAGCTCATTTTCGATTTTCTCTCTTTCAAGTCCCGTTAAACGCCCTAGCTTCATATCTAAAATAGCATTAGCTTGTAGCTCACTGAGTGCGAATTTTGCTATTAAAGAATCTCTTGCGGTATTATTATCAGGGCTATTTTTTATAAGAGCTATGACCTCGTCTATATTATCCAGTGCGATTTTAAGCCCTTCTAAAATATGCGCTCTTGCTCTTGCTTTTTGAAGTTCATAAATGGTGCGTCTTATGATGACCGTTTTTCTGTGGGTTAGGAAAAGATTTAAAAGTTCTAGCAAGGAGAAAATTTTAGGCTCTTTATTATAAATGGCTAACATAATCACACCAAAAGTGCTTTCCATAGTAGTTGATTTAAAAAGATTATTAAGAACTATTTCACTTAAAGCATCGCGTTTTAGTTCGATTACTACACGAATTCCTTCTTTGTTGCTCTCATCTCTAACTTCGGCAATGCCTTCAATTTGCTTTTCTTTTACAAGCTCAGCGATTTGCTCAATCAATCTTGCCTTATTGGTTTGATAAGGAAGCTCATCAATAACGATAATGTCTTTATTGGCTCTTTTTTCTATATGGGTTTTTGCACGCACCTTAACACGACCTCGCCCCGTGCGATACGCTTCTATAATGCCCTTTTTACCATAGATAATTCCTGCTGTTGGAAAATCAGGTCCTTTGATAAACTCCATAATCTGCTCTAAACTAGCGTCCTTATTATCTAGCAAATATAAAAGCCCATCGACAAGCTCATTAAGGCTATGCGGTGGTATATTAGTCGCCATACCCACAGCAATACCACTTGAACCATTTAATAATAAATTAGGAACTCTAGAAGGCAAAACATCAGGCTCACTCTCAGAACCATCATAATTAGGCACAAAATCAACCGTGTCCTTATCTATATCCTTTAAAAGCTCGTGGGAGAGTTTGCTCATCTTTGCCTCAGTATAACGCATAGCAGCCGCCCCATCTCCATCAATAGAGCCAAAATTTCCCTGCCCTGTTATGCTAGGGTATCTCATAGAAAAATCTTGAGCCATTCTGACTAAAGCATCATAAACTGCTGTATCTCCGTGCGGATGATAGCGACCTATAACAGCACCCACTATACGCGCTGATTTGACAAAATCTGTTCTGCTTTTTGTCTCATCATTTTGCATAGCGTAAAGAATTCTTCTATGAACAGGCTTTAAACCATCTCTTGCATCGGGCAAAGCACGACCTATAATCACGCTCATAGAATAGTCTAAATAACTACTTTTTATAGAATTTTCTATATCTATAAGCTCAATATCGTCATCCTTGCTAAAAATATTCTCCATAAAAATCCTTCTATAAATTCAAAGTTTTGATTATATCACATTAAACTTTTGCATCAGCTAAAACAAGAGCAAAAAGCACGGGAATTTTATTTTCTTCTAAAACTTTTTTAGCTTCTAAGAGACTAGAACCTGTGGTTATTATATCATCGACTAAAATAACAGGATGATAAATAGTTTTTAAAAGTTTATAGGCTCTTTTGTTTTTTTGACGAAATTCCAAGCTTTTTCCCGAATACTTAACCCTATTTTGTGCTTTTAAAACATTAAACACAGGCTTTATAAATTGGCTTTTTAGCTCTTTGGCTAAAATCGCAGAGTGTGAATAAAGCATATCTTCAACCCTATCATCTAAGGCTATGACATTAATTTTCATTTTAGGATTAAAAAAATCTTTAAATTTTGCAAAACTTAACTTAGCAAGCATTTTATAGACAAAATAACCATAAAAATGGTGTTTAGAGCGAAGCAAGTGTTGTATTTCGTGATACTTATAAAAAGAATAAACCCTAAAGTCATTTTCAAATTTTCTTATACCTAAAGAAAATTCCCCAAGCTCTAATTCACACAAATCACAAAAGCAAAGCAGAGCAAAAGCTCCGCAACTTACACATCTCAAAGCTCAGAAATTAAACTGGCAGCTTTATTTGCCATTTGCTTAATGAGTAAATGAGTATAAAAAGTTGTTTCTTTCAAATCATCAAAGCCTTGCACATCTTGTTTGGTGCGAATGGTAAATTTTTTATTTTTGTTTATATCGCTTATCTCTAAAACTCCTGCTAGTTTTGAATGCAACCCTGAAGCATCTTGCGTTGCACCAAAAGAGATAAATTCTAAATTAATCTTGCTGACATAAGGCGAATTTTGTTCATTGCTATCAAGCACTACTATACCCCTAGCTTTAAGCTCTTGCTTTAAGTAAGTGTAAAATACTGCGTTAAAATTGACATCCACAAACAATTTTTTTCCTTGAGCATTTAAAACCTTTTGACTCTCCCTTAAATCATAAAATCTATGCAAATAAACCTTCTTTAAAGCAACGCCCGTATCTAAAGTGCGTTTATTAGCACAACATTTAATCCCCACATCACTCACATACAAAAGCCCTTTAATCTTCGCTTCAAAGCCATTAGCACTTTCGCAAGAACTGCACTTAGAATTCTTAGAAATTTGATTAACTTGGGTAAAAGTATCTTGTCTAGTCGCACAAGCACTCAAAAATAAAATAGGCACTACAAAAATCAAAAATTTTTTAAACATTTTTTCTCCTTAGAAAATTATTTTAAAATTGTATTAAAAATATAAGCAAATTTCAAGCCAAGTTTTAAATTTCTCATCAATCTATCTTTAAAACACTTAAGAAAGCCTCTTGAGGTAAATTCACCTTACCTATGGCTTTCATTCTTTTTTTGCCCTCTTTTTGCTTTTCTAAAAGCTTTCTTTTTCGACTAATATCGCCACCATAACATTTTGCCGTTACATTTTTGCCCATAGATTTAACGGTTTCTCTTGCAATGATTTTATTTCCAATACTAGCTTGAATAGCCACTTCAAAAAGCTGTCTAGGAACAATTTCTTTCATAGCACTAACAAGCTCTCTTCCTTTGCTTAATGCCTTTTCATTAGGCACGATAATACTCAAGGCATCGACATTTTCACCCGCTACCTTAATATCAAGCTTAACCAAATCCCCTACTCTAAATTCCACAGGCTCATAATCAAAACTCGCATATCCCTTAGTCAAGGACTTTAATTTATCATAAAAATCCATCACAATCTCATTTAAAGGCACATCATATTCTAGCAAAACCCGCTGGGGCGTGATATAGTCCATTTTAACCTGCACTCCTCTTTTGCGATTTAAAAGAGTGATTAAATTCCCCAAAAATTCACTGGGCGTGATGATGGTGGCTTTTACATAAGGCTCTTTTATATAAGCAATTTTATTAACAGGAGGAAGTTCGCTAGGATTTTGAATTTTAACAAGTTTTCCATCGCTCTGATAAATTTCATAAGTTACCGTTGGAGCTGTGGCAATCAAATCAAGATTAAATTCTCTTTCAAGCCTTTCTTTAATCACTTCCATATGCAAAAGTCCTAAAAATCCCACCCTAAAGCCAAAGCCTAAAGCCAAAGAAGTTTCAGGCTCATAAGTAATAGAACTATCATTAAGCTTTAGCTTATCCAAAGCATCTCTTAAATCCTCGAATTTATCCGTTTCAATAGGATAAAGCCCTGCAAATACAAAGGCTTTTGCCTTTTCAAAACCCTCTATGGCTTCTTTGGCTTTGTTTTTTGCCAAAGTGATGGTATCGCCCACTTGAACATCGCCGACATTTTTAAGACCTAGCACCACCACACCTACTTCTCCTGAATTTAAACTCTGGGTTTTAATCATACTTAAAGGATGGGGGTAAAATAAATCCTGCACCCAATGCTTTTTTCCCGTTGCCATCACTAAAACTTCATCATTTTTAGCGATATTTCCTTCATAAATTCTAACCAAAGCCAAAGCACCCAAATAATTATCGAACCAAGAATCATAAATCAAAGCCTTAGTAGGAGCTTTATCATCGCTTTTAGGAGCGGGAATTTTAGTGATAATAGTTTCTATAAGTTCTTTTATACCCACGCCTGTTTTTGCACTCACACAAATGGCTTCTTTGCAATCTATACCTATGATATGTTCAATTTCGTGCTTGACCTTTTCTATATCCGCACTAGGCAAATCGATTTTGTTAATCACAGGAATGATTTCAAGGTTATTTTCAAGGGCTATATAAACATTAGCTATGGTTTGAGCCTCAACGCCTTGAGAAGCATCCACTACAAGCAAGGCTCCTTCACAACTTGCCAAAGAACGACTCACCTCATAAGAAAAATCCACATGACCTGGGGTATCAATCAAATTTAAAACAAAATTTTCCTTATTAAAATTATAATTTAAACGCACCGACTGCGCTTTTATAGTGATACCCCGCTCTTTTTCTATATCCATAGTATCCATAACCTGCGAACTCATTTGCCTTTGACTAATAGCCCCACACTCACTGATAATCCTATCTGCAAGAGTAGATTTTCCGTGGTCAATATGGGCTATGATGGAGAAATTTCTAATATTTTTTACCGACAAAATAGCATCCTAAGCATAAATTTTTAAAGCTAGGATTTTAACAGAATTTATGTTTAAAACAAATAAATTTTATTTTTTTACAAAAAACTTCAATGGAAATTTATAAAAAGGCTAATACAATATCCTTATGTTTAAAATGCTTGAAAAATACTTCAATTCTTTTGCTAAAAAAGCCGTAGTTTTAGCTTTTTTGCCCTTGTTATTGTCAGCTTCAAATTTAGGCGAATTAATAAATCTTAGTCAAAACAATGAAGCCTATCTCATCAAACAAATGCAAAGCAAACAAGCTAATTTAGACAAAGAGCAAGCTTTTAGAACTTACCTACCCTCTCTTAGTCTAAACTCAGCTTATGTAGCCAATAATAAAGACCGCTTCATCATAGACCCACAAGAAAGCCTATTTGCTAAGTTTTCTTTAAATTTTTTGCTTTTTGATGGGGGTGCTAGAGAGGCACACTTAAGAGCCTTAGAGAGCAAGGAAAAAATAAGCCTTTTGGATAAAGAACAAAGCAAAAACTACCTTGCTTTAAATGCTATAACGCTTTATTTTAACACCTTAAGTCTTGAAAAAATTCTACGGGCAAATGAGCAAAAAGTTTTGCTTTTAAAATCAACTTTTGAAAGGTTGCAAAAATTTCATCAAGCAGGACTTAGTCCCAAAGATGAACTTGAAAGCATAAAAGCTAAGTATCATTTAAGCTTATTAGAACTCAGTCAAAATAAGCTTAAAATGGCAAATATACAAAAAGAAATTAAAATTTTAACTCATACAGACTTTAAACCCCAAGGCTATGCTTTTTTAGAAAATCCACAGCAAGAAAAAAGTCAAAATTATGAAGTAATGATGGCAAAAGAGCAAATCAATCTAGCTAAACAAAGCGTTAGTTTTGCAAAAGCTGAGTATTTTCCAAAATTTTATATTCAAAATAATTTTAGCTTTTATAAAAATAATTACAATCCAAAAATTCCAGCAGCTTATATCCCCTTAGCTAATGAATTTTTAGAAAAATACTCCCAAAATAATCAAATTATCCTAACTATGCAATGGAAAATTTTTGATTTTAATGCAAGAGCTAAAGAAGTAGAAAAAGAACGCTTAAATGTTCAAATAGCTAATGCCAACGCAAGATTTAGCGAACGCAAAAATAAAGAAGAATTAAATTATTTGGATAAAAATTTACAAGTTTTACAAGAACAAATCAATGCTCTTAATCTTAGCTTAAATGCTGCCAATTTGGCTTTTGAAAGTGTGGATAAAAAATACCAAGCGGGACTACTCTCTTATGTGGAATATCTTCAAGCTTTGGAAGTTAAATTTAAAGCACAAAGCGATTTAGAACTTGCTAAAAATGAATTTGAAATTACCAAGGCAAATTATTATTTTAATGCGGGTATAAATCTTATTTCAAAGGTTAAAGAATGAAAAAAATTCTATTTTTGCTTCTTGCTTTTAATTGGGTCTTTGGCGACGAAATTTACGCAAGTTTCAATGTCAAGGCTTTAAAACAAAGCAAACTTGCTCTTCAAAGCATAGGTTTGGTGCAAGAAATTCCTGTAGAAATTGGACAAAAAGTCAAAAAAGGAGAACTCTTACTTGCTCTTAATCAAGAAAGTGAAAAAATAGCCCTTCAAAACGCCAGAAACGACTACAATTTAGCACTTGTAGAATATGAAAATACCAAAAGCAAAATGCAAAAAATTAAGGCTGTTAAAAATGTCATCGACAAGCAAAGCTATGAAGATATGAAGGCTAAATTAAGTGTTGCGAATTTAAATTTAGCCAAGGCAAAAACCAATATAGCCTATTATGAAAATATCCTAGCCAAAAAAGAACTTCGCGCCCCTTATGATGCCATAGTTGCGGATAAATTTATACAAATTGGCGAAGGTGTGGGCGGGGCAACTCAGCCTTTGATAGAAATTTTTTCTTATCCTCAAAGCAAATTGCTTTTAAGCTTTGATGAAAAATATAAAGATAAAGTCAAAATAGGCGATGAATTTAGCTATAAAATAGACCAAAACAACACAGAATTTAAAGGCAAAATCAGCCTGATTTATCCCAGTATAGAAGTAAAAACGAGAAAAATTTATGCTGAAGTTGAGAGTGAAAATTTAACACCGGGACTTTTTGGCGAAGGCAAAATCATCACTAAAGATTAAAAATGTTTAAACTAGCTATAAACCGACCTATTGCTGTGCTGATGTTTTTTTTGGCTTTAATGATTTTTGGGCTAATCTCTGCTTTTAGTATGAGTGTGAATTTATTTCCTAATGTTTCTATACCTCTTATAAAAATCACAAGCAAGGTAAATGGGGATTTAAATTTCGTAGAATCAAAACTTACCAAAGAAATAGAAAATGCCCTAAGTGAGATTGATGGAGTAAAGACTATAACTTCGGCTGCGTATGATAATTTTAGCGTCAGTGTAGTCGAGTTTAAACTGGGTAAAAATCTTGAAGTAGCAGCCAATGATGTGCGTGATAAAATAGGAACTTTAAGCCTACCCTCTAAACCCCAAATTGAAAAAATTAGCTCAGATTCGGGTGCTGCTATTTCACTTTTTTTATATTCTAAAGATAAATTACAACTCATGCGTGAAATCAATGACAAAATAAAGCCTTTTTTACAAAGAATTGATGGAGTAGGTAAAATCGAAGCTAAGGGATTTTTAGAGCCTCAAATTCGTATAGAACTAAAACCCAATGAGCTTAGAAAATATAGTCTTAACGCCCTTGAAGTTGCTAATATCATCAAAAGTCAAAATTTCAAACAAGCCCTAGGCGAACTTAACAATAATCAAAATACTTATATCATCAAGGGTTATTTTGAAGCTATAAATTTAGAAGAGCTTAAAAGCCTTCGCATAAAAACAGGGGTATTTTTAAGCGATATTGCTCATATTTCAAGTTTTTATGAAGATGAAAAACAAAGTGCTTTATATGAAGGCAAAGAAGGAGTGCTTTTAGAACTAGGCAAAATCACAAATTACAACACCCTTGAAATGATTAAAAATGTCAAAAATGCCTTAGTGCTTTTAGAAAAACAAATTCCAAAAGATATAAGCATTAATGTGCTTTATGATAAGAGCTTAAATATCCACAAACACCTTTCTCAAGTGATTTTTGATATGGTTTTGGGGATTTTTCTAACCCTTGTTATCGTGTTTTTATTTTTAAGAAATTTAAGTGCCACTCTCATAGCTTGCATAGCTATACCCACTTCTATCATTTCAACTTTTTTTATTATTGACCTTTTAGGTTATGATTTAAACCGCCTAAGCTTCATAGCTCTAACCTTAAGCATAGGAATTTTCATAGATGATGCCATAGTGGTGATTGAAAATATCGCCAAAAAACTAAAAAGCTATCTACCCTTACAAGCTGCTTTTTTAGGTATTAAAGAAATAGGCTTTAGTGTTTTAAGCATTAGCATAGTTTTGCTTTGTGTTTTTATCCCTATTTCTTATATGAACTCCATTCCCGGACTCTTTTTTAATGCCTTAGGCATAAGCGTAGCTAGTGGAATAGTTGTAAGCTTTTTGGTTTCTGTGTTTTTAATACCCACTCTTGCAGCTAGGTTTTTAAACCCAAAAGAGAGTAAATTTTATGAAAAAACAGAAGCTTTTTTTGAAAAAATAGAAGAAAAATATGAAAATTTGCTCTATAAAATTTTACAAAATAAAGCAAAATTTATCCTAGCCACTCTTGTTTTTGTAGGACTTTCTTTTGCTTTAGCTACGCGTTTGGGACTTGATTTTTTGCCTATGGAAGATGATAGCGAAATTCAAGTTTTGCTTGAGAGCAAAAAAGATTTAAGTTTAGAAGCTATGAAAGAAAAAAGCTTTAATTTGCTTGAAAAAATTCAAGCAGATGAAAATGTAGCTTATGCTTTTTTGTTGGTGGGTTATGATGATGCTAAAGACTCGACTAAGGCTAAAATTTATGTCAAACTTAAAAATTTAGATGAAAGAAAATTAAGACAAAGTGCCATAGTAAGTTTGTATCGTCAAAAATTTCAAGACGAAAGTTTGAAAATCAAAATTTTAGAACTTCCAAAGATAGAAGGTGCGGGTATTGATGAGCCTGTTCAGTTTTTAATCCTAGGAGATGATTTAAACACTCTAAAAGAAGCAGCTTCTCGTGCCAAAGAAATTTTAGGCACTAACTTGGGTATTGTAGATATAAATGATAATGCCAATGCTACAAAAGATGAAGTAGCCTTGCATATCAACAAAGAAAAAGCCAAACTCTTAGATGTCAATCCTGAGTATATCGCTGGGGTTTTGGGGTATTCTTTTGCCCAACTTAGCGTAGGAAGTATGGATAGGGGAAATTCAAAGGACGATATTATCTTAAGTTTTGCCCCTGAATTTAAAAAAGATATAGAAGCACTAAAACGCATTAGCATTAAGAATAATCAAGGTGTCAATTTAGAACTTTCAAGCGTAGTGGATTTTGTATATAGCAAGAATTTAAAGAGTATTAATCGCTACAATAAAAATCGCTCTGTAAAAATTACAGCAGGGATTAATGGCGTATCCTTAGGCGAAGTGCAAAAACTTTTAGTGGATAATAAGGATAAAATTTTAAATCACAATACAAATCTTAGCTATGCTTTTTCAGGCTTTATCAATCTTTTAGGCGAAACCGTGCAAGGCTTTGCTATGGCAGTGATTTTAGCCTTTATTTTAATCTATCTTGTTTTAGCCGCACTTTATGAAAGTCTTATTTTGCCTTTTATTATTATGGTAAGTATGCCTTTAGCCTTTGGCGGAGCTTGTATAGGATTATTTATCACGGGGCATAATTTTTCTCTTTTTGTTTTAATCGCCCTTATTTTACTCTTTGGTATGGTAGGAAAAAACGCTATCTTGCTTGTAGATGTGGCTAATCAAAAATGTCGCGAAGGCTTAGAACCCGATAAAGCTCTTTTAATCGCTGGAAAATCCCGCTTAAGGGCTATTTTAATGACCACTTTTGCTATGATTTTTGCTATGCTACCCCTTGCTCTTTCAAAAGGTGCGGGCTATGAAGCCAATTCTCCTATGGCAATAGCCGTTATCTTTGGACTTATAAGCTCGACCTTGCTTACCTTGCTTGTAGTTCCTGCACTTTTTAAATTTTGCTTTAAACTAGATAGCAAATTAAGAAAAATTTATGAAAGAGAAAAACTAAATTAAGCATTATTTTTGTAAAGGGCTTTTAGATTATCATAAGCAATTTGTATTTTTTCAAATTGCTCTCTTGCATAAGCCTTTTCTATGGCACTTTTGCCTTGATGAAAATCAGGATGATAAAGCTTGACAAGGATAAGATATTTTTGTCTAATCTCGCTTAAATCATTTTGCGGGGTGCATTCTAGGGTGCTAAAATAATTGCTAAAAAGTTTAGCTAGGGCATTAAATTTCCATTTCATATTTTCTTTATTGTGAATATTTTGACGAAATTTTTTGTATTCTTCTCTATCAACTTCAAAATTCACACAATACTTTAAATGCTCACTCTCATCCGCAAAGGCTTCAAAAAGCTCAAAAGTGCCTTCATCTTTGTATTCTAAGATGAGAATGTGCGTCATTTCATCGTATTCTACGCTGTGATTTTTAAAATAGTTTTTAATATAAGCTATAAAAAGCCTTTCATTGGCACTTAATTTCATCAAAATCCTACCCGCAGCAAAATCAACCTTTATAAACAACATAGGCTTTAGCGTATTGTTTTGCTCAAAATTAAGCCTGAAGGTTTTAAAATACGCATCTTTTAAATTCTCTATGCTTTCATTGGAACTTTTGCGATATTTTTGGTCTAAAACCTTTAAAAAATAGCGTCTTTGTGGAATTTCATTTTCCTCAAAAAAGGAAAAAATCTTATTCTTGCGTCCTATTACTTTTGTGAAATTTTTAGTAATCAAGTCTTTAAAATACTGAAATACGCTAATATCGTCTGTATTAACATTAATAGTTTCTAAAGTCTGAACAATCTGCATTCATTTCTCCCATAAAAGCTCATTTTCAAAAAGCCCCCTTGTGCCTTTTAAAATTTCATTGGGTGTATAATCGGCTTTATAGGATAAAGATTGACACTTTTTTACAAAATATCCAAGATAAATATAATTTAATCTCATTTTTTTAGCTATTTTTAGTTCTTCAAGTAAGGAAAATTTACCCAAAGAAAGATGAGAAAATTCAGGGTCATAAAAACAATAAATACTAGAAATTCCATCTTCTAAAATATCAATCAAATCCACGCAAACAAGCTTATTTTCCCTATAAAAAGCAAGCTCATAGCCAAAATCCATAAAGCCATCGATATAGAGATTATAATACTGCTTAAAGCTTAAATCATAGCGTTTCCAAGCCCTTTTTTCTTCCATAAAGCGATGGTATTTATCGTATAAAAACAAATGCTCATTGCTTAAATGGGGCGTTCTAAGCAGGACTTTGGTATTGATATTTTTATTAATAACCCTTCTTTGGCTTCTTGAAAAATTATATTCATTAACCAAAATTCTAAGACTTAAGCATTCATTGCAATCTTCACAAATAGGACGCGAAAAATACCTTCCAAAACGCCGCCAACCCCGCCTTATCAATGCACCATTGAGTTCTTTAGAGCAATTCTCTATGTATTTATATTCTATTCTTGAGCGTTTATCTTTTAAATAAGGACACTTATCTTCAAGGGTGCAAAAACCAAGCTCAAACATTAAATTTTCTTAATATCTGCATTTTTGATAAATTCAGAAAATTCATCTTGTAATTTTTCTTGTTTTAGAAAAATTTCTTGCATTTGTTTATCCATATTTGTTTCCTCATTTTTTTGACGAATATCTTTAGCTAATTTTTCTAAATTTTTTACACTTGCTCCACTCTTACTGGATTTCTTTGCCAATTTTGAAGTATTAGCACTAGCTTGCATTTCTCTTTTAATATTTTTAAGACTGCTTATAAAATCCATCATTGCCTACTTTCTCGTATTTTTTTAAGTGTAGCCGCTATGGCAGCTATGACTTCTTCTTTATTTTCTTGGTGTCTGTCTTCTGTTTTTTCCAATAATTCTTGCATATGAGTTTCTATAAAAGAGGTGTCTAAAAAGCCTCGCCTAAATTCTCTTGTTTTGGTAATAGCGATTAAAAAGGGTATGGTCGTGCGTATGCCTTCTATGCTAAATTCTTTCAAGGCTCTTTCGAGTTTATTTACTGCCAAATCATAACTAGTGGCTTTAATAATAAGCTTTGCCAACATAGAATCATAAAAAGGAGGCACCACATAGTCCTTATAAATATGACTATCCACTCTTACAGAAGGACCTAGAGCTGGGTAATACTCCCCTATTTTTCCCGGATTTGGAATGAAATTTTTCCACACATTCTCAGCTGTAATTCTAGCTTCAATAGCAAAACCCCTAGGCTTAATATCGCTTTGTTCTAAATCCAAAATTTCCCCATCTGCGATACGAATTTGACGCACGATTAAATCCACGCCTGTGATTTCTTCCGTGATAGGATGCTCAACTTGAATTCTTGTATTCATTTCCATAAAATAAAAGCGGTTATAATCATCAAGCAAAAACTCTATGGTGCCAGCATTGGTATATCCCACAGCCTTAGCCGCAGCCACGGCACTCACACCCATAGTTTTTCTAAGATTATCTGAAATTCCCGGACAAGGTGCTATTTCTATAAGCTTTTGATGGCGGCGTTGGATAGAGCAGTCTCTTTCGCAAAGATGAATGATATTGCCATAATTATCCCCTAAAATTTGAAATTCTATATGGCGGGGATTGACTATAAATTTCTCCATAAAAATCTCATCATTATTAAAATAGCTCAAAGCTTCTCTTTTGCAAGATTCAAAAGCATTTTCAAGCTCTTCTTCTTTATGCACGACACGAATTCCACGCCCCCCGCCTCCGCCAGAAGCCTTTAAAATCACAGGATAGCCTATTTTCTCAGCAAAAGTTTTAAGCTCTTCTAAACTATAAGAGTTTAATTTCTCAGTTCCGGGAACTATGGGAATTCCATTTTTAGCCATTAATTTTCTAGCGATATTTTTATTTCCCATTTTTAAAATAACTTCAGATTTTGGACCTATAAACACAAGTCCTGCTTCCTCACAAGCCTTAGCAAATTCATAATTTTCACTTAAAAATCCATAACCCGGATGTATAGCATCGGCTCCACAAGCTTTAGCAATTTCAACAATACGACCCCCGTCTAAATATCCTCTTATAGCATCCGTTCCTATACGGTAAGCCTCATCGGCGATTTTTACATGCAAACACTCCCTATCAGGCTCGGTAAAAACCGCAACACTTTTAATGTGCAAATCCCTACAAGCACGAATGACACGCACGGCTATTTCAGCCCTATTTGCTATGAGAATTTTATGGATTTGATTCATTATCTGCCCTTTTTTTGTATTTTTATTCTTAATTTTAGCAAAATTTCCTTACAAAAACTTAGCAAAAATTTTAATGTATTTTAGCTATAATAAAACTTTTTAAAAATTCCCAAAGAAAATTATAAATGAAAGAAAAAGTTATCAATGGTTGCGGATAAAAGATTATTTTATTTAAGTTGTATTTTAATCACCATAGGCATAGTATTTTCTTATTCTCTTACAGCTTTTACCATACTTTTTTTAGATTATAGCGAAGTTCATTTTTTTATTCGTCAGCTTTTTTTTGGCATTAGTGGCATACTTATAATGTTTTTTATCTCCCAGCTTAACCCCGATAAAGCACTTTCTAAAAAAATTATTTTAGCTATTTTGATTATTTCTTTTATATTTATCATTATTTTGCCGTTTTTACCTTCTGCCTTGGCAACAGCTAGCGGGGGGGCTAAACGCTGGATACGCTTAGGACCCCTTTCTATTTCTCCTGTGGAATTTTTCAAAATAGGACTGATTTATTTTCTAGCTTGGTCTTATACAAGGCGTATTGATGAGAGTAAAAAAGCCATAAGACACGAAGCCTTAATCCTTTTGCCTTATTGCATACTGGCTTGTCTGGTTATAGGTTATATTTATATTACGCAAAATGATTTAGGGCAAAGCGTGATTTCTTTCTTTTTGATTTTGGCTCTAGCCTTTTTTGCAGGGGCTAGCAAAAGGCTTTTTGCCTTTGGAACTTTAATCATTATGATGATAGGCATAATGGTAATTTTTAGCAATCAAAGGCGTATTCAAAGAATCGCTTCTTGGTGGGGCAATATTCAAGATGCTTTCTTGCCTATGCTGCCTAATTGGTTAGCGGATGCTTTAAGGGTAAGCAGCAACAGCGAACCTTATCAAATTTCACACTCCTTAAATGCCATAGCCCACGGGGGATTTTTTGGCGAAGGTTTGGGGCTTGGCACTTTTAAGCTAGGATTTTTAAGCGAAGTGCATACAGACTTTGTTCTTTCAGGAATTACCGAAGAAATAGGACTTTTGGGTCTTGGAATTATTTGTTTTATCTATCTTTGGATGATTTTAAGAATTTTTAGAATAGCAGGAAGATGCGAAGCGAAGCAGGATTTTATTTTTTGCTCAGGCATAGCCTTGCTTTTACTTTTTTCTTTTTTTATGAATGCCTTTGGTATTATTTCCCTTACTCCATTAAAAGGCGTAGCCGTGCCTCTTTTAAGCTATGGAGGCAGTTCGATGTGGGCAATTTGCATAGGCATAGGCTATGTATTAATGATTTCAAAAAAGGTTAAATTATGACAGTGGCTTTAACAGGCGGTGGAACGGGTGGGCATTTAGTCATAGTGCGTTGTTTGCTAGAAAGTGCGATAAAAAAAAATATAACTTGTATTTATATAGGCAGTCAAAACGGGCAAGATAGGGCGTGGTTTGAAAATGAAGAACGCTTTAAGGAAAAATTTTTCTTAAGCTCTAAAGGAGTGGTTAATCAAAACAAATTAGGAAAAATCAGCTCTTTATTTCATACCTTAAAACTCTCTAAGACTTGCAAGGAAATTTTTAAAGAATATGAAGTTAAGGCTGTTTTTAGCGTAGGAGGTTATAGTGCGGCTCCTGCTTCTTTTGCGGCTTTGTTTTCGCATTTGCCTTTTTTTATACACGAGCAAAATTCAAAAAGCGGTTCTTTAAATAAGCTTTTAAAGCCTTTTGCCTCAAATTTCTTTAGTGCCTTTGAAAAAGAACTTTGTCCTTATCCTGTGCGAGAAGGCTTTTTTGACACGGCAAGAGTGCGTAAGGAATTAAAAAATATTATTTTTTTGGGTGGTTCCCAGGGGGCATCTTTTATCAATGATTTAGCCTTAAATTTAGCACCAAAGCTTGAAGAAAAGGGCATTAAAATCATTCATCAATGTGGCTCAAAGGATTTACAAAAATGTAAAAAACACTATGAAGCTTTAAACATAAAAGCTGATGTTTTTGACTTTAGTTTAAATTTAGAAGAAAAAATGAAAGAAGCAGACCTAGCCCTTGCAAGAGCGGGGGCTAGCACTCTTTTTGAGCTTTGTGCTAATACCTTACCTGCTATTTTCATACCTTATCCCTATGCAGCTAAAAATCATCAGTATTTTAATGCTAAATTTTTACAAGATAAGGCTTTGTGTCAAATTTTTACCCAAGATGAAGCTGGGACCGAAGCAGTTTTTAAAGCCATTTTGAAGATAAATTTAAAAGACATATCCACAAGATTGCACGGCATAGCTTTAAAAAACGGAAGCGATATACTGCTAGAAAAGGCTTTAAATTTTATTTAATTTTTTCACTTTTATAGGATAAATAACCAAAGATATTTACCAAAATTCCCACGCCCACAAGCATAAGCAAAGAGGCTGAAAAATTACCGAATTTATCGTGCATTAAGCCTATAATCCACTGCCCCTGAGCTGCGATTAAATACCCAAAACCCTGAGCTAAGGCTGAAAGTTTAGCCGCTACTTGAGTGGTGGCACTTTTTTGCGCTATGAAAAGCAAAACTATACCAAAGACCCCGCCCCAAGGAAAGGCAAGTAAAAAAGCACTTAAAATAACCAAAAATTTGCTATCAAAGGCAAAAAGCAAGCTAAAGCCTAAGGCATACATCGAGCATAAAAAAGCTATGTAAGGTGCGTGAAAACTAGCTTTTAGCTTAGATAAAAGCAAGGGTGCAAAAAGAGAAACGGGCATAGCCACAAGCTGGGCAAAAAGGAGCATATCCGTAGCAAATTCCTTTGAAAAGCCTTTTTCTACGATGATTTGCACATACCAAAAAAACAAAGAATACGCCAAAAAGCTTTGCGAACCCATAAAAAAAGTGATTTTCCAAGTGCCAAGTTGGCTAAAAATCGCACTTTTTTTAGAAGATTTTTTTCGGACCCTAAAAAAGCGACCGTTTTTTGCTTGAGGATAATAAATCACTAAGGCTAAAAAAGAAAAAAACGCCCAAAATACCATAGAACCTGAAAGCCCTAATAGCTTAAATAAAGGAAGAGCCAAAGCTATACCCACTATGGAAGAAACGCTTAAAATAAAGCTATAAACCCCCATCACTCCTGCCATTTTTTTAGGAAATTTTTCCTTAATAAAACTGGGCAACAAAACATTGGCAATAGCAATGCCACAACCCGTTCCTAGCATACCTAAAAATAGTCCATAAATACCCAAATAAGACCTTACAAATTCGCCCATAAAAATCAAAAAAATCCCCACTACAATAGCCCTAATGGGTGCAAAATACCCCACTATAAACGAAATACTTCCAAAAGCAATAAGAGGAAGACTGGTTAGCACCCCTGCTAAGGTTGAGCTTAAGCCATACTCAAGCCTTATCACATCGATAATAGGACCTATGGCAGTGATGGGCGCGCGCAAATTAAAAGCAATAATAATAACTATGGAAAAATTGAGCCAAAAAATTTTTGATGCCATGAAAGCCTTAAATTTGAAGTTTCACTCTTAATATTTTACCTTCTAACATCTTAGGAATCCATAAATCATCTTTATCCACAAAAATATCAGCAGGTCCTTTCATAAAAGGTAAATCAAGTTCTGAACTCTTAGTCTTTTCCAAGCGATAAATAATTCCATTTAAATTCTCTCCCCAAGAACTTACCAGTAAGCTATCCTTAAAACCAAAAATTCCATCATAAGCTTGTTTTTCTTTTTTAAGAATTTCTAATTTTTTACTCCTTAAATCATAACTCATCACAACACCTCCACTAATACCATCAACATTATATCCTGCCATAAAAAGTTTATGATTTTTTAGATAAAGCCCATTAGCTCCGCCAAAAAGCTTAGTATCAAGCTTTAAAAATTCTTCATATTGTTTTGTTTTAATATCAAATTTATAAATAAGCCCCGTAGCTGTATCGCTCAAAAGCAAGGTATTATCATCAAATTTTACAATGTCATTTAAAAAAATCGCATCTTTAATAGGCAAAACAAAAAGCTCTTCTTTGCTATTTAAATCAAAACCATACAAGCTATCAATATCCACGATGTAAAGCACATTAGCCAAGCCCATCATTCCTTTAGGCGCATTTAAATGAGTGATAAATTTTAGCTCAAGTATTGTGCCATTTTTATCAAGTTTTGAAATAAAACCATCTCCATCTTTTTCTAAAGGCTCAGGTTTTTTACCTATATTGCTAACATAGATGTAATCTTTATCCACAAAAATGCTTTCAGGATTTGAAAAACCATCAATTTCTTGATATTTTAATCCACTTGCATTTAGCAAACTCATAGCACATATTAAACTTAAAACATATTTTTTCATTTTTTACCTTTCATTGAAAATATGCCTTATTATAGGGAGTTTGAGAAAAAAAGGGTATTAGTTTTTTGATAAAAAATAGGGGTTTTTTGATTTTTGATATTTTTTGGGTGTTTGATGAAATTTCTCCTTAAAACGCAAAATAAACCAAGACACATTACCAAAACCACATTCAGTAGCAATTTCATTTACATTCTTAGAAGAAAACTCCAGTAGAATTTTAGCCTTTTGCAAACGCTTCTCATCTAACCATTGCTTTGCACAAATACCAAAGCATTTTTTAAATTCTTTAGAAAAGCTAGTCAAATCAAGTCTAGCAAAACAAGCCATCTCATTTACACTTAGAAATTCTCTATTACAATAAGTAAAAAGTTGAGCTAAATTAAGCTTAAATTCTTTAAAAATCACACTCAAAAAAGCGATAAAATGTTTATTTTTACTTAAAAATAAATGCAAAAATATTTCTTCAAATTTTAAAGCAATCAAGGGGTCTAAAATCTGAGTATTTTCTTCAAAATGCGGATTAAAAGATTCTAAAATCCCGCACAATACTAAATCATTTCTTACCCAAAAAATCCCCTTATTTTCGCTTTCTTCTGTGTGATAAAATGCTTGGTATTTATAAATGAGTTCAATCAAAAAAGCATTATCAAAGAAAAATAAATAAGCTTCATAATTTTCTTGATAAGGTATATTGCTTAAAACATAACTTCCAGCCTTTAGAAATAAAGCTTCATTTGTGTTTATTGGATAATCCTTGTTCGCAGAATGCAAAATTTTATAACCTTTTTTGACAAAAATTAAAACATTAGTTGAAAATTCCACAAAAGAAGAATAAGAACAATCCTTTTGTGTATATTTTGTAAAAACACAGGCTTGAAATTTTTTATACTCTAAGTCTTTGATTTTCTTCAAATCCTGTGGCAAAAAAATCGTTTTATCCAAGCTTTTTCTCCATTGAAACTAAATCTTCAAATTCTTCTTCATTTGCTTCTATAAGAAAACCATTTTTAAGCCAAAAATTTCTAGCTTGTAAATTATCTTTATGAAAGCTTAAAACACACTCTTGAAAGCCTTTTTGCTGTAAAATTTGAAAGAAATTTTGCAAGAACTCACTTCCGTGATTTTGCCCTTGCAGTTCTTTTGCCAACATAAAAAATCCTAACATCGCAGTATTCTCATCAGGGTAATGTAAAATAAATTCCAAAACCACACAAAGTTTAGTTTCTTTAAAAAAACCTAGATAGAATTTATCTTCAAACCTAGCACCTTGTGGTAATGCTTTAAGGTCTTTTTGAAGTTTTTCTTTGCTTAAAATTTCATTTGAAATTTCATAATAAAAAGCATTTTTAGCACAAAATTCAAAAAGCACATCGAGATTTTTTTCTCTTAAAGCAATGATTTCATACTCTTTATAAAATTTTCTCAAAAAAGCTAACATAATTTTTGCCTACATTTTAAAAGATAAGAACGCGGATTTTTTTCTCTCATCAAAACTTCACGCATACAAATTCCTGCCAAATCAAAGTCCTTTAAAAGCTCTAAATTTTCTGCTCTAATACCACCTATGGCATAAAGGGGCAAGGAGTGGTTTTGAAGTAAGGATGATAAAAAATCAAGCCCCTTAGGCTCTAAACCTAGCTTACAAGAACTTTCAAAAATATGTCCCACAAAGGCGTAATTAAGCTTAAAATTTAGAGCTTCTAAAAGCTCTTCTTGGCTATGGATTGAGGTGCCTAGGAGCTTAAAATACCTTCTTAAATTAGGCTCAGTTCTTAGCAAGGCAAGAGGAGCGTGAAAATAAGGGTGTCCTAACTTCAAGCCCACCCTAGTAAAAAAATGCAAAAAACAAGTCGTTTTTGTCTTCGCACAAAGGGCTAAGACCTCTTTGGCTAGGCTAAAATACTCATCCTCACTTAAATCCTTTTCCCTTAAAACTATGCCATCAACCCCAGCCCTAACAAGCCTTTCTAGTTGTTTTAAAAAATCGCCTTGGGCGCAGCTTCTATCACTTATAGCGATGATTTTTTTAGCCCACATAAATACTATCACTCATCACAGCTTGCAAATGGGAATTTTCAAGCATACTCATAATCTCATCCACGCTTCGCTCATCTGAAATTTCAAATTGCCCATCGCCCTTTTTTTCGCCTGAGTGCTCACCTATGCCCACACTTACCCCCGCACTCATCTTAGTCGCAGCAATTTTAATAACCTCATCTCTAAAGCCCCTTCTTTCACGACTTGAAATAGTAATACCCGCAAAAGGCAAAAAAAGCCTATAAGCACAAAGCACTTGCAAAAGGCGTTTTTCACTCACATCCTTAGGATGAATTTTAGCATTATTGATGATAGGACGCAATCTTGGAGCGGATAAAGAAAGCTCACAAGCTGGAAAAAGTCTCTGGGTAAAATAAGCGTGCAAAGCCGTAGCCAAAGCGTCTTTTCTAAAATCATCAATGCCCAAAAGCGCCCCAAAAGCCACCCCACGCATACCCGCTTTTAAAGCCCTTTCTTGAGCGTTAAAGCGATAGGAAAAATCGCTTTTTTCTCCGCTAAGATGAATTTTGGCGTATTTTAAAGGATTATAAGTTTCTTGATAAAGGGTTACATATTCACAGCCAAAGCGGCGTAAAAATGCGTATTCATCTTCGTTTAAAGCATAAATTTCAAGCCCTACGACCTTAAAATACTGCCTAGCGATTTGACAAGCCCTAGCTATGTATTCTACGCTTGAATTTGCCCTATCCTCGCCTGTTAGCATTAAAATTTCTTGCAAACCTGTCTTAGCAATGGCTTGCATCTCAGCGTGAATTTCTTCTTCATTTAGCTTTGAACGCTTGATTTTATTGCCCTTTTGAAAGCCACAATAAACGCATTTAGAATCACAATAATTTGACAAATAAAGCGGAGTAAAAAGCAAAACAGAATTGCCAAAATATTTTTGCCTAAGCTTTGCGGATTTAAAAGCCATTTCTTCTATAAATTCTTCAGCCGCACTAGAAAGCAAGGCTTTTAAATGCTCTATGCTAAGATGTGTAGCTTCTAAAGCCTTCTTAACATCCCTAGCTTCAAACCTACTCTCATCGTAATTTTTAGCTTCATTCAAAACCTTAGCTAAAACATCATTTTCTAGCTTTAAATACTGCAAATCTAACATAAGCTCTATCCTTTTTTAATCACTTAAACAACTCACAAGGGTTAATCTTAAATTGCAACATATTCGCACTCAATCTACCCTTATCCCCACCCTTTCTTTGCATGGTAATTTTACCAATTTTTAAACTTCCTCTATCCGTCATAACCACATCTCCGCTATAAAAATTGATGACTTCATTAATGGGTTTTAACAGCCATTTTAAATCTTGTTTTTCAATCTTTAAAATGACTAAAAACCATTCACTAGCAAATTGCCCCCTGCCTTTTAAAATATCATTTACGATTAGAGCTTGATTTTTGATAAAAAAATCCAAAATTTTTTCTCGCTTATTTTTTTTAAAATTTATTTAAAATATACGACTTTTATTATCAAACACAGTAATCTTATAATCGAACTCTTTATTACAAATAGCTTCTAACTCCATAGTTTTTAGTTCTTTAAGACTTTTTGCCAAAAGCTCTGTTTTATGTGTCTCTTCGCTTATATCATCATATACAACACCATAACCTACAAGGTAAGTAACAAGCAAAATTCTATATTTTTCTAATGCTTTTTGCTTACTTTTATAATGAAAAATTTCAATAGATTTTGGCTTTGCATACCCTTGCATACAGCCTAAATATTCCACTTTTATCCTATACATCAAAAAATCCTTGATAGTTTATTTGCACACTTTGTTTGCTTTGCTTTTTAAAATCAAAGCATTTTATGGGGTTAAAAAACAAAGTTTTTTTGGGTTTTTCTTTGAGATTACTAACCAGATAAAGACAATATTTATCCTCTAAATTTTGGGCTACTTCATATTCTTTTTGTGTTAGCATAAAACCCCCGCTTAAATCATTTAAACCCTTCACTTCAACGCAGTAAAATTCCTGTTTATTTTGCATCTTAAAGTCAAAACCACAGCCAAAATCCCTACTATCAAGCAAATCAAAATACGCAAAATCTTTCTTAAAATTATCCTTAAAATACTGCTCAGCAGCCCTGCCTGTGCTTATTCTTTTAATAAAAGCACTATCTATTTTAAAATCCAAAAATTCATTTACCTGCAATTTTGCTTCATAATCTTCAATAAGAAAACTTAAAACAAGCTTTTTAAAAGCTTCAAATTCCAAGTCTTTATGTTTTTCAAAAAGCTCTCTTGTATAAGCTCTTAAATCCCGCTGATACCAACCCTTTCTTGCATTATCAAAATAAGGGTCAAATTCATCTCTATAATTTTTAATATTACTCGGCTTTCCACCCAAAGAAAGCCCTAAAACATTAAAAGCTTCCATAAAACTAGAAAAGCCTAAAGATTTATAAGCTAAGGTGTCAAATTTCGCAAGAAATAAGCCACAAAGTATTAATTTATCTCTATTTTTCACATAAATTTTTGGCATTCTTTTTCCTAAAATTTTTTAGTGCAAAACCTTTCTCACAAGGAAAAGCTTTGATTAATAAGTCAAACAAGTCCCAAACGCCCACCACCAATACCACTACAAAAATCTATAAATTTCATCATCAATCTCTTAAAAATCCCGTCAATGGAGAACTTGCCTTAGCCTCACTCACACTTGCTAATCCTGCTAAAAAAGCCGCTCTTCCCGCATTTACTGCCAAAGAAAAGGCTTTAGCCATCAAGGCTATATCTTTAGCCTCAGCTATGGCTGTATTTACCATCACTGCACTCACTCCCATTTGCATAGCTTCACAAGCTTGTGCAGGACTTCCAATACCAGCATCAACAATAATAGGCAAATCAATTTCATTGAGTAAAATTTGTATGAATTCCTTAGCACACAAGCCCTTATTACTCCCAATAGGCGCACCTAAGGGCATAATAGCCGCAGCTCCTGCATCACGCATAGCCCTAGCAGCGTAAAGGTCAGCATGCATGTAAGGTAGGGGCGTAAAACCCTCTTTGACTAAAAGCTCACAAGCTTTAATCGTTTCGTAATTATCAGGCAGCAAATACTTACTATCGCTTATCACTTCTATCTTGATAAGTTCCCCGCAGCCAAGCTCCCTTGAAAGCCTTGCAATGCGTAAGGCTTCATCAGCATTTCTTGCTCCTGAAGTGTTGGGTAAAAGCGTGATATTTTTAGGGATATAATCAAGTATATTAGCGATTTCACCCGTATTTGCACGGCGTAAGGCTAGAGTGATGATTTGAGCTTTGGCTTCTTCTACGGCTGATTTTATAAGCTCTAGAGAAAATTTACCCGAACCTAAGATAAAACGACTTTTAAATTCAAACTTTCCTATTTTTAAGACATCGTTTTTTAAATTTTCTTGCATTTTTAATCCTTTTTCATAAACTCTTTGCGGTTTTAATCTTTCTGTTTATATTTTCTATTATATCTTGTGTGAAATCTCCATTAATAATATAATTTCTTATTAATAATTCTCTGATGGCATTTCTATTGTTCTCACTCGCTCCTAAATGATAAAAATGCTCTATCATATCGCTATAAAACTGCCCCCAAAAATTATCAATATATGTATTTTTTCTATATTGATTGCTATGCCAAGTAGAAAGCATAAATTGTGCTTTTGTCGCTTTTAAAAGACAAAAAAGCTCATTTTCCCTTTTCTCACTCCACGCATTGAAATAATCTGCATGTCTATCAATATAAGGTGGGTCGCAATAGATAAAATCCCCCCTGCTTGCTAGTTGCACGCTATCTGTAAAATCGCAGATTCTAAACTCATAGTCGTTATTTTTTATAAGTTTGCCTACCCAATCTACTTGATTAGCAATCTTTGTAATATAGCTTTGAGAAAAGCGAGAATCTTTTTTGCAATAAGGCACATTAAAGCCACCTTTTGAATTAAAACGCATTAATCCATTAAAACAACTACGATTAAGAAATAAAAAGTCAAAAGGATTATAGCTTTGATTAAATCGCTCTCTTATTTTTAGATAGTGTTCTTGCCCCTCTTTTTGTAAAATCAGCCCCTCTTTATAAAGGTATGTCCTTATAGAATCTTTATTGATAATACCTTTTTGAATGGCTTGATAAAAATGAATAAGGTGTGGATTATTATCGCTAAATATTGCCCTTTTTGGTGCGATATTAAACCCCACAACACCACTACCCATAAAAGGCTCAAAATACATTCCCTTATAATCCCAAGAAATATGTCGTTTAATATGAGCAACAAGCTTACTTTTAATGCCTTGAATTTTAATAGGCGGAATAAGAGTTTTCACTTCTTAGCTCCTATTTTGCCTCTATATGCTAAGTATTCGGCAAGTTTTGTAATCTTTTTTATATTGCCTTTAGAATCTGTGATATTGATTTGCCCATAATTTATCCAATAATCATCAAAGATTTTTTCTCCAAGCTCTGCAAACACACCCCTTTCGTTGATAATATCATCAATATTTTTAATGCTCCCTATATTTGCAGTGTTGCCACTACCGCTAGAATCACTTGCAATTTTGTATTTTTCAACAAAAAATAAAGTGAGATTTTTGATTACTGATTGAATTGTTTTTAAATCCTGCAATTCATATCTTTGCAGTTCATCAACCAAAACCCTATCATAAATCACGCCCAAACAAAAATGCCCCAAATATTCTTTATAAGGGAATTGAATATTTTTGTTTGAGTTTCTATTTTTAAAATATTCTCCGTGCGAGCCTAGAGTAAAGCCATTGCAAAAATTTGGATTTTTTTCATTGCGATAGCTTGTCTTTAAATCAAGTGCGAATTTGATTGTAAAATCTTTTTGCGATACAAAAGATAGGTCAGGATAATAATTTTGATGAGTAGGCAAAATAATGTCAAAATGATTTTGCTTTGCAAATTCTGCTATAAAAGGAAAAATATGGATTTCTAAAATTTTAGAAATGAGCTTTGTATCATTTGATAGAGAAAAAATATTTTTATCACTGTCAATAAAGCCTTTGATTTTCCATTCTGCATTTTCACAAAGCTTATTTTCCAAAGTGCCAAGAAAGATTCTAAATTTTTCTTTGAATTCTTGTTTTTTCATCTCTTAGTTCTCACTAGCTATTAACTTTGCGACTTTCATTCTTTTCCGCCAAAAGTTCTAAAACCAAATTGCTTTGATGTCCAGCGCAAATATTTACCCGCGGAGCCATCAAACCCCTTCCTACCTTAGCCCCACTTACCAAATCCCCACACACATAGAAATTTTTAGCAATTTTTTTTGTCTGTATGCTGTTGCTTTTCCCATAGCCTGCAAGCCCTGAAGCACAGATTAAAATCGCTTGGGGATAAAGGCGGTGAAAATTTTGCGCTAACATAGCCTTAGCACTCGCACCATCAAAGGCTTCACAAACTATATCTATGTCTTCAAACAAGGACTTTAAATTGCTCTCATCGATTTTTAAAGTGCAAATTTCAACACTGATATAAGGATTTATTTCAGCTATTTGCTCTTTTAAAGCTTCGGTTTTAAATTTACCCAAATCACTTATGCGGTAAGCTTGGCGGTTAAGATTACTTGGCTCAATCACATCAAAATCAATCAGTTTTAAATACCCCACTCCACTTCTTGCCAAATTGATAGCAATATGAGAGCCAAGCCCACCAAGCCCACACACAGCCACTTTTGCCGCTTTTAATTTGCCATGAAGCTTAGGTGTGTGCCTTGCTCTCATCATCGCATCAAGGGCGTTTTTTGGCGGTAAAGTGGTTTTAGAGATACAAAAAAGCTCATCATCTTCGTTTAAAACCATATTTTCTTTTGTCGCAAAACCATTGACAATCCAAACATCATTTTCATTTTTGCTGATATTTTCAAAAAATTCCAAACTTGTTTTAAAATCCGTATCCATCACCTTGCCGTTGAATTTCACTCTCATCATCCACCCCCTACAAAACTTACGATTTCAGCCTTATCATTCTCTTTTAAAACCAAATTTTCAAATTCACTTTTAGGCACGATTTTGCCATTTAATTCTAAGGCGATAAGTTCGGCTTTTAAGCCTTTTTCTTTAAGAAAAGCTAAAAATTTAAGCTCTTTAAACTCAAGTTTTTCTCCATTAATTATCATTTTAAATCCTTAAAAATTCTCCACCAAATCCCTAAAAACAAGGCAAAGTTTTTCAAATTCTTCAACGCTTACTCTTTCATTGACAGCGTGAATGGTATCATTGCAAACTCCAAATTCCACTACCTTTACGCCGTATTTTGCAAAATACCTTGCATCGCTTGTGCCGCCTTTGGTATTCAATTCAGGCACTTGATGGGTAATTTTTTGCACACTCTCATTCATTTTTTGAACGATTTTATTATCAATATTTGTCAAAAAAGCTTCGCTTGACTGTTTAAGCTCTAATTCATAGTTTAAACCATGACAAATTTTTTCTACATAGCTTTTTACATCTTCTAAGCTTGTATCAGGAGAATTTCGCACATTAAACAGCACTCTTAAATCATTTGGCGTTACATTGCTTACTCCCATACCCCCACGAATATCGGTTATAACTATCTTTGAAGGGCTAAACTCAGCACTACCCGGGTCAAGGTCAAAACCCGCTAAAAGCTTTAAAACGGGGGCAAAATCATGCACGGGATTGATACATTTTTCAGGATAAGCGGCGTGTCCTTGTTTGCCCCTGATTAAAAGTTTGCCATTGATAGAACCGCGGCGTCCAATTTTAATACTATCGCCTATTTTTTTAACGCAAGTTGGCTCAGCAACCACAGCATAATCAGGTAGCATATTTTTTTGCTTCATCCATTCTAAAACAATTCTAGTTCCATATATAGCTTCGCCTTCTTCATCGCTTGTTAAAATAATACTAAGCCTTGCTCCTTTAAAATCCGCATTTTTCGCCGCATCCACAAAGGCTGCCACTCCACTTTTCATATCTTGTGCGCCCCTTGCATAGATAAAACCTTCTTTTTCCACAGGCGAAAAAGCATCGCTACTCCAACCCTCACCTGCTACAACGACATCGATATGCCCACCAAAAGCCAAATGCTCGCCTTCATCTTTAAATTTTTTAGTGAGTAAAAGGTTTTTAATACCCTGTTCTTCGATAAAAAACGCCTCAAAATCGCTTAATTCCATAGCGATGAAATTTAAAGCTCCATCATCATTTGGAGTAAGGGATTTAAATTTTAAAAGTTCGATTAAAAATTCTTTCATTTTTCATCCTATAAAAGTTTTGTATAGTAAATTAAGAGCAAAATACTCTATAATTATAGCTGAAATTATATTGATTGCAAAAACCACTCTTGCGTTAAAAATATGACTATACCTTGCCACTACAAAAGCCAAAGCACTTACCCAAGAAAGAATAGAAACAACAAGCCCCAAAATCATCGAATAAGCATGAGTATTGCTTAAAACCACACTTGAAACACTGAGCCAAAATCCTATCACAAAGGGATTTGAACCATTTAAAAAAGCTCCTTTAATATAGCTTTTGGGAAGACTTTCTTTAAATTCTTTGTGTTCTAAATTTAAGCTTTCTTTCTTTTTTCTTAGCATCAAATACGCCATATAAGTTAAAAAGCAAAAACCAAAAAGCCCCAAAGAACGCATAAAAATAGCATTGTCTAAGAAATTCAAAAGCCCAAATTGAAGCAAAAAAAGATAAAGCATATCCACACTAAAGGCTCCAAAGCCTACCGCAAAGGCATTTTTAAAAGATTTTAAGGCATAGCTTAAAATCAAAATATTTACAGGTCCAAAAGGCACACTCACCCCAAAACCTAAAAATACGCCGTTTAAAAAGGAATCAAACATCACTAGCTTTCATAAAATTTTCTATATCAAGTGCGATTTTTTTATAAACATAATGCAGACAAACCCACTCCGCTTAGTATCATAATATTCTTCATCGCTAAACCTTATAAAATTTACAAAGTTTAGCGAAAAATACTTTAAGAAAATAAATATTTATGCAAGATTTTTTCTTTTTCTTTTTCTAAAAATTCTAATTTAGATTTGATAAAATCACTTTGCTGTTCTACTAGCTCAATACTTTGAACAATTTTGTCCTGTGCTTCTAGAGGTGGGAGGGGGATTTTTGTATTTTTGATTTCATCAACACTAATGCTTTCAAACGCCATTCCTTGTCTACCTACAAATAAATGTTTGTTGTATGAAATGCAATAAAAAAGAAAGCTATGATTTTTCGCACGGATAGCCGCCAAGCCCCTGCCAATACAGATTTTTTCATAAGGGTTGATATTGACATCGCCAACAGGTGCTCGCACGCTCATCAAAATATCATTTTTAATACTCTCTTTGGTTACTTGAGAAGTCCAAACTCCAGAATCTTGCAAATATTTTTTACCAAAATCTTTTTTACCTTGAAAAAATAAAAGCCCCTCTTGCCTATCATTATAAAACTGCGACTGCGGGGATTGCCCTGCGATAAGCTCTGCAATTTCGCCTAATTTTTTCATTTCCCAGCCGTGTTTTGGTGGAGTAGGAAGAGTTTGTAATAGCTCTTTGATATTTTGACTTATTCCCGTCTTTTGCAAAATGAAGCTAATGAGCTTTGCAAGCTTTAAGCGTTCTTGAGTGAGGGTGGTAATTTTGCTTAAGATTAATTTAAGCTCTGCTTGCTCTCTCTCTCTCTCTCTCTCGTTACCTGCATTTAGGGCATTATTTAAAATTTCTGCCTTTCTTGCCTCTAGCTTTGCTAGGCTAGAATCTATGTTTGCGATTTTTACTTCTACTGCTTCTATGGCTTGAATAATTTTTTCCTGAGCTTCTAGAGGTGGCAGGGGGATTTTAAATGTTTTAATATCATCAACATTAATGCTTGGATAGGAAGATTTTGGCATTTTTTCCTCCATTTGTTGCATTAAGTCATCTGAAAACATAAAAAGAATATAGAGAAATTTAGATTTTAACTTTTCCCTGCCCCTAAGAATAGCAAACCCTGTTGAAAATATAGAATCTTTTATGTGTTCTTTAATGTAGGCAAACCCTTTAAGGTAGGGTCGCACGGTTGAAATTATTACGCTATCATCATCGGCTAATCGCCTAGCTCTTGTCGGCAGTTTTGAACCCAAAATTCTATTATCAAGGGATAATATACCCGTGCCTTTTCCCACCGAATCTATGTCAATATAAATATATTCCTTGTCTATATCATTGCTTGGATTGTAAGTTTTTTCATTAATAGCACAGAGATTTATTAGTTTGTGTTTTTCCCAGCCGTGTTTTGGTGGAGTAGGTAGAGAATTTAAAAGGATATTTAAGTCGTCATTACGAGAATTTGACTTGTCAAATTCGTGGTAATCTAAATTTGGGTTTAAATGGATTGCTTCGGCTTCGCCTCGCAATGACGGAGTTTTGTCTCGCAATGACGGGGTGGGGTTCGTTTCAAGCTCTTGAGATGATGGGGCTAAAAGAGTGAAATCTAGTTTAGCTTCTAGCTCTTCTAAGGTCTCTAGGATAAAGGAAAAATCACTCCTGCCCCCCGTATCGCAAATTCCACATTGGACTAAAATGGCACGGATTAGCTCTTGGTATTTTTCTATACTCATTCTTATGGTGTTGTATTGCTCTTCTACCTTTTCGCATTCACGGACGATTTGCTTTTGAATTTCAAGCGGCGGAAGGGGGATTTTTAAGCGTTTATATAAATTCATATCTAAATTTCTAATTCCACTCATTCCCCCTTGCATTGCAAAAGTTGTACCTTGTTGGTAAATATAGTGTAATACTAAATGCAAGAAAAAGGGATTAATATCATCTCGTGTAACTCTTAATCTTGTCGTAAAATTTGAAAAAGAATAAGGTTCATTTGTTTTAAAAGTAAAAATCACAACTCTACCTACTGCTTGTGTGGAGCTGCCGCCTGATTTTTCTATGATAATGTCACCATATTCCAACTTTCTTTTTTCAAATTGGCTTTTTTCAACTTCAAGCTCTGGATATTCAGAATCTAGCTTTAAAGTGCCTTTCATTGAAAAATTCGTATTTCTAATAACCTTTGCCTTTGTAAAGGGTGGCTTTTTGCCTGTCCATAAGCCGCCTATAAATTCGCCACATTCTGCAAGGTAGATTAACTCATACTTGCAATTAGCAAAGGGGTTTTGTGGATTGTTTTGCTTGCCTTGCTCGCTTAGAGTGGCGGGGCTTAGGCTTATAGTCTTTTGAAACAGGGCGTTATCAAAAGTCAAAAGATGGCAGGTTTTTGCAAAGCTTACATATTTATCAAAGGCTTTATGAGTATAAAACTCGCCCTTGAAGCTTTGCTTGATAGCATAGGCGATTTTATCCTCTGCGTTTCTATTCTCTTTATGGCTTAAAAGCCCCTCTGTCTCTTGCAAGCCTGCATTGCTTGTCTTGCCCTTATTGATGACAAAGCCTAAGAATCTTTTCTGCTCGGCGGTGTCATCTGGGGATTTTACGATGAGAGTGTTTTGCTTATAAGTTAGGGCGAAGTATTTAAGCTTTTCTCTTTCCATTTGAAAACAAAAATCAAAAAGCCTTTTTTCTAGCTCTTGTTTTTGAGAGTTTGTATCTAGTGCCTTAAAGGCTTTAGAATCTTTATATTTTTTTATCTCACTTTGCTCACAAAAAGCTTCTTTATAGTTTTTAAAAAGCTCGTAGCTTGGAATTTGCTCTTGTTTTAAAAAAGCCTTGTAATCTTGCAAGTCTATGTTTTGAAAAGCTACATAAGATTGCAAAATCTCTTTGTCTTTGAAATTTTCTAAGTTTTGATTATTAAAAATCGCACTTAAGCTATCTTCTAAAAGTTCGGTAATTTTGGGTGGCTCATCAAAGCGGCGGAGGAATAAAACGGCTGTGTTTGTGCCTGTGGTGCCAAAGGTTTGAGAGCCAAAGGAGCAAATGGCGTGGATGGCAAAATTTTGTAAAATGATTTCTCTTGCGAGTATGGTGGATTTGTCTGTGTTGCTTAGTATGGAGTTTGGCAAGATTATTGCACAAAGGGCTTTTGGTTTTAAGATATGCGTAAGCCTTTCTACAAAGACATTTTCTATTTCTTTGGCGTTGGGGCTTAAGTGTTCTAGCACTTTATAAGGGATATTGCCATTTTTGCCTTTTAAAACGCTGCGTGATAGGTGTTGTTTGAATTCTTTCACACTATAAGGGGGATTTGCCACTAAGATGTCAAAATCTTGCTGGTTTTCTCCATAAAACTCTTTATCGTATTCTAAGCCGTCTATGAAGCGGATTTTATTTCCCCCTGCACCATTGAGTAGCATACTCACTTGAGAAGTCATAGCTAGGCGGTCATCTGCGTCTATGCCATAAAAATAGCGTGAAATTTCAATATCTTCTATACTTAGTCTATCTTTACAATAATCGCTTATCGCACTGACACCTTCTGTTAGAAAATGCCCAGCCCCACAAGCAAAGTCTATAACTTTTGGGAATGTTTTATTGCGTAAATTTACAAAGTCTTCAAAGGGCAGAGAATTCCAAATAAAACGAGTAATGGGCATAGGAGTGAAATAAATACCCTCATTTTGCGTAAAGCCCTCGTTTAAAAAATGCTCAAAAAGGTCGCTTATAAATTGATTTTTATTTGCATATAAAAGGAGATAGTTTTCAAAAAGCTGGACGACTTCTACTAAAATCTTGCCATTTTGATTAAAAAGCTTTTTGTTATAGACTTTTTTAAAGGCAAAAAATTGTGCGGAGTAATTTTGTGCATCGGATATGGCGTCTTCTAGAATCCTTTGGGCTTGTTTGCGGTTGGTGTGAAAATAATCTTTAAAGGTTTTTTCTACTAAATCATCGGCGACAAAAAAGACTTCTTCGTTTAAAAACTCTCTCATCGCAGAGATAAAAAGCCCTTTTAATCGCTTATAAAGGCTAAAATAATCATCGCTAAAGGGGTTGTAATAAAACTCTAGCCTTTCATCATCACTTTTCTTTTCATCGTAGCATTTTGCTAGAAATATGGCTAGTAGCACATCAAAGGCGGTGTTTCTATTGCTGACTTTATTGTGCCTTAGAATTTCTCTAAATTTTAGATTTAAGCCATCGCTTTCATCAAAGGGTTTTAAGTCTTTTTTGTAAAGAGGTAATACGCCTATATTGTAAGCTTGTGATTTAAAGATTAAATCGTGATAACTTTGCTTGTTGTAAGTATCCTCCCAAGTGGAGAAAATATCGCTAGCTTCTGAGGCTTGTTTAAAGGTTTGGATGCTTGTATCGCTTAGAGCTAAATTTAAAACATTATCATCGTCTTTAAATTGTATAAGCTCATCTTTATAGCTTATACTTTTCGTATTTGCATCAAAATCACTTGCATAAAGACATAGCCACTCTACACTTCTAGCCTGTGCGGCGTAGCTAAAGAGCTGATTACCCTCTTCGTTTGTAAATAGGTCTTGCTTTGCTTTGGTGTATTCTTTTCCAGCGGTTTTACACTCTATGATGGCATAGACAAATTTTTCTTTTGTGTCCTCTGCCTCTTTGTAAATAGTGATGTCTGCCCTGCCGCTTTTGCCTGTGTGTCCTAGCCTCCAAGTTTTCTCTAGCACTAAATCCTCTGGCTTATAGCCCTGCTCTAAGAGCCTATGCACGCACTCAAAGACGACAAAGTTTTCATTTCTTGCTTTGCCATCTGTGGTGGTAAAGCCCACAACAGAATCGCTTTCTGTGTATAAGTCTTTTGGGTAGATAAGCTGTTGGTTAGCAAAATCCACTTGCATTATGTAGGAATTTATGGTTTTGCTATAAACATTTTTCTTTTGGCTAAACCCTAAACTCTTTAAAACTTCTTTTAAATTATCTTTTGTAATCATTTATACCCTTACAATCTCACTATCTTAGCACCAAAGCCGCCTTGATTCATCGGTGCGTCATTAAAGCCTTTGACACTTTTATGAGTTTTTAAAAACTCTCTTACTGCAAAGGCAAGCTTTCCTGTTCCTATACCATGATAGATTAAAATCTCATCAAATCCCGCAAGTAAGGCATCTGAAATAAATTTATCAAGCCTTGAAATAGCCTCATCACTCCTAAGCCCGTGCAAATCTAAACTTAGGCTTAGTTGAGTGGGTTTTGTGATATTAATGCTTGTTCTTGGACTTATTTTAGGCGTAGGAGTGCTTTTTTTAAGCAGTTTTAAAGGCACACGAAGTTCAATCCCATTGCTTTGTATCCTAGCGTCATTTTTTGAAATACTTATGATTTTACCCTTGATTTTTTCATATTTTACAAAATCACCCACACACAACTCTTCATTTTGCTCCCTACTTGGCAAGATGATTTCTTTTCTTAGCTCATTGGCTTTATTAAGGCTTCTTTGCTTGTCCTTTGTGTCTTTAAGCTGTATGGTTTTCTTAGCTTCTTCTATGGCTTTGTGAAAGCTAAATTCTAACTTTCTCAAACTCGTGCGAAATTCTTGTTCGTTTTTTTCTTTTTGTTCTTTTAAAGAAAACAAAATTTCATCAACTTTTTGTTCTTTTTTATGGACATCTTGGAGTTTAGCTTTAAGTTCTAATTCAAGATTGATATTTTTACCCACAAGCTCTTCTAAATTTTCTTTATCCTCACCATAAAGTTTTTTCGCCTCGCTAACCAAATGGGATGGAATTTGATAACGCAAAGCCGTTTCAAAAGCATAAGATTTACCCAGTATGCCTTTTAAAAATTCATATTTTGGACGCGAAAACTCTTCATCATACAAAGCAGCGATGAGTTCAACTTGCTCATTTTTTGCCAAAAGCATAGCAAGGCGTTTATGATGGGTTGTGATGATGATTTTAAGATTATTCGCTATAAGCTTTAAAATCAAAACACTATACAAGCAAGCCGCTTCTTCAAAATCCGTTCCAAGTTCTATTTCATCGATACCTAAAAGCAAATTTTTCTTAGAAAAAAGCCTAGAAAAATGCAGCATTCTTCCAGCAAAAGTTGAAATGTCATTTTTAACATTTTGCGGGTCTTCTATGATGGCGTCAAATTCTTTAAAAGTGCCGATTTTACTTTCACTTGCTTTTATAGGCATAGGAAGAAGAGCCTTAGCCAAAAAAGCCGCACTGAGTAAGGATTTTAAGAGCATAGATTTGCCCCCTGCATTAACCCCTGTGATGATTAAAACTTGTTTTTTAAATTCCAAACTCACACTTTTTGGATTTTTTAAGGCAGGATGAGCGAAATTTTTAAGCACCAAATCACTAGAATTATCACACAAAATAAATTCCAAATCCCTTTTTTTAGCTAGCATTACCCTAGCTGCGTAGCTGTCAAATAAATCAAAGGCTTGATTAATGAATTTCAAAAAGGGCAAATTTTTTGCTAAAAAAGCTGAGAAATTTTTAGCGTATTCATAATAAATTTCTTCTTTTTGATTTTTGATTTTTTCTATATCATTTTGCAAATTTTCAATGCTTAAAGGCACGATATAAAAGCCACCGCCACTGCTTCTGCCTATGATTTTTGCCTTTATAGCGTGATTAAATCCCCCTCTTACGAGCAAGGCTTGAGTATTGCTTATAAGATGCACTTGGGTATCGATAAGATAGGGCATTAAGGCTTTTGCATAGCAAAATTTCTTAAACTCAGCCATAATGCTTTCATTTTTCATTCTTAAGGCGGTATTAAGATTTATAAGTCTTTCATCTAAACTTTCTTTTAATTCGCCCTTTTCATCAAAATTCAAACAAAGTTCCAAAACCTCGCTACGCAATTGTATCTTTTGTAGCCAAGAATCCAAATTTGTTCCAAATTTTAATTTTTTTAACTTTTCAAAATAACGAAAAATTTTTACAAATTCAAAAATTTCATCTAAGTGTAAAATTCCTTGCTTACTTAAATGCACTAAGGCTTTGTCAAGATTGCTAAGTTCTGGCATAGCAGGAAATTCCACTTCACAAAGCTCATTAATGCGTTTAAAGTGAAGGCTGGAATCGCCTTGTAAAAATATGTCCTTATCCCTTGCAAAAAGGGCTTTAAACTCTTCTAAATAGCCGTTTAAATCAAGCTTTGAGATTAATTCTTCTTTACTCTCATTCATCATTTAATCCGCTAATTTGCAATCTTTAATATCTATGATTAAAGAATTAAAGCTTTGATTATTATCCTTTGAAATAAAACTTCCTGTGCCAAATTCGTAGTTAAAATACGCCTTAGAAACATTAATATCCTTGCATAAGATATTTTTGTTTTGATTAAAAGCCACAATAATATCTGTTCTTAAATGGCTTTTTTGGGTGTTTTTCATTTCAAAAAATACGGCTAAAATTATGAAAATTCCTAGCAAAAGAGCGAAAAAGGGCTTGGTCTTAGAGCCTAGTTTTTCACGCAAAGCAAAAGCGATTAAGGCTAAAATTAAGATGATTAAAAGATAAAATAAAATTCTACTCATTCTTTTGCCTTAATTTATTGCTAATATCTCCTGCACCAAAGCCTATAATAAGCCCTTCTTCAAAAACTTGCCCCCTAGAAGCGACCAAAAATTTACCCTCTCTTTTAATATCTTCTACAAACAAAGCCTTAGGAAAAACTGCCTTTAAATCAAGCTTTATAAGCTCTTCTCCTGCGGCATAAACAGGTAAAATCACAAGTTCATCGACTCCTTCAAAAGCCTTTGCAAAGCCCTCTAAATTTGCAGCCAAACGCGTATAGCGGTGAGGTTCAAAAATCGCTGTGATTTTCTTATATCCACCTAATCTTGCGTATTCTTTTGCTGCACTTAAAGTCGCTTTTATTTCAGTTGGATGATGCCCATAATCATCGATTAAAACCAAATTTTCATCCGCATGTAAAATATCAAAACGCTTTTTAATGCCTTGATAGTTTTTAAGCCTAGTTCTTATCGTTTCTATATCTAAAAAATTTAAAGCCGCTAAAATCGCTAAAGACGCATCAAGGGCTAAATGATACCCCATACCAAAAACCCTAAATTCCCCCAAATCCTTAAGCTCAAAGCTTGTAAAAGGTTTGAAATTTTCTATACACATAGTGCAGTTTTTAATGTCCTTGCTAGGATAAAGCCTCAAAGCCTCGCCCTTGTAGTTTTTCAAAAACCCATCTTCGCCGTTAAGCACACGCAACTTAGCACTATTTAAAAAACTTTCATAAGCATTGTGAAGCTTTAAAAGCTCATTATCATAATGCTCTAAATGCTCAGCTTCTGCGTTGGTAACCAAAGCCAAATAAGGATTGGAATTTAAAAAAGAACTATCGCTTTCGTCAGCTTCAAAAATCAAATTTTGACTTTCTTTATAAATCATATTGGAGCCAAATTCTTTTAAAATCGCACCGATAATCACAGAAGCATCATCCATCAAAGAAGCCAAAATGCTTGAAGTTGTGCTTTTTCCGTGTGCTCCTGCAACCGCAAAAACACGCTTGTCTTCTAAGATAAGAGGCAAAGCTTCTTTGCGTGAAAGACACTTGATGCCTAATTTTTTAGCGTTCTTAAATTCGGGATTTTCTTCTTTGATAGCCGCTGAAAAAATGACTAAATCCTTACCTAAAACATTATCCTTATGATGAGGAATGCTTATATTTAGCCCTTCTTTTTCTAATTCTTGAGTGATTTTACTTTCTTTAATATCACTTCCGCTAATGACAAAGCCTTTTTCCTTTAAAAAGCGTGCCAAAGCGGAAATTCCTATACCGCCTATGCCGATAAAATGGATATTTTGCATACTCTAAGCCTTTGTAATTTAAAGGCTTGATTTTAACACTTTTTTACTAAAAAGAAAATTTAAATCCTAAGCTACAAAAACTAAGATATTGGGTTATTATCAAATTTTCACAAAACTTAGCCAATTTTTATCTTAATAATTTATCTTGCATTTTATGAAAAATACTTTTTATCCTAAAATAAACATCTTTTTTGCAAATTTTTAACGTTAAAGGATAATAAAATAGCTTTAACTTTTCGTTGATATTTTTTATTTTTTAAAATAAGTTGGAATAAATTTTATATTTTAAATCTCATTTGAGTAAATTTGTAGCAAAATTATAAAAAAAAAAAAAAATAAAACTAACATCAAGAAGCTTTTAATAATAAATTCTTTACAATTTGTCAATATTTAAGTTAATTTTTATCTTAAATATTAGGTAAAAATGAAGGAGTTTATATGGGCGTTAAGAGCAAGTTAAATTTAGGCGTAGGGATATTGCTTTTGGTGATATTTGGAGCCTTTGGTGTGCATAGTTATATCAGCACAAAAAACACTTACATAGAGCAAAGTAAGGAAAATAAAGAATCCACGCTAAGAGCGGTGCTAAACTACACCAACGACTATCTTAAAAGTAGGCAAGATATCATCGATGGAGCGGTTAAAACCCTAGAAGCAAATTCTCACATTTATAATAGCCGAGAAATTTATTCTTTCGTGCGTTCCATAGCTAGAAGCTCTGGTTTTGAAAATTTGTATTTTACTTATGTAAAGAACGGGGACTTGATTGTAGCGGGCAGGAGTAATGATTTTGCTTATGCGGAACTGCTTAAAAATAAAGATGGCACGAAGTTTGACCCCAGAGATAGATTGTGGTTTAAGCAAACCCTACAAACAAAGACTACTAATATTACCAAACCTTATGTGGATTTAGTAAGTAATGCTCTTGTCATTAGCTTTTCTCAGCCTGTTTTCAATCGCGATAATGAGATAGTAGGCATACTTTCGGGCGATTTGTCCTTAGAAATTTTTACTAAAAACATACGCGAGTTTAAATTCTCCCCTTCGGCTAGGGTGTTGATTTTTGAAGATTTATTCTATGTAACACCGGGTCGCTTTGTGCTTGATGAAAAAGGTAAGCCTTTTATAAATGCACTTAAAGAAGGTATGAAAACTTACAAAGGGGAAGCCTTTGAATATCTTTCAGCTTTAGACAATGACAAGCGTCTAGCAGTTTGTGGTGTTAGCAATATAGGCTGGAATATCTGCCTTACTAATTCTTACAAAGATTATGAAAATGCTTTAAAAAGTGCTGCGTTTTTGAATTTTATCTGGTTTTCAGGCACTCTAATTGTCGTGCTTTCGGGGCTATTTTTCATTACCTCTTACTTGCTTAATCCACTCAAGGACATTAGAAGCAATTTGCAGCAGTTTTTTAGCTATCTTAATTACGAGCAAAAAAACTACGAGCCTATATCCATAAAAAGCAAAGATGAATTTAAACAAATGGCGAATTATATCGATGAAAATATACGCACTATCCAAAAATTACGCACCCAAGAAGATGTCCTACAAAAGGATATTCACGCTATAGTTGAAGAAGCTAAGGAAGGACGCTTTGGTAAAATGCTTATATCTCAATCAAAAAATCCAAATCTTACCCAGCTTAAAACGACCATTAACGAGATGAGCCAAACCCTTTGTGAGACCATTGCTATAGATATTTCACGTGTTTTAAAGCTTTTTAAAGCCGCACAACAAGAAAATTTTAAAGGCTTAATCCCTGATGCAGTAGGCATTGAAAAAAATGCTAATGCTTTGATTGGCAGTATAGTTAAAATGCTAAATGCTTCCAAAGAACTAGCCATAAATCTCAACACAAGAAGCGATGAGCTAAATGAGTCTGTAACGAACCTAGAAAAAAGTTCTGCTCAACAGGTGGAATTTCTAACCAATATAGCAGGTGCGGTGGAGCAAATCGCTAGCTCAATGACCCATATGAATCAAAAAGGCGAAAGCGTTGTCAAACAAAGCGAAGACATTACCAAAATCGTTTCTGTGATTAAAGAAATCGCAGACCAGACCAATCTTTTGGCCCTAAATGCTGCCATTGAAGCGGCACGTGCAGGCGAACACGGACGAGGCTTTGCTGTGGTGGCTGATGAAGTAAGAAATTTAGCCGAACGCACTCAAAAAAGCTTAGATGAGATTGATGCCAATACCAATTTACTTACCCAATCCATCAATGAAATTGTAAGCTCCATAGCTGAACAAGCTCAGGGCGTAGAGCAAATCAATGAAGAAGTAGGAGAGCTTAAGAAAAGCACACAGACTAATCTTGACATTTCTTTAGCGACTTCAAATATAGGCCATAGCATTTCCAAAATCGCTAATGAAATTTTAGACGATGTGAATAAAAAAGAATTCTAAGCCTTTTGGCTTAGAATTTTGCTAAACCTAAACGCTGGGCTAATTGATAGAAATTTAATTCCCTATAAAATTGTGCGAAATTTTTATGATAATCATCTAATTCAAAGGCTTGATTATCATCTTTTAAAGTGCTATTGTCTTTAAAATAATATCCTTTATTACCACTATAAATACCTTTTTCATCCACCCAAACCGCATCATTGATACCAAATTCCAGCCTTTCATCGCTGGGCTTTGCTAGCATATTTCTCCCACCTACGCTAAGATAATTCACTTCACTTAGACTTAGAGCATAAAGAGTTGGAAAAATATCCTTATGAGAGCCTAAGCGAAACCTATCATAATAAAGCTCATTTTGTAAATTTTTTGGCACATAAAGATAAAAAGGCACACTATAAGCAAAAGCCTTTTGAGAATTTAAATCCATACTCATTTCACGCACTCTATGGTCTCCAGTTGCTGCTATGATAACGCTATCCTTAAAAGAACTTTGTTTTACTTTATCCAAAAATTTTCCAAATTCATCATTTGCATAAGTATAAGCTTTGATAATATTTTCTTGTTTGTCCTTTTTGTAAGGAAGCATATCAAGCAAAGCTTGAGGGATATTTTCTAATTTTGGTAAATCATTTTGGGGAATTTTATAAGGCGGATGATTAGAAATGCTAAGAGCAATTATAAGAGTGTTGCGTGGATTTTTTTCAAGCAAGTCATAAATTTTTCTATATAAAAACTCATCGGCTACTCCATAACCATTTTCACTTGCCTTTGCCTTGCTATATTCTTGCATTAATATATTTTCATCAATGATTTCATCCACTCCTAAAACACTGAGATAATTTTTAATATTTTGCCAAGACCCATTACCCGCACTTACAAAAATTACTTTATATCCTGCTTTTTTATAAACAGCAATAGGGGTTAAATCCAAATAAGTTTTTTGAAATTTGCTTGTAGAAATATTAGAAAATGGACTTACAAAAAATAAATTTGCAAAACTTGGTATAGTTCCATTACTGGAGCTTAAAAATCTTTTAAAAACAAAATCTTGTTTAAAGTGTTTATCTAAAGCACCTAAAAAATTATGCTCCTTACTTGAAAAATCAGCTAAATTTAATCCAAAACTTTCCATCAAAATTAAAGCCACACTAGGCTTAATTTCTTCAGCTTTCAGATTTATAGGACTTTGATATAAATAGTCAAAAAGTTTTTCTTTAAGCTCTTGTGCTTTTAAAGATGAGATAACTTTCAAAGTTGCTTCTTCTTTGTATTGTTTTAAAGCCCAAGAAAATGCCATAATAGGATTTAACATTGTATCATTTGCAACGCTATATTCACTAAAGGAATAATTTTGCACATTTATAGCCACGTGCTTAAAAGGACCCCTAAGAGCAATAGTATAGACAAGCAACAACAAAACAATCAAGGATAAAAATTGCAAGGGATTTAAGCAAATCGCCCTTAATTTTAACTTTAAAATTCTCACATTTAAAAAAATACAAAAAATTCCAAAAACTAAGGCAAGGGCTAGAATTTTAAAAACAGGATAATCAGCCATTATAATCTTTAAAATGGCTTCTGTGTTGTCATTTTCTAAGCCGAAGATAAAAATATCAATTTTTGTTTTGTAAATTTCGTAGTAATAATACTTGATAAAAGAAAAAACTATACACAAAAAAGCCAGAAGAAAAATATAAAAACTCGATAAATAAAGATAAAATTTTCTTATCCCCCCCCCGTTATTTTCACACGATGAAAAATAAGAGCTAAAAATCCACAAAACAAAAGGGGCAAAAACGCAGCACTTAAAAATCTTATATCGTGAAAAGCTCCCAAAAAATACATCAGGGCTAATTCGCTTTTAGGCTCAAGCAAACCCGCAGGGATAAAAGCATTTTGCATTAAAATGCGATTAATGCCAAAAATCGCCACAAACAGGGTGCTAAAGATGAGAATTTGGAGTAAAACCTTTCTCATATTTGTCTTTCGTAATTTTTAATTATCCTATCAAAAGCCCAAATTTTCCTTGCTTCATCGGCTTTTTTGGGTTCTATGATAAGCATTTCTTCTTCAAAACCTAAGCGACTTTCTATTTCGCCAAAGGCATTAATCAACATCGTATCGCCGTAAAAATTCCACTCGTCTTTTGTTTTGCCTATGCGATTGACCCTTAAAATACTTGTGGAATTTAAAAAGGCTCTTGTTTTTAAAAGCTCTTCCCATCTTTGCTTACTTTCAAAGGTGCAAGCACTAGGAGTAATCACTAAATCAATTTTTTTAGCCATAATCTGCTGCCAAAAAATATCAAAATGCGTCTCAAAGCCAAAAAGCAAAGCACATTTTAATTTATCATAATTAAAAGTGAAAAGCTTCAAATCCTTTGCCTTATTGCCAAAGAATTTCTCTTCATTCCAGTGTGTATAGGGCATTAAAATTTGCTGCTCATAGCTTTTAACACCCTTTGGAGTAACCTTCAAGCAAAGCTTTTTATAATTCTTAGCTTCCACACTCACATAAGGAGCAATGATTTCAAGCTCGTATTTCTTAGCAAGTTTGATTAAACTTTCTTTTTTGACTTCACTTTGCTCTTTTATCATATTTTTTGGCATAGATAAAAGCTCGGTAAAAAAGCTATTTAACACATATTCGCCCAAAACCACCAAATTCGCCCCACTATCCTTTGAAGCCTTAAGATAATAATCAAGCCTTGATTCACTCAAAGCCAAAGTCGCAAATTGCAAAGCCGCTATCTTACCCATCGATTTGCTCCACTTCTAATTTTGCCTTTTCAAGCTCAAGCCTTGCTTTTTTGATACTTTCTAAACCTGCTTTATAAATTTTCACACTCTCATCTAGGCTAAGTTCTTTGTCATTTAGCTTTTCTAAAGCTTCATTGGCTTCTTTTAAATTCTCTTCAAAACTCATTGATGATTGACCTTATAATTTGGTGCTTCGTGCGTGATGGTTACATCATGCACATGACTTTCTTTAAGTCCTGCAGTGGTAATCTCCACAAATTCAGCCCTAGCTTGAAAATCTTTTATATCCCTAGCACCCACATAGCCCATAGAAGAGCGAAGCCCCCCTAGAAGCTGATGCACCACGCTTTTGATACTTCCCACATAAGGAACACGACCTTCTATGCCTTCAGGAACGAGTTTATCCTGTGCTGTGCCTTGCTGAAAATACCTATCCGAACTTCCCTTTTGCATAGCTCCAAGAGACCCCATACCCCGATAAGCCTTGTATTGTCTGCCTTGATAGGTAAAAAGCTCTCCGGGACTCTCATCTGTGCCTGCTAAAAGTGAGCCTATCATAATAGAACTTGCCCCAGCCGCTAAAGCCTTAGCAATATCGCCTGAATATTTAATCCCCCCATCAGCGATAACAGGCACACCAAACTGATTAGCAACCTCAGCACACTCATCAATGGCTGAAATTTGAGGCACACCCACACCCGAAACAATGCGAGTTGTGCAAATGCTTCCGGGTCCTATGCCGACCTTAATCGCATCAGCACCAGCTTCGCAAAGTGCCTTTGCCGCCCCAGCTGTGGCGATATTGCCCGCTATAAGCTCTAGGCTAGGGTATTTTGCCTTAACCGCTTTGATAGTATCGATAATACCCTTAGAATGTCCGTGTGCGGAGTCAAGCACTAAAACATCAACACCCGCTTCAAATAAGGCATCCACTCGCTCCATCTGCCCTACCCCAATAGCCGCTCCTACGCGTAATCTTCCAAAATTATCCTTATTTGCATCAGGGTATTCCTTGCGTTTTTTCAAATCCTTTATAGTGATAAGTCCTTCTAAATGCCCTTTTTCATCGACAATAGGAAGTTTTTCGACCTTATTGGTGCTAAAAATTTTCTCCGCATCATCTAGGGTGCAACCTTTTGGAGCCGTGATTAAAGGAGCTTTTGTCATTACGCTTTGGACTAAATTAGAAGGATTGTTTTCAAATCTTAAATCGCGATTGGTAAGAATTCCTATGAGTTTTTTATCTTCATCAACCACAGGTACGCCTGAAATTCTATACTCTGCCATAAGCTCTAAAGCTTGTGCCACACTTGCTTTGGGACTTACAAAAATAGGGTCTATGATGACTCCGCTTTCGCTTTTTTTCACTCTTTTTACTTCTCTAACTTGCGAAGCTATGTCCATATTTTTATGAATAACCCCAAGCCCTCCAAGTCTTGCCATCATAATAGCCGCTCTGTGTTCGGTTACCGTATCCATAGCCGCAGAGATTAAGGGCATATTTAAAGAAATATTTTTGGTAAGTTGGGTGTGAATTTTTACTTCTTTAGGCAAAATTTCAGAATAGCACGGACGCAACAATACATCTTCAAAAGTCAAAGCTCTTTTTACAATTTTCATCTTTTATCCTTCATTTTTAATCATTCGCTCTAAACTCAAAGCCCCATCTAGCAAAGTTTGTTCATCAAAGGCTTTGCAAATCAGTTGTGCTGAGATATTAAGCCCATCCTTATCCTTTGCCACAGGCACACTAATAGCCCCAAGTCCTGCTAAATTCACAGAGATGGTATAAATATCTTCTAAATAAGTCTGCATAGGGCTTTTTTGAGTGTCAAATTTAAAGGCTGTTGTAGGAGCTACGGGCATAAAAATCAAATCACAATCGCTTAAAATCTCTTCATATTTTGCCTTGATAAAAGCCCTTGCTTTTTGTGCTTTGATATAATACGCATCATAATATCCACTGCTTAAAACAAAGGTTCCAAGCAAAATTCGTCTTTTTACTTCTTCGCCAAAACCTTCACTACGGGTATTAACATACATATCTTTTAAATTTTGTATATCCCCAGAGCGTTTGCCATAACGCACCCCGTCATAGCGACTTAAATTCGCACTTGCCTCAGCTGTTGCGATGATATAATAAGCGGCTATGTCAAATTTAGAATCGAGTAAATTTTTATACACTAGCTCGTGTCCATTGGCTTTTAGCTTGTCTAGAGTTTTTAAAAGGGCGGTTTTTACTTCATTACTTGCATTATTGACATAATTTTCAATCACTGCGATTTTTAGTTTTTTATTGGCATTTAAATGAGGAGCGGTTTTGATAAATTCGATATTTGCACTGGTGCTATCCCTTTTGTCATATCCCCCAATCGCATCGTATAAAAGGGCTGCATCTTCTACGCTTTGTGTTAAAACTCCAATTTGGTCTAAACTTGAAGAATAAGAAGCCAACCCGTATCTACTTACCCTACCATAGCTTGGTTTAAAACCCACACAACCGCAAAAAGCCGCGGGCTGACGCACAGAACCGCCCGTATCCGAACCCAAACTTGCTAAAGCCAAACCAGAAGCCACCGCAGCAGCACTGCCCCCGCTTGAACCGCCCGGAACGCGCTCAAAATTCAAAGGATTTAAGGTTTTGCCATAACAAGAACTCGCACTCGAATTTCCCATAGCAAATTCATCCATATTACAACGCCCAAAAGGAGCAAAGCCATTGGCTTTTAAATTGACAATCGCACTTGCATCATAAGGGGCGATATAGCCTTGTAAAATCTTACTCGCACAAGTAAGTTCCCAGCCCTTGACACTGATATTATCCTTTATAGCCACAGGCACACCTTCGCCACAAATACTCAAATCTTTATCTAAAAACTGCTCTATATAAGCACCTAGCTTTTTTTCTTTTTTTGCTTTTTCATTGAGTTCTTTTCTCAAATTTTCAAGCTCTTCTTTGGAGTATTTTAAAGCTTCTTTTAAACTTACCATTTCTTTTCCTTTGTTTTTTTAATCAAAAATACCGCTAAAGCACTCAAAGCCAAAACCACCGCTATCGTAGCGATGATAAGGCTATTTGGGATAGGATTTTCTAGCATTTTATTTTAAAACCCCTTGACATCTTAAGCAAGGCTCATTTTCGCTTTTACTTTCAAATTTCCAACATCTTGGACACTTATGAAGTGAAGATTTTGTGATTTTTACCTTCTCATTTTCTACTTTAAATTCAGCTAAAATTTCTTCATTTTCATAGCCAATTTGACTTACCATAAACCAATCAGCTAATTCTTCTTTTGGAACTTTGTCAAAAGTAAGAATTAAGTTTGTCTCTAGGGTGGATTTGATGATTTTATCCTTTTTAAGCGTATCAATTTGCTCAAAAAATTTCTCTCTAGCACTCATTAAAAAGCTATCATCTATACCAAAATCATAAGAAAAATCATCCATCAAATTCAAATCAAAAACATCCTTAGCATCACCCTTAATCAAAGCATTAGCGTGCTCTAAGGCTTCATCTACGCTATAAGTTAAACAAGGTGCTAATAAATTTAAAAGCTCTTTGCTTATCAAAGCCATAGCCACCCCAGCTGATTTTCTTCGCTTGCTATCTTTACTATCGCAATAAAGCCTGTCTTTGCTAATATCAAGGTAAATTCCACTCAAATCCGCACTTAAGAAATTTAAAAGCAAAGCAAAGCCCTTAGCAAATTCATAAGCAAAAAATGCTTCTTTGGCTCCCTTAAATACTCTAGTAGCACGCGTTAAAATCCACTTATCAATAAAAGAAAATTCCTCAACTTCCAAATCCTTTAAATCGCTGGTATTTGCGAGTAGAAATCTTATGGTATTTCTTATTTTGCGGTATTGTTCGCTTACTTGTTTTAAGATATTGTCTGAAATTTTTAAATCACTAGAATAGTCGCTTAAAAGTATCCAAAGTCTTAGAATTTCAACCCCATAGCTTTTTGCTACATATTCAGGGGCTATGACATTACCTTTGGATTTAGACATTTTCTGCCCTTTTTCATCGGTTGTAAAACCATGCGTTAAAATGCTTTCATAAGGCGCACATTCATTGATGGCTGTTCCTACAAGCAAGGAGCTTTGAAACCATCCGCGGTGCTGGTCGCTTCCTTCTAAATACATACTCGCTCTTTTTGCACCCGCATCATAAAGTCCGCTATTTAAAACCGCATTAAAGGTGCTTCCACTATCAAACCAAACATCTAAAATATCATAAACTTTTTCTAAATTTTCAGCCTTATATTTTGAATTTTGTGGGATTAAATCCTTGATTTCAAACTCCCACCAAACATCAGCTCCGTGTTTTTCAAAAAGCTGGGCTACAAAGTCAAAAAGTTCATCATCAAAAAGCACTTCTTTGGTATTTTTATCCCTAAAAAAGGCTATGGGCGTTCCCCAGTCTCTTTGCCTTGAAATACACCAATCAGGACGGTTTTCTACCATAGAGCCTATTCTTTTAACCCCACTTTGTGGATAAAAACTTGTCTTTAAAAGCTGTTCTTTAGCACACTCTCTTAAGCTTTTACCCTTTAATTTTGGCTCATCCATTAAGATAAACCATTGTTTAGTCGCTCTATAAATCACAGGCTTGTGCGTTCTCCAACAAAAAGGATAAGAGTGTATGAATTTAGAAACATTTAAAAGCTTCTCCCCTAAAAGCTTCAAAATTCTTTCATTTGCCTTAAAAATATGAAGCCCTATAAATTCTTCAAGCAAATGAGAAGGCAAAAGCCCTTTAGTCCTTAAAGTCTCATCATAACAACCCCCATCATCCACAGGCATAAGCACCTCAATGCCGTATTTCAAACAAGCATAATAATCATCTTCGCCGTGTCCGGGTGCTGTATGCACAAGCCCACTTCCACCTTCCATTAACACATGCTCACCCATAATCAAAACAGATTTTCTTCCATTTAAAGGGTTGATAGCTTCTAGTTTTTCAAATTCTTTTGCGTTCAATTCTTTTTGAATTTCGCCCTTTGTAAGCTTTTTTTCCACCATATTTTTAAGCAAGGCACTTGCGAAAATCAAGCCCTCTTTGGTAATGACATAATTTTCATTAGGATTTAAGGCTATGGCTTGATTTGCCACCAAAGTCCAAGGAGTAGTCGTCCAAATAACCGCACTTGCCCTACTCACTCCTAGTTTTTCACAAGCTTTTTCGTCTAAATCAAAAGCCACAAAAATAGAATAATCCTCTTTATCCTGATACTCCACTTCAGCCTCTGCTAAGGCTGATTTTGCCGCCCAACTCCAAAACACAGGCTTAGAACGCTCACAAAGTAAGCCTTTTTTAGCAAGCTCGCATAAACTTCTATAAATAGCAGCTTCAAAGCCAAATTCCATAGTCAAATAAGGCTTATCCCAATCCGCAATGACGCCTAAATTTTTAAATTCTTCCCTTTGAATAGCTACAAATTCACTAGCGTGTTGTCTACAAAATCCGCGAATTTCTTTTTTGCTTAGACTTTTTTTCTTTGCTCCAAGCTTAAGCTCTACTTGCTGTTCTATGGGCAAACCATGACAATCCCACCCCGGAGTAAAACGCACACTTTCGCCCTTAAAATAATGTATTTTGATAATGGTTTCTTTTAAAATTTTATTTAAAGCGTGTCCTATGTGAATGTGTCCATTAGCATAAGGGGGTCCATCGTGTAGAGTGAAGCTTTTCTTAGCGTCTTTGCGTTTTTCTTTCATCTTTTCATAAGCATAATTTTGCTCAAACCATTTTTGAAATCTTTGAGGTTCAAGCTCTGCTAAATTTGCACGCATAGCAAAGCTAGTGCTAGGCAAAAGTAGAGTTTCTTTGTAATCCATTTTTTCCACCTAATTTTTAATAATCTTAAATTTTACTCAAAATAGCTTTAATTTCTACTTTGTTTTTGGCTATAATTAAAAGAAAAAAGGAAAATTTTATGAAACATTTGCTTTATCTTATAGGAGATGAGCTTACTATGAATGAAAATTTCAAAAATTACATTTATAGAACTTATGAAGAAAAATTTAAAGAGATTAACGAAATTCGCATACAAAATAAAACCGACAAAGATTTGCCTTTTTTGCTTGAAAATTTACTCAACCAGTATGATTTTATCACCCTTTTTACAAGCCCTGCTTATTATGCGACCATAGCTAAAATTCTAGCAACCTTAGATGAAGATAAACTCATTTTAAAAGAAGATACCCTAGTGCCTAATAAGGCTGAATTTAGCAAGGATAGCTTTGTGTGTCATTTTTCAAATTCAAAAATCAATGTCATCAAAACAAATCCCGGTGAAAAACTTCCCCCGTTGCTTGGGGATATAAAATTAAATTTTGCTTATTTTTGCATCTTTGGAATGGATGATGAAAGTGCTGTATTGCTACTTCAAACCCTAACAAAGTCCTATGAAGTGAATATAAAATCAAGCAAACTTTTAGACAATCTTGTGCTGATTAAAGCCACTTGTGCGAATTTTGGAAAACTTGATGGCTTTTTAAAAAGCGTGAAAAAACTTTTTGGGCAAAAACTTTTCTGGGGTAAAAATCCTATTGAATTCATCGCTTCAAAACTCTTAGAAAAAAAACTAAAAATTTCCTTTGCTGAAAGTTGCACAGGGGGTCTTTGTGCTAGTGCTTTAACTCAAATTTCAGGCGTGAGTGAAATTTTTGAGGGTTCTATCATAAGTTATTCTAACCGCCTTAAACACGAATGGCTAGGCATTAGCGAAGGGGTTTTAGAAAACGGGGGTGCGTATAGTGAGCGTTGTGTTTATTTTATGCTAAAAGGCATTTTTAAAACAGCCCAGCCTGATTTTGCCCTAGCACTAAGCGGAGTAGCAGGAGAACAAAGCGTAGGGGCTATACAAAGTGGGAGTATTTTCATAGGAGCGATGTTTAAAGATGGGACCTTTATACAAGAGCTTTTGCATCTAAAAGGCGACAGAACACTCGTGCAAGAACAAGCCGTTTTGGCAGCTTTTTGCCTACTTCTAAAATTAAAACCTGAAATTTTTGAATTTTAAGGACTTAATAATGAGAGAACTTAGCCTACAAGAAGATTTAGAAAAAATTTATCCCTTAATAAAACAACTAAGAAACAAGCTATCTTTAAAAGACTTTTTAGATAAATTTCAACTTGCCACACAAACCCAGCATTACAAACTTTTTGCTTACGAAGTAGAAGGAGAATTTCAAGCAGCTTGTGGGGTAATGCCCTTTAATGTGCTTTATCATAGTCATTGTCTTTATATTTGTGATTTTGTCGTAGATGAAAAGCTAAGAAGCAAGGGCGTAGGTCGGGCTTTTTTGGAAAAAATTCAAACTTGGGCAAAAGAACAAGGATACGAAGAATTAGAGTTAAGCTCCAGTTTTTTTAGGGTAAAAGCTCACGAATTTTATGTTGAAAAAATGGATTTTGAAAAATCAGGCTTTGTTTTTAGAAAAAGCCTTTTATAATATTTGTGATTAAATTTTGTCTTTTATAATTAAAAATTATTTTACAAGGAGTTAAAAATGGATTTTAAAGATTTGATTTCAAAACGCCGTGCTTGCAAGCTTTTTAATGATAAAAAAATTAGCCAAACAGATTTAAGATTTGTTTTAGAAAGTGGGATTTTAGCCCCTAGCTCACACGGCTTTGAGCCTTGGAAATTTGTGGTGCTAAGTGAAAAAGAAGATAATTTAAAACTAGCCCGCTTGTGTTTTAATCAAGAAAATGTCGCAAGTGCCAGTCATAATATCATTCTTTTAGCCAGAAAGGATTTGCAAAGCAAAGATGAATTCACACAAAAACAAATCCGCCGTATTTCAGGTTCGAGTGAAGAAAATTTTCAAAAAATTTTAGAGCTTTACACTTATAAGACTAATGCTATGAATGATAAAGAGCTTTATCATTTTGCCAAGCTTCAATGCTATATAGCCCTAAATCAAATGGCTTTAGCGGCTATGAGCTTAGGCATTGATTCTTGTATGATAGGGGGTTTTGAAAAGGAAAAAGTAGATGAGTTTTTAAGCTTAAAACACCCTTTTGAAACGGCTGTGATTTTATCCTTAGGCTACAAGGCTAAAGAGCCAAAATATCGGGCTCAACGCTTAAAATTTGACGAAGTGGTTGAATTTTATAAGGAAAAACAATGAAAAAAGAACTTGAAATTTTTAGCACAAGATATTCTTGCAGGAATTTTAAAAAAGAAAAATTAAAACAAGAAGATTTAAATTTTATTTTAGAAATAGCAAGATTAAGTCCTAGCTCCTTAGGGCTTGAGCCTTGGAAATTCTTAGTCGTGCAAGATGAAAAGAAAAAAGCAGAACTTTCTCAAATTTGCAATCAACAACAGCACATTAAGGATTGTGCTGCATTGATTATCATCGTTTCAAGACTGGATTTTTTAGCTTATTTTGAAAAAAAGCTTAGAAAAAGAGCTTTAAGTGAAGCCGAAATTCAAAAACGCCTTGATACCTATCTGCCCTTTTTAAAAGCTTTAAATGATGAACAAAAATTAGCTTACTCAAGGGAACAAGCCCACATAGCAATGACTAGCATACTTTATGGTGCTAATGCTCTTAATATAGCCACTTGTCCCATAGGTGGCTTTGATAAAGAAAAGCTCGATGCCTATTTAGCCCTTCAAACGCAAAAAGAAAGGTCTGCTTTAGTGGTGGCTTTAGGCTATTCTAATGATGAAAAAATTCCGCAAAAAAGTCGTTTTTCTTTTGATGAAGTTGTAAAATTTGTTTAAATATTACTTAAAAAATAATTTTGAATGAGAAAAATTAATTCTTTTACCCCTTTCTTTACTAAGCCTTTGCATAATTTTTATATAATTTTAATTATAACCCATTTGCAAGGCTTGATATGAATTTACCCAATATTTTAGCAATTTTTAGAATGCTTTTAGCACCTTTGCTCTTTTTTTTGCTGAGTTTTAGCTTTGAAAATATCCATCAAAGCTGGGTGAATTATTTTGCCACTCTTACCTTTTCACTGGCTGCTTTGAGTGATTTTTTTGATGGTTATATAGCAAGAACTTGGGGACAAAGCACTAAATTAGGGGCGATTTTAGACCCTTTAGCGGATAAAATGCTTATTCTAGCGGCTTTTTTAGGGCTTTTACTGGCTCACAAGGCTAATGAATGGGTGGTTTATATCATCTTGGTGCGTGAGTTTTTCATCACTGGCTTTAGGGTTGTGATGGTAAGCGAGAATTTAGATGTCAGTGCTTCTTTCGCGGGCAAACTTAAAACAGCTTTTCAAATGACGGCTATTATTTTTTTGATTATGGATTGGATGGGTGCAGGGTTTTTGCTCTATGCGGCTTTGTTTTTAACCCTATATTCAGGCTTTGAATACATTTATGTCTATATTAAGGCTCACAAGGAAAGGAAAAAATGAAGTCTTTGTTGTTTTTAGTTCTCATTTTAGTTTTGGGATTTAATTTTTATTCTGTGGAATTTTTAGCCACTATCTTAGTCATTTCATTTTTAATCTTCTTTCACGAATTAGGACATTTTTTAGCCGCAAGGTCTTTGGGTGTAAAAGTTGAAGTCTTTAGTATAGGATTTGGAAAAAGTCTTATAGAGCGTGAATTTAAAGGCACAAAATACCGCTTAAGTGCCTTACCACTTGGGGGTTATGTCAAGCTTAAAGGACAAGATGATATGCGTCCGGGTTTTGAGAATTTAGAGCCGGATAGTTATAGTATTTTAAGTCCTTTGAAGAAAATTTATATACTTTTTGCAGGACCTTTTTTTAATCTCATTTTAGCCTTTTTTCTCTATATCATCATAGGAAATTTAGGCATAGAAAAACTTGCCGCACAAATAGGCAATATAGCACCCAATTCCGCCGCAGAGCAAGCAGGACTTCAAAAAAATGATACAATTTTAGAAATTGATGGCATAAAAATTCAAAGCTTTGATGAAATTTCAAAATATTTAAGCTTAGAACCTTTGAAAGTATTAATCAATAGAGAAGGAAAAAAGCTGGAATTTATCCTAAGTCCCAAACTAGCACAAGGATATAATGACTTTGGACAAATTATTGAAAAACCCCAACTTGGAGTGAGTCCAAGTGGCTCTACAATCCTTGTTTTTCATCAAGGCTTAAAAAGCCTTCAATACGCCCTAGATGAGAGCATTAGGGCTTCTACGCTCATTGTTAAAGGCATAGGAAAACTAATAAGCGGAGAAGTGGAAGCAAAAAATTTAGGTGGCATTATCACAATGACAGAACTTACTTCAAAGGCTGCTAGCTCCAGCTTTGCCTTGCTTTTATTTATCGCCGCCTTAATTTCTATAAATTTAGGTATTTTAAATCTCTTGCCTATTCCTATGCTTGATGGCGGACACATACTTTTTAATCTTTATGAAATGATTTTTAGACGCAAAGTTCCCCAGCGTGCTTTTGAATATCTAAGCTATGGCGGAATGGCATTACTTTTAAGCCTAATGCTTTTTGCAACTTATAATGATATAGTAAGGGCAGTGGGTGAATAAATTTAAACTCTCAATGCCTAATTTTGACGACCCTAAAAGAAGCATTGTTCTCAAAAGAAAAATGAGATATTATTTAAGGCATTTATTATTTTTTTCTTATAAGACAAAATTTGAAAAATTTTTGATTTTAAATCCCCATTTACAAGAATTTTGTATAAGAAATTCTTGGATACTCTACTCTATATATAGAGATTTTTGCGACATTAGTTTTAATGTAAAAGAACGCTATGAAAATTTAACCCAAGACCTTTTACAAGGGTATCATTTTTTTCAAGGTTTTTTAACTCAGCCTTTGAAAATATATTATCAAAATAACCCTGATGAGATTGAAATATTCTTAGGATGCAATGGAAATTCTTGCGAAGAAGGCTTTTGGAATATTAGTATTTGTTATAATCATCAAACAATTTACCAACTTTCTTATTGTTTCACTGCTCAAAAGAATCTTTTAATTGCTTGCGTTCAAGGAATTAAAGGGAATTTTGATAATATAAAAATCAATAAAATTCTCACAAAACAATGTTATGGACTAAGACCTAGTGCCTTACTCATAGAATGTGCTAAAATGCTTTGTGAAATTCTTAAATTTCAAATGACCTTAGGCATATATGAAAATACTCAGCTAAGACATGGAAAAAGCAAAGACAAAGGCTATTTTGTGGATTATAAAAAAATTTGGCTCGAAAATGGTGGAGAGCTTGTAAAAATCAACAAACACAAATATTATAAACTCTCGCACACTCGTAAAAATATTGAAGAAATTCCAAGCCAAAAACGTTCTATGTATAAAAAACGCTTTGCTATGCTTGAAGAACTAAGACAAAATTTAATTCAAGTTCTATCTTAAAGTGCTTTTGTTAAATTTTTACCCTAAATTTTAGACCTTAAGCAAAGTCCATATTTTGTTGAAGTATAAATTAAGTATATTTTGATATAATCTGGTCTTGCTTTATGCAAAATCCTTGCCCATGAAAATGGGCTTTTAATATCCACAAGGAGAAAATAATGAAACATTATGAGGTTTTATTTATTTTAAAACCAACGCTTGCCGAAGAGGAAGTGAATGCGAAGTTGGAATTCGTTAAAGAAGTCCTAAACAAAAATGGTGCTGAAATTGAAACCATAGTTCCCATGGGCACTAGAAAATTAGCGTATAAAATCAAAAAATACGAAAGAGGGACCTATTTTGTGATTTATTTCAAAGCTCCTACAAATTTAATTGCCGAGCTTGAAAGGGTGCTAAGAATCACTGAAGAAGTGATAAGATTTTTAATTGTTAAATATGAAAACAAAAAAGAAATCGCAGCTTGGGAAAAACTTAGCCACGGAATTAAGCAATCTAAAAAAGAAATCAAACCTTTAGATGCTCCTGAAATTCAATAAGGAAAAAAATGTTTAATAAAGTTGTTTTGGTAGGCAATCTTACACGCGATATAGAAATGCGTTACGCACAAAGTGGGAGTGCTATTGGAGCTTCTGCTATTGCTGTTACTAGAAGATTTACTACAAATGGAGAAAAAAGAGAAGAAACTTGCTTTATTGATATAAGCTTTTATGGAAGGACTGCAGAAATTGCAAATCAATACCTTGCAAAGGGTTCGAAGGTTCTCATAGAAGGTCGTTTGAGATTTGAGCAATGGAGCGACCAAAATGGACAAAACCGCTCCAAACATAGCATTCAGGTTGAAAATATGGAAATGCTTGGCAATGTTGCTTCGCAGCAAGGTGGTAATTTTGCTAATAATGGCTTTTCAAACAATAATTATTCAAATTATGAAAATCAAAGCTACGACCCTTATACGAGCGAAAATCAAAATTTTAATAAAGCAAAAGCAAATCAGGCTCCACAAAAAAACCAAAACCCACAAAACGAAGAAAAATTAAAAGAAATTGATATCGATGCTTATGATAGCGATGATACAAATTTACCATTTTAAAGGATAAACTATGGCAGAAAAAAGAAAATACTCTCGCAAATATTGCAAATACACAGAAGCAAAAGTTGAATTTATTGATTACAAAGATACAGCAATGTTAAAACACGCTTTATCTGAAAGATTCAAAATTATGCCACGCCGCTTAACAGGCACAAGCAAAAAATATCAAGAGATGGTTGAAGTTGCGATTAAAAGGGCTAGGCATGTGGCTCTCATTCCTTACATAGTCGATAGAAAAAATGTAGTCAGCAATCCTTTTGAAGGACTATAAAAAAGCAAGCTTAATAAGCTTGCTCAATCTTTCTTATTTTCTTTACCTAATCTTCAAACCAAAGTGTGTTTTAAGACTTCATCAAAAGTATCCACAGCGATGATTTTCATATTGTCCTTAACCTCATCAGGAATGTCTTTTAAATCTCTTTCGTAATTTTTTCTTGGAATTAAGGCTGTTTTTATATCTGCTTTATAAGCCGCAATTAATTTTTCCTTTAAGCCACCAATAGGCAAAACCTTTCCTTTTAAATCTATTTCACCCGTCATCGCCACATCGGCTCTAACTTTTTTATCGCTAAAAACAGAAGCAAGGGCTACACTCATTGTAATACCTGCACTTGGACCATCCTTTGGGGTAGCTCCATCAGGCACATGAATATGTAGATTATAACTATCATAAACATTGATTTTAGGGTCGATAATCATTTTTTTAGGTATTTTTATCTTCCCTTCATCGATTAAAACTTTTATCATACTAAAGGCGATTTTAGCAGATTCTTTCATCACATCACCTAAGCTTCCAGTAAGTGTTAATTCTCCCTTGCCCTTAATTTTTACAGCCTCTACTTTTAAAACATCGCCACCTACACTAGTCCAAGCCAAACCATTCACTTGACCGACTTGATTTTCTCCATCATTTTTCTCAATTTCAAAAACTTTCTTATCTAAAAACTCATTTAAATTTTTTACATTGATACTAACTTTTTTAATATTTTCTAAGAGTAATTTTTTGACACTTTTGCGACACAATTCTGCAACTTTACGCCGCAAATTCCTAACCCCTGATTCGCGAGTATAATCACTAATGATTAATTCTATGGTTTCATCATCAATAGACAATTCACTTGGCTTTAAGCCGTGTTTTTTAAGTTCATCGGGGATAAGATACTTTTTCATAATATGAAATTTCTCATTTGGAGTATAAGAGCTTAATTCTATAAATTCCATTCTATCCCTTAAAGGTGCGGGGATATTGCTAATATCATTGGCTGTGGCTATAAAAATTACCTTGCTTAAATCTATATTAAAATTTAGATAATAATCCCTAAATTTAGAGTTTTGCTCAGGGTCCAAAATCTCCAAAAGAACAGCCGAAGGATCGCCTCTAAAACTACGATTTAGCTTATCTATCTCGTCTAAAACAATCACAGGATTAATCTGTTTTGCCTCTATAAGTCCCTGAGTAATGCGTCCGGGCATAGCTCCTATATAAGTTCTACGATGCCCACGAAGTTCATTGACATCCTCAAGCCCCCCTAAAGCTATACGAATAAGCTCTCTTTTCAAAGCCTTAGAAACAGAATTAGCCAAAGAAGTTTTCCCCACGCCCGGAGGTCCATAAAGACAAAGTATAACCTTAGCACCATCCTTATCTGCTATTTTTCTTTTTTCCAAAAGCTCTCTGACGGCAAAATACTCTTCTATGCGTTCTTTTGGTTTATTTAAGGCGTAATGGTCGTAATTGAGTTGTTTTGCAACTTCTTTAATATTAAGTTTTTTCTTAGAAATTTTTTCAAAAGGAACATCTAAAGCCGTTTCTATATAGGTTTGAATCATTGAAGCTTCGGAATTGTCTTGATGAATGCGTTCGAATTTTTCAATTTGCTTTTTAATTTCCTTATAAGCATCTTCGTGCATAAATTTTTTCTTAGCCTCCAAACGCTTTTGATACTCTCTAACTTCATCTTCTTTTTGGCTATCCGAACCAAGCTCTTTTTGAATTTGTCTTAATTGTTCTTTTAAAAAATACTCTTTATTAACCTTGTCAATACGCGAATGGACCTTATTTTTAATTTCTTTTTGAATTCTGCTTGTTTCAATTTCTTGAGCTATTAAATCAATCAATTTCACAAGTTTTTGCTCTAAATCACTCAAAATAAAAAATTCATAAGCCACTTGTTTTTTAATGCGTATGGTATTTAAAACCAAATCACAAATTCTACCCGCATCAAAGCCTTCTTCAATGGTTCTTAAAAGATCAGGCGAGAAATAAGGGCTAATGCTGGCTAAATTTTTTACCTTTTCTTTTAAAACTTCAAGCAAGGCTTCTTTTTTTGCTCCTTCTAAAAAATCTTCTCTTATCAATTCTATCTTAGCTTCTAAGGGTTTATTAGAGATTGGCTCTATGATTTTACCCTTAGCATAGCCTTGAAAAAGTATTTTTACTCTCCCATCGGGCAAAGGAACTTTTCGCATAATAGTCCCAATCACTCCACAAGGATAAATTTCATCAAAATTTCTTCCATTTTCAAGCCTAGAGGGTGCGACAAAAAGCATACTATCATTTTTAATCGCAAGCTCTAAGGCTTTCATATTCGAAGCGTCATTGATGAAAATAGGAGTTATCATAAAGGGATATAAAAACAATTCATCTTCAACCAATACAGGCAAATTGGCTGGGTAATTTTGTAACTCTTCAAGTTGCATTTATTTTCCTTAAGTTTTAAAATCTTTCAAATATACTTCTATACCAAGGAAGCTCAGGTTCGATAATGCTTTGCTTATAAAATTCACTTTCTCTAAGTCTTTGTTTGTAAATTTCCGCACTTTCATCACGCCCTGTGCGTTGGTATAGATTTTCTATGGTGCTATCAAGGTAAAAAACGGCTAAATTAAATTTAGTCAGCATAGTTTGAACCAAAGGCTTATATTGTGTATAAGGATAATCTTTTAAGAATTTATCGATTTCTTTTTGACTTTCAAGCATTAAGGCTTGATTGCGATTTGGCACGGCAAAGGCATCAAATTTAGCCTTAATCTTAAGATAAAGAATATAATCAGCATTACGCGAAGTCCCAAATTTTTTGTTGTATTCATCTAAATAAAATTCAGCTAATTGGTATTCTTCTTCATCCATATGAGCTTGGGCTAAAATAATCAAAGTCGTTTCTAACAAAGGGTCAGCAATATGCTCACTTGCCATACCATTATAATGCTCATCAGCCTTTTCCAAATCCTTGCTTTGTAAATCCTTAATGATTTGTTTATACCACTGGCTCGCACTAAGATTATACAAACCTTCATCGCTTTTTACGCTACACGCACTAAAAAAAATAGCCATAAAAATGAGTAAAAAAATACTTTTTTTCATATTCCACCTTGATTTTAAAAATTTGTATTCTAACCATTTTTTGATTAGCTTCTTATAAAATTATAATAAATTTCATTAAATAATTTAAAATTTTGGAATGATTATTGCTTATTTTATGTTAAAATATTGTTTATTATAACTTGAGGAGAAAACATGACCCTAGCTGTTAAATGCCCTATCTTAGGTTTTGAAGAGACTAAAAATATGGAATTTTCAACTATTGATGAAGTATTTGTAAGACTAAAAAGCCTTGATGGAAAAGACTTTTCTTTTGTTTTAATCAATCCTTATTTAATTAGACCTGATTATGAATTTGATATACCGACTTATTACCAAGAGCTTCTTTCTTTAACACCTGAATCCAATATGAAAATTTTTAACATAGTCGCCATTGCAAAAAGCATTGAAGAATCTACGGTAAATTTCTTAGCCCCTGTGGTGATTAATGAAGACAATAACACTATGGTGCAAGTCATTTTAGATACGATAAATTACCCTGACTTTTTCCAGGCTGACCAAATTGCTAATTATATTAAAAAATAATGCTCTACATACTTGCAAATGGAACTATGGCAACAGCCTTAGCTTATGGCTTGAAAGATGATTATGAACTTTGCATAGTAGGAAGAAATCCTAAGAAGCTTCAAACCCTTAGCACTCAAGGCTTTAAAACCCTACTTTACGAAGATTTTGATATAGAAGGCAAGGATGTTATTTTAGCTTTCAAACCCTATGCTTTAGAAGCTATGGCTACGATTTTAAAAGGACAAGCTCGTATTTTAATCTCTGTCTTAGCCAATGTTGATTTTGAAAAATTACAAAGCATCAAAGCTCAAAATTATGCCCGAATTATGCCTAATACAGCAGCCAAATACAAAGCCTCAACCACTCCTTATATACTTAAAAATTCTCATTTTGAAAAAGAAATTTTAGACATTTTGCAAAGTTTTGGCTGGGCTTTTAAACTAGACAATGAAGCACAAATGAATGCAGCTATGGCGATTAGCGGTTGCGCTCCTGCTTTTTTAGCTCTCATAGCAGAAAGCATTGCTAATGGGGGAGTTTATGAGGGTTTGCCAAAAGAACTTAGCTTAAATTTAACTCGCTCTTTATTTAAAAGCTCTAGTGCTTTACTAGAACACGAACACCCAGCCCTTATCAAAGAAAACATTTGCTCCCCCGCTGGAGTTACGATAAAAGGCATAAAAATACTCGAGCAAAAAGGGGTTCGTGGAAGTTTCTTTGAAGCTATCAGTGCTAGTGCTGCTAAATGAAAAAAGCCTTTATACTTATAGAATTTATCAGTGCTATGATGATTATGTCTTTGATTTTTATCGGCATTTTTTATTATTACACTCAAATTTATAAAAACTATGAAAATTCAAAGCTTTTTGAAAAACTCTACAAACTTGAAGAGAGCTTATATGAAAAAGCTATTTTAAAACCCCTTATACTCCAAACTTCAAGCTTAAAACCTATGATGATACAAGAGCAAGTTGCAAGCGATGAAGTATTTGAATTTCGCAAACTTCATTTTCAAAATCAAGCTTACAAGTTTTATTTTAAAGAATGAATAAAGCCTTCACACTCTTTGAACTTGTAATATCGCTTATACTTTTTACACTCATAGCCACCTTGCTTTCCAAACCCTTAGTCCATTTTTATCATTTAAATTTTAAATCCTTAGATGGCAACACAAACGCTATTCAAACGCATTTAAACTTACTTAAAATAGAAAAATGGATACAAAATTGCATTCATATCACTTTTTCGCAAAATACCTTACAATGCCTTTTAAAAGATGAGTTAATCAGCTTAGAAGACAAGCAACTTTATCTTATAAATTCAGCTCTTATTTTGGAAAATAATCAAACGCTTTATTCGCCCAAATCCCAGCTTAAAATCCAGCTTCAAAATAGAAAAGATTTATTTAGTGATAATGAAAAGGCTATTTACGCTCTAAAATTTAATAAAATCGAAAAAATCTCTGTCTTAGAAAATGATAAGCTTAATGCCAATTTCACAGGAGTATTTATCCCCTTACAAGCTAAGCTTATTATAAAATTACAAAATCAAGAACTTTTATACGAACTAAGACCCAAATTTAGCGAAAAACTCATTCAAAAGGGTTTGATTTCTAAAAATATCACTTTATTTGAACTTAAAAATAATAAATTAAAAATTTGCTCCAAAGAATACTGCCTTGAAAAAAGGTTTGTATTATGAAAAAAGCCTATGTTTTAATTTGGACTATTTTTTTGATACTACTCATTGGCTTATGGATGAGCCTGAGTTTAAATATCTCAGGCTATACACCCAAAATAATTCAAGATAGTTATTATTATCTCCAAGCTCAAATTTTAAGCCACAATGCTAAAGAATTTGCCAAATACTTTCTCTATCAAGCCAAGCAAGAAAATAAAGAATGTTTAGATAATATAAGCTTTCATTACGCAAAAGCTTTGATTAAAATCAAATATTTTTACCCTATTGCCGGGTGCATTAACTTTAAATTTTCTAATTTCAATCCTGATGCAAATTTAAGTCAAGATGGACTTATCATAGCCCATATTAGCATAGCTTTTAATAGCGATTTAAATGTCAATGATGAAATTTTACTCACAAAAAGCCTTATTCTTTATCCTAAAGAAAATTTTTGGCAGAAAAATTAATTATTTTTTAGACAAGATTAAATTCACCTACCACTCTTCCTTCTATTGCACTCACGGCAGAGCATTTGGCAGTTCTCCTTATCGCTTTTACCGCCCTTGCTCCAAGGCTTTATATGGTCAGCTTCCATTTGACTAATATCTAGCTTTTCATTTTCATATAAGCATTTTACGCCCTTTATATGCCCATCACTATTTGCACACACTCCCCCTTGCTTCTCATACACCGCACGCTTGATACTTTCACTAAAGGCACGCAGATTCAAATGCCGCTCATCGCCGCTTAGCACATATTCATACACGCCTTTTTTGCTCGTTATCTCATCATCTTGCATAAGCTCTGCTATTTCAGATTCTAGCTCTTTAGCGTCTAGCTTTTTGTCCTTATATTTAATGTAGAAAAATCCCCATTCTAGCCCCTTCATCTCCTTGCGGTATTTGGGGAATTTCGCCTCCACCCAGTTCATTATATTTTGAAAATAGCTCCATAGCTCATTAGCATCGCTTAAGTTATCTGTTTTTTGCTTATCCATATATTTTTCTATAAGCTCATCATCTCTTTTACCCACCTTCCAGCTTATAGCACTCTCTAGTATGTCCTGCCTGTCGTATTCACCCTTAAGATACTTGTCATAATTTGTTTTTGCCTTGCAGTTTTTACGCGAGAAATACCTTTTGGCATCATCAAGCCAAGTGCTTACATAAATGGCATTTCTTAGCTCCTGTGCCTTTAGCTCCTTACCTGCTATATTTATAGTCTTAAACCACTCTAGCTTCTCACTATCATCGCCCTCACAAATATATACATCAAGCTTGTAGTTTAAAAACTCTTCTTGCTTATCCTTTGGCATACCGCTAAAGCTCGTTACCGCCCCAGCCCAATTCGCTCTAAATTGCATTTGCGTAAGGCTAAAATCGCCCTTACAAAACTGACAAATACTAATAGTCCTTTGCTGCCCATCTAGCACTTCAAATTCATATTCACAGCCTTTAGGATTTTTTGACCAATACATAGTGTTTAAAGGAAAGCCCCAAAGCACAGTGCCAATCACCGCCGCCCTTTCTTTCTCCTTATAGACAAATTCCCTTTGGTATTTAGGGCGTATATTAAGCCTTGCTCTGCCTTTAGCATCGGAGTAAGCTACAACTTCCCCGCTCTCTTCATCGTCATTATAAGCTTGTATAAGCTCTCTTATGCTGATCTGTGTTCTTGTGATGTTCATTTTTTCTCCTTAATTTTTAAACCTAATTTTAATTTAAATCATAATATACTTTTCAAGTTTAAGTTGGCTAACTTCTTTTATGCGAGAAAGGAGGCTAGAATGGGAATTAAAATCATAGAAATTTTAATTTTAGTTTTAGAATTGATTAAAGAGCTTTTAAAACTCCTTAATCAAAACTCTTAATCACATAAAAATTATAGTTAAACCGCCTTAGCTAAAACTTAAACATTCAATAAATTCGCATAAAAGAAGGGCGGTTCTTTTATGCTGTATTTTTTAATGACACTCACCCCGTCATTGCGAGACACGAACGCAGTGAGTAACGAAGCAATCCCCTTAATTTAAAGAGTAGATTGCCACGCCTTGACAAAGTCAAGTCTCGCAATGACGAATAGAGTTTCATTCTTGCTCCTTTTTAGCTTTTTGTGCCTTTCTTTTTTCTCGCTCTTCTTGCTCTAGCTCCTCTACTTCGGCGATTTTGCGGATTAGAATTCTAGCGTAAGTTTTCTTGCCGTTGATATAGGGATAGCCAAAATTAAATTCATCAATCCCTGTCGTGGTCATTTTTGCCACTATCTCAAACTGCTTAGGATTGTGCTTGTCTAAAAAGGTGATAGGCACACCCATAACGCCCTTATAATCCATAGGAATTTCACTCGTTTTATCCACATTTATAGCGTCATAATTATCGTATTTGGGATATTTTTCAGGATTTTTTGCATAACTTGCATTGGTTTCTAGAATCTCGGCACGCTTTTTGTGGGTAAGATTTGTAAGCCACCTTGTAAGCCCATTTACTTGCTTGGTAATAATAAAGCCTGTGCCATTTTCATTAGGCGTTAAAAATTCATTGGCTGAGGTATAGCCTAGCCATAGCTTATTTCCTTTGATGAGCTTAAAAATTTCTTTATAAGTAATAGCGTTTTTATTCCCTATAATCAAAAACTTCTTATCATATTCTATCAATTGTGCGACATATTCGCGAAAGAGAGAAAAGGGCGGATTGGTTACTACTATATCAGCACTCTTTAGCAGTTCTATACATTGCAAACTTCTAAAATCCCCTGCGGGATAAAGCTCTTTATCTTTTAGCTTAACCCCCCCCCCATTAGGTTTTTTTAAATATTCTTTATCGTTTTTTAGTTCTTGAATGGGAATTTGCGTAGCTATAAATTCATCAATTTTTTTATTTTCTATTAATTTTTTACCCTTCTTACCTAATTCCTTACCATAATATTCAAAAAAGCAAGATTTATCTCCGCTTGGGTCTTCTTTTATGAGTTTGTCTTGATTGTGGAATTCCACTCCACTGGCGTTTTTATAACAGGTGCAAATAAGCTTTTTTAGCCCTAAATCATAGTAATTATGGGCAAAATACTTAAAAAAGTTTGAAATTTTAGGGTCATCACAATTACATAGCACAACCTTGCCATAAAAATGCTTTTTATAATGCGCAAGCTCATTTTGTATGTCTTCATACTGGGTGTAAAACTCGTCCTTTTTTGCTGCCTTTGCCCCGTGTAAATTAGTATTTTTTGCCACAATTTTTTACCTTTGAAATTTTTTTGTTATTGTAGCATTTTATTTTAGCTTTTAAAACAAGATTTAAAAGCTAAAAGGACTAAAAATCCGCAAGGATTTTTAGGTGGGTGTGCCTTTAGTAAAGCGACTTTTTGCAAACTTGTTTTCAAAAAGTAAAAGCATAGATTGCTTCGGCTTCGCCTCGCAATGACGGGGTGATAGTTATTGTCATTGCGAAATTTGGCGTAGTCAAATTGAAGCAATCCCCTTAAATTTAAAAGTAGATTGCTTCGGCTTCGCCTCGCAATGACAGGACTTGCGGACTTTTGCTATTTTCTTAGCCAAAGCCACACAAGCTTTTAAACTCTGCTCCTTGCTGATAAAAAACTCGCTACAAGCTTTATTAGAAGCTTTAAAAGCCTTTGCCGTGCTTTGTCCTATCAGCACGATTTTATCGTCCTTAGCTAGGGTGTAAAATTTTAAGAAATTTTCCACACTCAAAGGAGAACTAAATATAAAAACAGCAGGACGACTAAGCTTTTTAGTTCCCTTTTTAAAAATATTTTCATAAACCATGATTTCATCTAAATCCACGCCTATATTTTTAAGTTCCAAATTTAAAGTTGAAGCGATATTTTTAGCCCTTAAATACAAGGTTTTTTTTGTTTTAAGCTCTTCTTTAAATTCATTAAAAAGCTCTTTTGCGTAAGCTTTTTTTGGAATTTTAATCTTTTTAAAGCCCAAAATTCTAGCAAACTCGGCACTATTTTGACCCACTGTGTATAAATCAAGCTCGTAATTTAATGCGATACTCGCTTTTTGCAAAGCTTTTAAGGCGTTTTTGGAAGTATAAATTAAGGCTTGATACTTGCTTAAATCCACACTAAAATCGTAAAAAACAAGCTCATTTAAGATAAGATTTTCCACGCCTTCAAAGGGGGTTTCATTTAAGAGATAGATTTTCATATACAAGTTTTTTTAAATTCAAAGCTGCATCGTAGGGTTTTTTCGCGTCCATAATAGCTCTAACCACCGCAACACCGCTTAATTTTATACCCCTTAGCTCCTTAAGCACTTCTTCATCAATGCCCCCTATGGCTACCACACCCACGGGACTTTTTTGAGTAATTTGAGCTAGGGTTTGAAGACTTAAAAGCGAACTTTGCTTAGTAGGAGTGCTTTTAATCGCCCCACAACCTAAATAATCCACTCCCTTAAGTCCTTGAAGCTGGGTTAAATTTTTCACACTCACGCCTATGATTTTATCTTCGCCCAAAAGTCTTCTTGCAAGGCTAGACTCTAAATCTTCTTGCCCCAAATGCACCCCACTTGCATCCAAAGCCAAAGCAATATCAACCCTATCATTAATGATAAGTGGCACCTTAAATTCATCACAAAGCCTTTTAAGCTTAAGCCCTAACTCAAAAAATTCTCTACTTCCAAGCTCTTTTTCTCTTAGCTGGACTATGCTAACGCCACCTTTTAGGGCTTGTTTAATATGATTTAAAAAACTCTCATCGCTTCTTTGTCCCCTATTTGCCACAAGATAAAGGCTTAAATCCAGCTTTTTCATAATAAATTCTTAAAAAAATGATTCGTAGGACCACAACCCTTGCCAAGCTCAAGCGAATAATAAATAGCATTTCTTACATATTCTTTAGCCTTTTTTACAGCATTAAGCAAAGTTTCATCTTTGGCTAAATTGCTCGCAATAGCCGAGCTTAGAGTGCAACCTGTGCCGTGGGTATTTTTAGTCTCTATGCGTTCGCCTTTTAAAATATGAATTTCTTTTCCATCAAAAAGCACATCATTAGCGTTCTCTTGTCTGTGTCCGCCTTTAAGCAAAACAGCCTTTGCTCCTAAATTTGACAAAGTTTTAGCCGCTTTTATCATATCCTCTTCACTAACAATTTTAAAACCACACAAAAACTCTGCTTCAGGTATATTTGGAGTAAGAACATCAGCAAATTCCACTAAGGTTTTTTTAAAAAAATCACAATGCTCTTTGGGCATCAAGGCATAACCATTTTTTGCAAACATCACAGGGTCAATCACCACATTTTTAGGCTTAAACTGGCTTAAATTTTTAGCCACACAAGTCATAAGCTCACAAGTTCCTATCATACCGATTTTAGTAGCCTTTGGCACTATATCTTCAAAAACGGCAAGTATTTGCTCATCCACACTCTTTACAGGCACATTATGCACGCTAATCACTCTAGCTGTATTTTCAGCCACCACACTTAAAATCACACTCATACCAAAAAGATTGTGTGCGCTAAAAGTTTTCAAATCCGCTTGCACACCCGCACCCCCACTACAATCACTTCCTGCTAGGGTTAAAACAGGGATTAATTCACTTCCTTTTGCTTTCATAAATCTTCCTTTAATTTTTTTAAATATTTCTCCCCTTCTAAGCTTAATTTAGCCCCCTTAAAACTCTGCTTTGCAAAAGCGACGATAAGGGCGTGAAAAATTTGATAAAGCTCAAAAAGCTCGTATTTTTTCTTTAAAATTTGACACAAAAGCTCTTGCGAATTTTCTATGCCGCTTTGAAAAAATTCCCTTAATTCTTCATAAGTTTCAAGCTCATAGCCTAAATGCAAAGCCAAACGCATACTATAACTATCCACAACCAAAATTTCCCTTTTTGCAAAGATAATTTAAAATGCTATCTACGCTTTCATAGCCTAAGCCTTTGATATTTAAAAGCCATTCCCTGCTTACTTGGGCTTTAAAATTTTCTAAATTCTTAAAAGTATTTAAAATGCTTAGTGCTAAATTTTTTAATCTTTTAGCTTTGGTATTATAAAAGCCGCTGGGCTTGATAAACCCCGCTAGTTCTAATTGGGATAAAGCATTGATTTGCTCTAAACTTGTAATCTTTTCTTTTTTTAAATTTTCTAAAGCCTTTAAGACATTTTTCCAATTTGTATTTTGAGTTAAAACCACAGAAATCAAAAGCTCAAATTCACTCAAACCCCTATTTTCAAGCCAGTCAAAGCTCTCATAAGCTAAATCAAATTCTAAAAGTTTTTCAAAAATTTCCGCTCCTGTCATTTAAAACTCTCCTTAAAAGCCAAATAAAATTGCTTTGCAGTGCGACCACTCCTACTGGCTCTTAGGGTGGCAAATTCTTTGGCTTTAGCGTGTAAAAGCTCCTTATCACAGACTATATCTTTAAAATAAAAATCTATCATTTTTAAATACTCATCCAAACCACCCTGATAAAAACTCAGCCACAAACCAAATCTATCGCTTAAACTAAGCCTTTCCTCGCTTGCATCGCTAAGGTGTAATTCGCCTTTTAACACCTGAGTGCCTTGATTATCTTCTATGCTTTCACTTAGCAAATGCCTGCGGTTAGAACTTGCGTAAATAAGGATATTGCTCGGGGCTTTTTCTATACTTCCTTCAAGCAAGGGCTTTAAAAATTTATAGCTATCATCGCCTTTTTCGAAAGAAAAATCATCACAAAAAAGTATGAATTTAAAATCTTGCAATCTTAACTCATCTATAAGCTCGGCTAAGATAAATAAATCTTCTTTATTTAGCTCCACAAGCCTTAAGCCCTGCTCTTTAAATTCATTAAAAACAGCCTTAATCAAGCTGGATTTGCCCGTGCCCTTAGCACCCCATAAAAGAGCGTGATTAGCCCCTTTGTTTTGGATAAAATTTAAGGTGTTTTCATAAAGGGCTTTTTTTTGACTTTCCATACCCACTAAATCTTTTAAATAAAGCTCATCAAGCTCACTAATGGGCTTTAAATAATCCTTTCTTGCCCTATAAACCGCCGCATAAGTTTTATCCCAGTTCATTTAAACCTTTCTTAAATGCGTTAAAATCGCTTCTAAAATATCATCACCGTCTTTACTTTTTGCCTTGATAAGCTCTTTTTCGTCATTAAGCCTTGTAAATTGTATATTTTGCTCGAAATTGCTTATGCTTTTAAATTTATTTAAAGCCAAAATTTTAATGCTAATCAAGGATAAAAATTGCTTAGTATAAACATCAAGTTTTCCAAAGCGGTCTTCTATCTCGCCTTCTATCTCATAAAGCTGGGCGATTGTAGTGCATTTGCTTAATCTTCTATAAAGCTCAAGCCTTAAGCGGTCTTCGCTGATAAGTTCGCTATTTAAAAAAGCATTGACATTTAGCTTTAAATCAAGCTTGTTTTTTTCCTGCTCTATTTCGTTTTTGCTTAAAGCATTTAGCTCATCTTCTAGCATTTTAAGATACAAACTATAACCGATTTGCTCTATATGACCGCTTTGGTCAATGCCTAATAAATTCCCGCCCCCACGAATTTCAAGGTCGTGATAGGCTAAAACCGAACCCGCACCCAAAAAAGAATTACTCTCCAAAGAAACAAGTCGCTTTAAAGCGTCCTTAGTGATAGCATTTTTATCTTCAATGAAAAAATAACAATAACCCTGTCTATCGCTTCTGCCTACGCGTCCTCTTAATTGATGTAAATCCGCCATACCAAATCTATCGCTTTTTTCTACGATGATGGTATTGGCATTAGGCAAATCAATTCCGCTTTCTACTATGGAAGTGCTTAAAAGCAAATCGTATTCTTTATTTTCGAATTTCAACATCTCTTCTTCTTGTCTCTTCGCATCAATCTTAGAATGCAAAATCAAAATACGCAAGTTAGAAAAAAGCTCTAACAAATGCTTCTTGCACTGCTCAATGCTGGCTATATGATTGTGAATATAAAAAATTTGCCCCCCGCGTCTTAATTCTCTTGCTAGGGCTTCTTTTAAAAGCGTCTCATCGTTTTCTTTGACAAAGGTTCTTACATCCATTCTATCTTCGGGTGGAGTTTGTAAAACGCTATAAGATTTTATAGAGCTTAAAGCCTGATTTAAACTTCTTGGTATAGGCGTGGCTGACATAGATAGGATATGGGAATTTTGTGTGAGTTCTTTAAGTTTTTCTTTTTGTTTTACTCCAAATTTATGTTCCTCATCGATGATAACGAGAGCTAAATTTTCACATTCTACACTTAAAAGTGCGTGAGTTCCTACCACAACACAGGGCTTTTTTTCTTTCAAAGCCTCTAAAACCTGCTTTTTTTCCGTGCTAAAGCGGTCTAGCTTAAAAACGGCTATATCAAAGGGAGCAAAACGCTTTTTTAAACTTTTATAATGCTGATGAGAAAGCAAGGTTGTAGGACAGAATAAAAAGGCACAAAATCCACTTTTAACCACAGGATAAATCGCATTCATAGCCACTTCAGTTTTTCCAAATCCCACATCTCCACTTAAAAGCCTATCCATCACTTTCCCGCTTTGAAAATCTTGCAAAATTTCTTCACAAGCCTTGTCTTGGTCCTTTGTGTAAGTAAAACCTGCACTAGCGACAAAATCAGCTTGTTTGCTTAAATCAACTTCGATTTTCTTTGCTTGTATTAAAGACCTTTTAGCCGCCATAATGACAATTTGCGAAGCGATGGCTAAAAGCTTGGCTTTAAGTTTTTCTTTAAGCTTGATAAAGCTTGTCTTACCTAGCCTGTCTAAAGTGGGTATAGAACCACTTAGCCCTAAATATTTATCAATCATATATAAATTTTCTACGGGTAAAAGAAGTTTGTCTGAATTTTGATATTCTATGGATACAAATTCTTTTTTCGCTCCCGCTACCACTATCATTTCAAGACCTAAAAATTTACCCACCCCATAATCTTCATGCACTATATAATCATCCTTCTTAAGTTCATCTAGGATAAGTTTGGCTTTTTTTATTCTCTTGGGTTTTTCTTTTTGATTTAAGGAAATGATAAGCTCTTTAGTGCTGATGAGATTAAGTCTTAAATCACTTTTTACAAAATGAATATTTTGCGTATCTTCAAGCTCTAAGGCTTTAAACAAGGCTTCATTTTTAGCTAGGATAGTGATGTTTTTATTTTTATGAAACTCAAAGAAATCTTTATTATAAGAGCTTTGCAAAGCTTTAAAAATTTTAGCCTGAGGTAAAATTCTTGCATTCACAAGACTTAAATCTTTTTCATACTCGCAAGAATCAAATTTTTCACAAGCTAAAAAATCAAGCTCTAAATAATCAAAAAAATCATCAATACACCAAAAACCCAAAGAATGAATATCGTGTATCAAAGCATCGCTTTGAAAATTTTGTAATTTTTCTTGAAAAATTTCATAATTTTTGGCATTAAAATAAGCCAAAAAAGGACAAATTTCAAAACGCTCTAATTCATTAGGAATAGACTTTTGGCTTTGCAAATCAAAATATCTTATGCTTTCAAGCTCATCGCCAAAAAGCAACATTCTTATAGGATAATCCTCGTTGATACAAAAAATATCAATAATATCCGCACGGATTGAAATTTCGCCCTTATCCTGCACTATATCTACAAATTCATAACCCGCTCTTGTAAGCTCATCTTTAAAAAAATTTAAATCAAATTTTTGTTTTTTATCTACAAGATAATTTTGCAAATGTTTTTTTGCAGGAAGTTTTTTTAAAATTGTATTTAAAGGAGAAATGAGAATTTTTTTCCCTTCTTCCTTATGATAAGCACTTAAAACCCTGCAAAGCTGGGAAAGTTCTTTAGAAAAAGCTCTTAAATCATCCCCAAATTCTGCTCTAAAATCAGGTAAAACAAAGCTTTTTAAACCCTTAAAACGCGAAACTTGAGCAAGTAAATCCGCTTGTTTGTCATCTTTACAGAGTAAAAGTTCGCAAATTTTTGGATTTTGTAGATACTCATAAAATGAAGCTTGCATTATTCTTCGTTATTGTTTTCAATGAGTCTTACTGAATCTTCTTTTATCTTGCTCGTGCCGTTAAAGCGACCTCCATCTTCTATGGAAATTTTTTCCACCACAATATCGCCATTAACCATTCCACCGGCTAAAATTTCTAAACTATTAGCTTCAAGCTGTCCTTCAAAATAGCCATTGACGACTATTTTATCGGCTTGTAATTCGCCTTTTAAATTCCCATTTTTTCCAATCACTACTATACTTTGAGAGTGGATAACTCCACTTAACTCCCCATCAACATGAAGCATAGAAGCAAAATAAAACTTACCCTCAATCCTAGCTCCTGAAGAAATTACTGTTGTTTCCGAGCCGGAACTTGCTGGGCTGACACCGCCTTTATTAAAGATTGCCATGGAACTCTCCTTTCTTGATTAAAAAAATCATTCATATTTTTTCTTTGTAAATTTAAAAAATACAAAGGCTCTAAGGTTTTATTAATAAAACGCACCTCATAGTGCAAATGCGGACCCGTTGAAAGACCCGTATTTCCACTATATCCTATGAGCTGCCCCTTATTTACAAATTCCCCAGCCTTTACCACTTCTTTACGCATCATATGCGCATAAACCGTTTTAAAGCCAAAATTATGAAGCAAAATAACATTATAGCCATAGCCATTATCGCTATACCCTGAAAATTCTACAACCCCACTCGCAGGTGCATAAATAGGAGTGCCAATCTCAGCCCTTAAGTCAATACCCGGATGAAACTCACGCCTTTTTAAAAGCGGATGTTCTCTCCAACCAAAATTGCCCGTAATGCCTTTATTTGCAATAGGCCAGCCATTAGGAACTTGATTTAAAATTCCAAGTTGTTGCTCATTGGTTAATTGAAGATTATCAAGCCTTGCACTAATAGTAAGATTATTTTCCGCTTCCAAACCCAAAGCCTCTTCAAAAGAAGCGATTTTATCCTCGATGGCTGCGTATTGCTGGGCTTTTTCCTCTATGCTTTTTTGCATTTGAGTATTGGTTAATTCTAATTCTTTGCTTTTGGCTAAAAGCTCTTCTTTTTTTTCATTAATATCACTGAGTTTGCCGTCTAAATACTTGATATAAAAACCGCTAAAAACTAGAAATAAAACGATAAAAGCAAGGATATAAAAAACTATTTTTTTAATAATTTGATTTAAATAAAAATGCCTTGAACCATTAATATCTGTAATCGTAATAGTGAATTTATTTTTTATCACGGCTCTCCTTTAAAAAATTTTCCACCAACATAAAAGAACCAAAAACCAAACTTTTTTTATCTTTTTCTAAGTTTTCAAATTCTTCGCATTTTATCCCTAGTTTTAAGGCTATGCTATAAATCGCATCATTGGCTAGTTTTCGCTCTAAACTTTTGTATTTGTATATTTGTATTGTATCAATAATAGGCTTTAATGTTTTTAAAATTTCAAAAATATCTTTATCTAAATAAGAATTATAAATAAGATTGATTTTTTCTCCTTGAAATTTTTCAAGCAAAGCCTTTGCTGCCATAGCATTGTGACCCACATCCACAAAAAGATTTTCCGAAAGCTTTTGGCATCTTCCTTGTAAATTTAAAGCCCCCAAAGCTTTTAAAGCCTGTAAGCTTTCTTGTTTTGAAGTTAAAATTTCACAGGCTTTTAAAGCCAGTTTTAAATTATGAGCTAAAAAAGAAGCTAAGGCAAATTTTTCACAATAGTCCTTAAAATCTTGCTTTAAATAATCCCCCAAAGAACATAGGTGCAAATTGGCTTTTTTCACTCTGGCAATTTTTTGTGCCAAAGCCAAAACGCTTTGCTCTTGTTCGCTACTTATTAGAGCTAGGGGTGCCATTATTTTAAGCTTAGTTCTTGCGATTGCCTCTAGGCTTTGACCTAAAATTTGCATATGGTCAAAGCCTATTCTTGTAAAAATATTCATTTTTCTCTCAAAAACCGAAGTGGCATCGTATTCTCCGCCAACGCCCGCTTCTAAAAGGATAAAATCACATTTTTGAAATAAAAATAAGGCTAAAAAAGTAGAGTATTCAAAATAACTGAGTTTTTGCAAATCTTGTTTAAAAATTCCTTCAAGATTTTGATGGGCTTTTTGCAATTCTTCATCACTTGCGATTTTACCCTTTAAATAAAATCTTTCGTTAAAACTAAAAATATGAGGACTAGTAAAATGCCCTATTTTAAAGTCCAAATTCTCTAAAAGCTGGGCTAAAAATCTACCCGTGCTACCCTTGCCATTTGTGCCTACAAGCTGGATAATGGGGATATTTTTGAAATATTTTTTGTAATTTGCATGCATTCTAAACATCAAAAAGCGGTCGATTTTATCATAATTGGTGCTCTTTTGGGCTAAAAAATCTTTAAAATTCATTTTAATTCATCCGCTTGAAAACTTTGCGCTGCGATTTGAGTCATTAATTCTTCTAAAATATTAATACCTGGCTTACTTTGCTTATCTAGGTATGCCACTTGAATTTTAGGGCTTATAATATCTTGTTTATAAATAAATCTAAAATTTTCTATGCTTCTTAAATTTTCACTTACAAGCTGGGCGATTTCATCCTTACTCTTTCCGGGCGATACGATTAAATAGCTCTTTTCATCTATCATCCAAAGCTCATCTAAATCAGCACAAGAATCCTTAAGAATTTTTTTAAATCGAACAAAAATTTCATTTAAGCTTCCAACGCCGTATTTTTCCATAATAAAACGATAATTTTTTATAGAAAATAAAGCTAAAGAATAATTGACCTTGTATTTATTAAAATTCTCATCCATTTTCTCAAGCTCTTTAACAACACTCCAAGCTTCTCTTTCTTCTAAGCTTTGTGTGAATTCAATTTGGCTATTTAAGGATGCAATTTTCTCTCCAAGCTGCTTAAATTTTAACTTCAAATCTTCAAAACTAAGCTTTACTTCCCCCTTTTCATCGGGCTTTAAAGCCTTGATAAAATCCATATTTTTTTCATTGGATTTATTAAGCAAAACAAGCAATTCATAAATTTTTTTTAGATTCTCATTAAAAAAATTGAGATTTTTTTGCACATACATATTATCAACCATAGTGCGGCGATTGATAAAGTCCATCAATTCAGCCTTAAAGCCATCTTCGCCTATGACAAAAGGTTTTTGCGTTAAATTTTGCACAAAACCTTGAATTTTTAAATCTTCTACCAATGAAGGATGCAAACTCAAACACAATAATTCACTAAAATACTCAAAACTCCGCTCCTCAAGCTTGATTAGAAGTTTTTTAATCACACTATCATAGTCTTCATTTTTATGGGTGCCGTATTTGCGGGTTTGTTCTTCTAAGTCATTTTCATTATAGCTTTTTTCAAGTTCTTTCCATTTTTTAGAAAGCAAAAATATACTCTCACTATCCATAGTTTTTGAAATTCTAATCGAAGTTACCTTAGCTAAATCTCTTATCTTTTTATCTTTGCTTACCTGTAAGGTTTTAGATATAGTGGATAAAAACTCAAAAAATTCACTAAATTGCTTCCCACTTTGTCTGTTTAAAATAGAAATTAAAAAACTAATCAATTCTTCTAAGCTTCTTATATTTTTACTATGCAATTCTTGCTGATAAATAGGTAAAAGCAAGGCTTGATACTTATCCAATTTAGCTTTATTAGCACTTGTAAAGCCGTGTTTTATGGATAATTCTTCAAAAAGTTCAGCATAATTTTCAGGAGTGGGTTTGAGTTTTCTTTCTCCTAAGGCAATTAGGGTTTGTTTTGCTATTTCGTTAATATTCACGCCTTTGCCCTTTAATAGCAATTACAGAAATAAATTCATCAAAAGCTTCGCTTGAAGCCGCACGGATAGCATCATATCTTGCAGAATCGCTAATAATGCTATTGGGCGAAATTTCAAAATTATAGCTCCCGCTTGTGCTAAAAACTTGACTTGAACCATCTTTAAAAACAACATTAAAATCTAAATCCAATCTAGCCTTATAACTAATAACATAACCATTTTTATCATAAGCTAAAGGAATAAATTCCAAATTATTCATCCTAACATTGATAATATCATCTGCTTCGTGCTTTAAAGCAAGCTTGCGTCCTAGTTTTGAAATCACCATTTCTTTTAAGGTATCAGCGACAAAGATACTATTTTTTGGGTCTTGCATACTTAATTCCACATTGACATAAACTTTCTCATCAAAAATATTATTAGCAATTTTTGAAGTGGGAGCATAACCACAAGCAACAAAAAATAAAAGGGCAAAAAAAACTAAAATCTTCTTCATTTAATCACTAGATTAACTAGCTTTCCTTCCACATAAATTTCTTTAAGCACACTTTTTCCTTCAAGCCATTTTGCTACCTTTTCTTTGGCTAGGGCTAAAATTTCTTCTTTGTTTGCCGTGCTTGAAACTTCAAATTCAGCTCTTTTTTTGCCATTGACACTTACAGCTAAATTTAAATTATCCTTTATGAAAACTTCTTCTTTAAGTTCTAATTTTGTAAAATTTTTAAGCTCAAAAAGCTCCTTGCTTAACTCAAAGCAAATATGGGGAATAATAGGCTCTAAAATATTTAAAATAATATAAAAGGCTTCTTGCTCCAAAGCTTCATTTTTGCAAAGTGCCAAAGCATTTAAAGCTTCCATACAAGCTGCGATTAGGGTATTAAAAGCAAAGCTTTGATTATAAACTTCTTCAGCCTTTTTCAAAGCTTCATAAAGCTTTAATCTAGCGTATTTTTCTTCTTTGTTTAAATGCTCTTGTTTTAGCTCTAAAAGCTCACCCTTTCTTACATTTTTTGCCCTATCATAAAGCTTACAAATAAAGCGGTAAGCCCCTTCAAGTGCATCATCATTCCACTCAAGCTCTTTTGATGGAGGTGCGGCAAAAAGTATGAAAAGTCTCGCCGTATCCGCACCATATTTTTCAATGATTTCATCAGGATCGACGACATTTCCTTTGGATTTTGACATTTTAGCCCCATCTTTTAAAACCATACCCTGAGTTAAAAGTCTATCAAAAGGCTCATCTTGCGTCAAATATCCCAAATCTCTTAAGGCTTTTTGAAAAAATCTTGCATAAAGCAAATGCAAAATAGCATGCTCAATACCCCCTATGTATTGATTAACCTCCATCCAATACCCCACACTTTTTTCGTCCAAAGCTTTTTGCTGCCAAGTCTTCTCATCGCTTGCAAAACGGGCAAAATACCAAGAACTCTCAAAAAAAGTATCCAAAGTATCACTTTCCTTTTGTGCCTCACCCCCGCATTTTGGGCAAATGCAGTTTTTCCAAGTAGGATGTTTATCAAGTGGATTGCCCTCGCCCGTGATTTGCACATCTTCGGGCAGGGTTATAGGTAGGTTCTCAAGGTTTTGAGGCACTATGCCACAATTTTGACATTTAATCATAGGAATAGGCGCACCCCAATACCTTTGACGCGAAACCCCCCAATCGCGAATTTTAAAATTCACAACCCTTCTTCCCTTAGCTTCAGCTTCAAATTGAGAAATGATTTTTAATCTTGCCTCATTGCAATCAAGCCCATCAAAATCCCCGCTATGAATGAGTTTTCCTGCTTTTTGGGTATAGGGCAGCTCTGAAGTTTGAATGACTTGTTTGATAGCAAGATTGTATTTTTTTGCGAATTCAAAATCTCTTTCATCGTGAGCTGGAACAGCCATTACCGCTCCACTTCCATAATCAGCCAAGACAAAATTAGCCACCCATAAAGGAATTTTTTCCTTACTTAAAGGATGAATGGCATAAATTCCAAGAAAATAGCCTTCCTTATCGGCACTTTGTCTTTCTCTTGGACTTTGATTTTGCATACGCGTAATAGCCTCGCTACTTGACTTAGCTAAAAGCTCTTCACTTAATAAATTTTGAACGATTTTATGCTCAGGAGCTAAGGCTATATAAGAAATACCATAAATCGTATCGGCTCTAGTGGTAAAAACTTCCAAAGCTTTCTCTTTGGCTTTTTGCCTACTCTCTTCGTCTAAATTTAAAGAAAATTCCAAACCTTCGCTTTTGCCTATCCAATTTTCTTGCATAGTTAAAACCTGATTAGGCCACTTGCCCTTTAGTTTTTCTAAGTCCCTTAAAAGCTCTTCGGCATAAGCTGTAATTTTCACATAATAGCCGGGCATTTTTTTCTGCACCACTTCATGACCACAACGCCAACATTTTCCATCTTCAACTTGCTCATTAGCCAAAACGGTTTTATCTTGCTCACACCAATTAACATTAGCTTCTTTGGTATAAATCAAACCTTTTTTAAACATCTTTATAAAAAATTCCTGCTCGAATTTCGTGTATAAAGGGTCTGAAGTGGCTAACATTCTTTTTTTAGAAAAGGAAAGACCCAGAGAAAAAAGTTCTTTTTTCATATAGGCTATATTTTCATAGGTCCAAGTTTTAGGATGAATTTTGTGCTTAATCGCGGCATTTTCAGCAGGCATACCAAAGCTATCAAAACCTATGGGGTGCAAGACATTAAAGCCCGCCTTGCGATAATACCTAGCCAAAGCATCGCTTATAGTATAGTTTCTTACATGTCCCATATGAATGCGTCCGCTAGGATAAGGAAACATTGATAAAATGTATTTTTTAGGTAAAGTTAAATCCTCTTTTGGCTCAAAATACTCACTTTGCTCCCAAAATTCCTGCCATTTTTTTTCTATCAAACTTGCTTTATAAGCCATAATTTTTAAACCCTTCCTTTTTCATATATAGCACGCTCTTTTTCTTTATCCTGTTTTCTTTTTAATTTTTCAAATTCTTTAGCCCTAAATTCAAGCACACTGAATTTAAACCAAAGCAAGGTTGGACTTGCTACAAAAATAGAACTTAAAGTTCCTGCTATAATACCCACAATCAAAGCCAAGGAAAAGCCTTCTATCATTTGCCCACCGAAAAAATATAAAATCACAACAGTGGCTAAAGTAAGACCTGAAGTGAGTATAGTCCTTGATAAAGTCGCTGAAACGCTTTCGTTGATTATAGGTGCAAGTTCGTTGTTTTTGCTGGTTTTAATATTCTCTCTAATCCTATCAAAAATAATAATAGTATCATTTAAAGAATAGCCAAGCACGGTTAAAACAGCAGCTAAGGTATCTAAATTTACATCGATTCTAAACAAAGAAATTGCTCCTAAAGTAATCACAACATCGTGTATTTCGCTAATAATTGCCGCAAGAGCAAAACGCCATTCAAAACGCAGTGCTATATAAATCAAAATGGCTATCAAAGATACAGCCATAGCCATAAGTCCTTTATTTCTAAGCTCATCGCCCACTTTTGGACCCACTACATCAGCACGCCGCACTTCAAATTTTCCTGTATCTTTTAAAAGAGTGCTAATGTGTTCGCCTATGTCATGGCTTACGCTATCATTGCTTCCTAAAAAGCGTATGGTTACTTCTTCATTACTTCCAAATTCCGTTACAGATAAATTTTGAAAAGTCCCCTGCTTTTCTAAAAGATTTCGAATTTCACTTATAGGAGCTGCATTTTCATATTTAAGCTGAACTAAGGTCCCTCCGCTAAAATCAATACCATAGCGCAAACCCCTATCCCAAAGCAAATAAATAGAGCCAAAAAACAAGATAAAAGAAAGAGAAATAGCAGCAAAACGCATTCTCATAAAATCATAAATTTTCTTTTCGCTAAAAAATTGCATTATTTTCTCCTATAACCAAACCAAAATCTTGTATTATTGCTTTTTTCTATGCGTTGCATAAAATAATCAAACATTCCATGAGTTCCTAATATCGCCGTAATCATAGAAACAACAATACCAATTCCCAAAGTTACAGCAAAACCCTTTACCGCTCCCGTTCCATAAGCATAAAGTGCCACTGAAGTAACTAAAGAAGTGATGTTTGCATCGATAATGGCACTCATAGCATTTTTATAGCCTTGTTCTATACTAGCTCTTATCTTAAGCCCTTCACGCAAAAGTTCTCTTATGCGTTCATTGATGATAACATTCGCATCCACAGCCATACCCACGGTTAAAACAAGTCCTGCCATTCCGGGCAGGGTTAAAGTCGCTCCAAACATAGCCATAACCGCTACTACGACTAAAACATTAACCAGCATTGCTATGTTGGCAAAAATTCCAGCTACCCCGTAGTAAAACATCATAAAAACAATGATAAAAACAGAAGCACCCATAAGAGCTATCATACTCATTTTTATACTCTCAGCACCCAAAGATGGTCCTATACTTCTTTGCTCTAAAAGCTTTACAGGAGCGAGTAAAGCCCCACTTCTTAAAGCCACTGCTACATCGCGAGCTTCTTCTTGGCTAAAAGCTCCGCTAATTTGCCCACTTCCCCCTCCTATGCGTTCATTGATAGAGGGTGCAGAATAGACCTTATTATCCAGCACAATAGCAAGGCGTTTACCTACATTTGCTCCTGTATAATCAGCAAATTTCTTAGAACCTTCCGCATTTAAGCTAAAATTAATCACAGGATAAGAGCTTGTATCGCTAAAGCCTACTCTAGCATCAGTAAGCATAGAACCATCTAAAATAGGTATGCTTTTTAAGGCATACTTTAAATTTGGATTTCTAGAATCAGGCACCAAAACAAGCCCATAACTTGCAGCTTCAGCATCGCTCATAATAGAAGCTTGATTCATTTTACTATCATCAACTTCCATAAGTTGCAAATGTGCCGACTTGGTGATGCGTTCTTTTGCCCTTAATTCATCTTCTTTGGTTTTAATCCCTGCAAGTTCAACCAAAATTTTATCATCGCCTTGTTTAGCAACGGTGGGTTCTGCTAAACCAAATTCATCAAGCCTATTTCTTATCGTTTCAACCGCTTGCAAAAGGGCAAAATTTTCTATATTTTTTACTTCTTCTGGGGTAAAAGAAATTTTATAATGCATATTTTCACTTTGCACATGAATTCCTTTTATTTCTTTAAGTAAATTTTCAAGCTTTGGCACATCTGCATTATCAAGTAAGCTAAATTCTAAAATATCATTATGGGTATTTAAGCCATCATTCAAAATATTTTCTTTATTAAAAGAATAACTCAACGAAGATGCGATTGACTTCATTTTTGACTTTACGGCTTCTTCATTATCCACGCCTAAAAGCATATAAAGCCCACCTTGCAAATCAAGCCCTAAATTTATCTTCGCACCTCGTTCTGACTGCAAAAAAGAAGGGAGCGAAAAAGCCACTCCAAAAATAAATACCGCTATAAAAATAAGCAAGCGATAAGTGATTTTAGCATTACGCATCAATTTTCTTTGCTATAAATTCTCTTGAAATTTTTGCAGTAACATTGTCTTCATTAAGCTTAACTTTGATAAAATCCTCCTCTGGTTTTACAACTTCACAAATAAGCCCGCCATTAGTGATGATTTTATCGCCTTTTTGCAGGGACTCAAGCATTTGTTTATGTGCTTTTGCTTGTTTTTGTTGGGGTCTAATCACCAAAAAATAAAAAATTGCAAATAACACTACAAGAGGTAACAATGAAGTTAAAATTGAATTTTCTGCCATATTTTTCCTTTATTCCAAAAAAATTAAACACTAATTCTATCATTTTTAAAATAATAAAAGTCTTTTTTATTGCAATTTTACTTTCAAATTCTATTTATTTATCCTTTTTTGCAAATATTTTCACACAAACTATCAGCCCATTTTTAGCTATTTGGGGCTTGGTTTTACTCCTAAAAAGCAAAAATGCTAAACAATATTTTTGGATAGGTTTTTTTGTAGGAATTCTTTGGTTTTGGTGGATTGGTTTATCTTCAATTTATTTTAATCTAAACTATTTAGTGCCTATTATACCCCTTATCGTAGGGCTTGTTTATGGGGTGCTTTTTCGCTTGTGTTATTTATTAAAATTTGATTTTTTAAGGCTTTGTGGGATTTTTGCTCTAAGCTATGTGCATCCACTGGGTTTTGATTGGCTTAATTGGGGAATTTTTAGCGTTTATGGCTTTTTTGACCCGAGTTTTAGGGGGGTGCTTTGTATTTTTCTTATGACTTATTTTATCTATGAAGGCTATATTTCAAGGTATTATAAAATGGCAATTATCACGGCTTTATTTTTCATAGGCTTTCAATATGATGAAAAAAAAGCCCAAACACTAAAGCTTGATTATAAACTTATCAACACCCAAATTTCACAAGAGCAAAAATTTTTACAAGAAAATTTAAGTATAAATTCCAATGCCTTGATACAAGATATAATTAGGGCTATAAATGAAAAAAAAGAGCTTGTAATCTTACCTGAGAGCGCCTTTGCTTTTGATTTAAAAAATACCAAATATGAACTTATGCTAAAAGAATTATCCCATCAAATCACCATCATTACAGGGGCTTTTAATACCGAAAAAGAGCTTATTTACAATAGCACCTATATCTTTAAAAAAGGTAGCGTTTATATTTTAAATAAGCATTTTCTAGTTCCCTTTGGTGAGGAAATTCCCTTTTTTAAAGACTTGATAAAAAATTATTTTCTTAAAAATATTGAAGAATTTGCCAAGGGTCCCGTGCAAAGCCAATATAAATTAAACAATCAAATCATCACTAATGCCATTTGTTATGAAGCGACTAAGGAGCAAAATTACAAAAATTCCCAAATCATCATAGCTCTAAGCAACAACGCTTGGTTTAATCATAGCACCGAATACAAACTCCAGCAACTCTTAATGAAATTTTACGCAAGCAAATACGGCGTCAGTGTCTATCACTCTGTCAATGGTAAAGAAAATGCAGTGATTTTGCCTAAAGAAAAACTCAGCTTAAAATGGAGCGAGTATTTAAACACGCTCTTTCATTAAAGCTTTGCAAATTTTTTCAAACTTAGCATAATATTTCCAAGAAGCCACTATATCAGGGCGGTGTTCTTTGATATGCTCTAATTCCTCATCAAACATTTTTTTATATTTTTCACACAAAGATGGATTTTCTTTCAAATAGGCTAAAATTTGCTCTTCGTTAATGAGTTTTTGCTTTTCAAACTCTATTCTGTTTAAATAATACTTATAAAGCCCTTGCATAAATTCCTTAGTGTAAAAGTTTTTTATTTTTTTAATAAATGTGTAAAATTGTAATAAATAAGCGATATTAATTTCTTTTTATTTACTTCCTAAACCCTAGTCTGTCCTATGAGCTTATTTAATCTATCCATTATAGAATTAGCAAAAGAATTTATGCTTTCACTGCTTGCTTTCCAGCCATTAGTTTTTGCTTGATTAAATTCTCTATCAAACCAAGCTCCACCATAACCTATGCTTGTATTTTGCCAAACAACTCCTTTTTCCATTGCATATATATCTGCATCAAGCCAACCCTTTTGTGCATAGCCTTTTAACAAACTTGCAAAATCAACTTTACCTGTCATAATGTCATCTAAAGCAATGCCACTACCATTAAAACTCTCCTTAGCCATAGCTCTATTATAAGCTTCTACTTTTGGATTAAGTGTAGTTTTTGAACTCTCAACAGGCAATCCGCCACCATATGATTTTAAAAAACTCATAAATAAAGCTTCTTTAGGATAATTTCCATCTTCATTTTGTGGATAAACTGACATATCAGGATTAAATAGCCAATCTTCACCCTTAGAAACATTTTTGATTTCTTCTAGGGACAAGCCAAAGCTATGTCCGTTTATACCATCTATTAAAGCTCCTGATTGTATATACAAACTTTCAGCTTCTTTCATTTGCTCAGGGGTTTGATAAATGTTTGAAACAAAAGAATTTGAGAAATCTCTTAAGTGAGTGATATTCATTCTATTGTTTAGATTATTAAAATCCATAGATTTTATTCCACTTATAGCATAACCCTTAGGCATAGAATTTATATCTTTTTCACTAAAACTATTTTTATCACTTGGAAAGCTTTGATTTAAAGCATTAGAAAAAAGATTGTAGTATTGTTTAATGGTTTCAGCCATATCGATATTAGAATAATATTTATCTACACCTAGATATTCTCTTATATCAGAAACATTATATTCAGCCACTCTCTCTATCTCATCTAAAGTAGATTTATGTATCTTAAAATCTTTTGGTAATCCTGCAGCTTTGTTAAAGTCTTCTCCCATATAACCATCTTTATCTACACTATAACCATAAGCTGTATTAGTAGAAGTATTACTTATATCTGCTTGTTTGTATTTTAGAGTATAAATAGAGTTTTTAAATTCACTAGATATATTATAATTAGGGGAAGTTGTTTTAGTGTAATAGTTTTTATTGATACTATTATTATTATTAGAATTTGATTGATTATCTAATATTTCACTTCTTGCTAGAGTTTGTGAATTTGCACTTTGAATTTCATTTAATTTACTAGCATTTTGTTTTAAAAAAGCATTAGCAAAATTTATTTTAGAATTTTCTTTACTTTCTTTATTAGCTTTACTTTGTGAAAGTATAGAAGTATAGTTTGAATTATCATTGATACTAAAGATACTCATATTTTTTCCTTTGATTTAGATTTTTTGCCTTCAACCTAAATTTGAAATAATATAAGCAAAATCTGTTCCACTTTGGAATAAAATGGAACAGAGAGTGAGAATTAATATTTGCTTTTGAAATCTCTCATGATATCCATAGCATATTGCCCCCAACTTGTAGAATAATTAGGAAAAATTGTCCCTAAAGTTCCATTGTTATAGCTTTGCAAATAATATTCTTTTTGATTATTTACATAGCGGTATTTGGCAAGAACAGTGCTATTGGAACCTATTTGCAACCGACTATTATCTGCATCAGTTACAATATAAGCATAACTTCTAATGGCTGTGCCATAATCAAAATTTGGGGCTCTTTTAAAATAATACCCACCCTTAACCTCTTTCATCTCATCAAGGCTAAGGACTTTAACACCTGCACTATTATCACTAATTGCTCCATTACTTATTTTAGCAAGAATATCCTCTGCAAAAGCAGAACTTGACAATAAAGCACCTAAAGCTGTAACACTTAACAATTTTTTAAACATTTTAGCTCCTTGTTTTAAGATGTAATATAATTCATTTTATCACAGGATATGTTCTAAATCAAATTTAACAAAGTATTGTGTTATGGATATTTAAAAAATATATATAATGATTTTATGATATTTGTGAAAGTTTTTATTTTTTTAATAAATGTGTAAAATTGTAATAAAGTTAATCTAAATTATAAACAAATAATTTTTATATTTGTATTATATATTAAGATTTAACCCTCTTAATATCTTGCGATGGATAATTTATAAAAGAAAGAATAAAATATAAAAAATACACTAAAAACTTTGGAACACTCCTTGCTTAATTTTTCAAAGCAATATTTTAAAAAGGTAATAAAATGAAAAAAATTATTCTTATTTTGGCAGTTTTAAGTGGTTGGCTTTTTGCTAGTGATGAGCTAAATATCGATAGTTTATTTAAAAAGCAAATAGGTTTAAGAAGTATTACAAGCTTATCCTTGCTTAGCACAGGAAATCCTCACTCATACTACATTTATCCAAATATTGGAGTAAATGGAGATTTAAATGTTTGGAATGACACAAAACAACTTTATTTAAATCAAACTTTTATTTATACGCTTACGCCTAATTTCGATTTACTTATTTCAGGCGGTGGAAATTATGCAAGACAAGAGTATAACAATATTATTTCAGGTGCTTATACGAGCAAAAATACTTTAAATTTTGATTCTTTATGGATAGGTTTTGTTTATACGGGAGAAAGTATTGCTGATTTTGTTCCACAGATTAAATTTCAAACAGCAATCATTCAAAGAGAAAAAACAGTTTTGCAAACTAAAAACTTTTATTTTCAATCCCAAAACTTAGAAGCAAGTTTAAGAGGATATAGCGATCCAGTGGTATATAGTATTTATACAGGATTTGGTTATAATGCCCAAAGAAAATTTAAAATCGCAAAAATAGATTATGGCAATAGTATTTACTTCGGGGGAAATTTATCTATAATTCTAAGCCCTAAAATTACTTTGGATTTAGGAGCAGAACAAAGATTTCAAACCGAACAAAAAATCAATGGTGTAAAAAATTCAGAAATCAGATCAATTCCTACAATTAGTGGCGGTTCTACTTATAGTATAAATCAAGATACTGCTGTTTCAGTCAGTGCAAGTCTAGGTGGAAGCTCTGCTGCACCTGATGCAATTTTTGGTATCAATCTATGGAAAAAATTCTAAAAATAGCATTAATGATTACTCTTTTGCCTTTATTTTTAAAGGCAGAATTTGTAGTTAAGTCTTACCAAGAAATTAAAAATGAAAAAGTTGTAAGACAAAATTATGAAGAATCTTGTGGTGCTGCTTCTTTGGCTACGCTTATTAATACACTTGATGATAATAATTTAACAGAATTAGATTTATTAAAAACTATAAGCGGACAAAAACTTTATACAGATATGGTAAGTTTTGCGGATTTAAATGATGCAGTAAAAAAGCTTGGCTATGAAAGCAAATCTTATAAAGTCGATAGAAAGATTTTAGAGAATATTATATCTGTTCCTATTTTAGTTAAAATTGAAGATGATCCACGCTTTCCACATTTTGTGGTGATTATAAATCATAAAGGTAATTATTTACAAATACTTGATCCAAGCTATGGGGAATATATCAGTTCTAAAAGAGAATTTTATAGTGTTTGGGATAGATATAAAAAAGGTGGATTTGCTTTAGTTGTTAATCCTAAAAAACAACTCAAAGATTACAAACTCAATCTACCCAAATCTTTAAATTTTGAAATAGAACATTTTGGATTTTAATATCGCAATCAAGTGATATTAAATCCTTTACTTTTTAAACATTTTTTGAAACTAATGATATAAATCCTTTTTCTAAACCCTAGTCTGACTTAAAAGGTTGTTTAATCTATCCATTATAGAATCAGCATAAGAATTTATACTTTCACTACTTGCTTTCCAGCCGTTAGCAAGAGCTTGTTTAATCTCAGCATCTAAAGCCCAGTTACCTAAAGCTTGTCTAGGAGTTATGCCTTTATCATACATATAAAGTTCTCCTTCTAATTTACCTTTGCTAAGCAAATTTTTAAATAAATTTTTAAAATCAATCTTACTTGTCATAATATCACTTATATCTACGCTAGTAGTTGAAAAACTTTCTTTAGCCATAGCTCTATTATAAGCTTCTATAGTTGGATCAAGTGTAGTTTTTAAGCTTTCAATAGGACGCCCATTCTTAGATTTTAAAAAACTCATAAATAAAGCTTCTTTAGGATAACTTCCATCTTCATTTTGTGGATAAACAGACATATCAGGGGTAAATTGCCAATCTTCACCCTTAGAAACATTTTTAATCTCTTCTAAGGATAAACCTAAGGTTTCAGGTTTTAAACCATTAATCATATATCCAGAATCAGCCCAAAGTTCATCAGCTTCTTTTGCTTGTTCAGGGGTTTGATAGACATTTGAAATAAAAGAATTTGAATAATTTACTAAAAGAGTGATATTCATTCTATTATTTGGATCATCAAAATCTGCAGTTTTTATTCCACTTACACCATACCCACTAGGCATAGAGTTTATATCTGCTTCAGTGAAACTATTTTTATCACTTGGAAAGCTTTGATTTAAAGCATTAGAAAAAAGATTATAGTATTGTTTTATGGTTTCAGCCATATCTATGTTTGTATAGTATTCACTTACACCTAGATATTCTTTTGTAAATAAAATATGAGGATCATTTTCAGCAGCTTTTTTAATCTCATCTAAAGTAGATTTATGTATTTTAAAATCTTGTGGTAATCCTGCAGCTTTATTAAAATCACTTCCCATATAGCCATCTTTATTTACACTATAACCATAGGCTGTATTAGTAGTAGTGCTTAAATCAGCTTGTTTGTATTTTAGAGTATAAATAGAGTTTTTAAATTCACTGGATATATTATAATTAGGAGAATTTGTCTTACTACTTGTACTAAAATTAGTGTTATTGCTAGTATTTGTTGTATTAGTAGAATTTAATGCTTCACTTCTTGCTAGAGTTTGTGAATTTTTACTTTCTATATCGCTTAACTTACTAGCATTTTGTTTTAAAAAAGCATTAGCAAAACTTATTTTAGAATTTTCTTTACTTTCTTTATTAGCTTTACTTTGTGAAAGTATGGAAGTATAGTTTGAATTATCATTGATACTAAAGATACTCATATTTTTTCCTTGATTTAGATTTTTTTGCCTTCAATCTAATTTGAAATAATATAAGCAAATTCTGTTCCACTTTGGAATAAAATGGAACAGAATGGAGTGGGTTAGTATTTTTTTCTAAAATCTTTTAGAATTTCCATTGCATTTTTTCCCCAAGATGTAGTGTAATTAGGGAAAATCGTTCCAAAAGAGTTAGTTCTAGGATTATAAGCTTGTAGATAATAATCTTTTTGATTATTAACATAACGATATTTAGCAAGAATTGTTTTATATGAATCCACTTGAAGTTCAGAATTAACTGGACCATAATTACCATTATAAACAAAGTAAGCATAACTTCTAACACCTGCAATATTGTCATATCCACTTGCTCTACTAAAATAATACCCACCCTTAACCTCTTTCATCTCATCAAGGCTAAGGACTTTAACACCTGCACTATTATCACTAATTGCTCCATTACTTATTTTAGCAAGAATATCCTCTGCAAAAGCAGAACTTGACAATAAAGCACCTAAAGCTGTAACACTTAACAATTTTTTAAACATTTTAGCTCCTTGTTTTAAGATGTAATATAATTCATTTTATCACAGGATATGTTCTAAATCAAATTTAACAAAGTATTGTGTTATGGATATTTAAAAAATATATATAATGATTTTATGATATTTGTGAAAGTTTTTATTTTTTTAATAAATGTGTAAAATTGTAATAAAGTTAATCTAAATTATAAACAAATAATTTTTATATTTGTATTATATATTAAGATTTAACTCTCTTAATATCTTGAGATGGACAAGTGCTAGGAATACTGAGATTGCAAGAGATAAGCAAATTTAGATTATATTACATAAAAACGATAAAATATTATGCAATATGTATATTCTAAGACCAATTAAAAATATCAAATTTAATTTTTAAAATAAGCAAAAAAGCGGGAAATAAATCCCGCTAAAATTTACATCAAAGCCTTAAATTGCTCTAGTGCATCAAGCTTTTCCCAAGGATAATCCTTTTGTCCCACTTGCCCACGAGCTGCTACATCAGCATAAAGAAAAGTTTCTTTGCTTGGCTTATCCAGCTGAAATTTATCCCGAATCCAATTTGGCGTCAAAGAAAAAGTTTGCATTACAAACTCACTTAGCTTATCATCATTGACCTTGCTTAAATTCGTTCCCATACAATCAACACTCACAGAAGTGGGCTTTGCAACACCTATGGCATAACTAAGCTGAACTATGCACTTTTTAGCAAGTCCTGCTGCGACTATATTTTTAGCCAACCATCTAGCCGCATAAAGTCCGCTTCTATCAACCTTAGTATAATCCTTACTTGACTGCGCTCCCCCGCCAATAGGCGAATAGCCCCCGAAGCTATCCACTATAAGCTTACGCCCCGTTAAACCACTATCGTGCAAAGAAGAGTGATTGACATATTTACCGGTTGGATTGATTAAAATTCTTGTTTTTTCAGGGTTAAAAAGTTCTTTAGGTAAATTACTATCTAAAATTAATTTCATCACCAAAGCCCTTAAATCTTCTATTTTCATACTTGCAACGCAAGGTGCAGAAACCACTATGGTATGGATACTTTGAGGCTTGCAATTTTCAAAATTTGCCTTAGAACCATAATCAATGGTTACTTGAGTTTTTATATCCACACCAAGCTCGTGCGGATTAGCCTTAGCATAAGCATAAACCCTATCACAAAGCATTCTTGCATAGCTAATCGCCGCTGGCATATACTCAGCCGCCTCGCAACTTGCAAAACCAAACATTATGCCTTGGTCCCCTGCTCCTGTTTCTCCATCTTCTTGGTCGACACCTTGATTAATATCTGGGCTTTGCTCATTCAAAAACACCATCACATCAAGCTCATCAGGATGCAAACATTGCTCCTTGCTAAAATGCCCTGCTCCGTCATAGCCTATATTTTTCAAAACATCTTTAACTAAATTATCGTAATCAGCTTTACTAAGCTTGTGATTTGACTTTACTTCGCCTCCTATCACAACCTTATTTCCTGCGACAAAAACCTCACTCGCCACCCTTGAATTTTTGTCATTTTTCAAGAGTATATCCACTATCGTATCAGCGATTATATCAGCACATTTGTCTGGATGACCTGCGCTTACGACTTCTGAAGTGAATAGATACATAAAAAGTCCTTTCATAAAAAATGAGCTACAATTGTAACCCAAATAAACTTATCAAAGCTTAATCCCCTAAAAATTTACTAAAATTAAGCAAAAGTTAGTTAGAATTAAATTCTCTTTAAATATCATTGCAAGGATTTTTATGTTTTCTAAAATAATCCAAAATTACGCTAAGGGCAATCTTATCCTTCAAATTTGCATAGGTATAGCCTTAGGAATACTTGTAGGCATTAGTTCCAAAGAACTATCCGAACTTGCCAATTTACTAGGAACACTCTTTACAGGTGCTTTAAAAGCCATTGCTCCTATGCTTGTTTTTATTTTAATTTTAACTTCCATTTGCACTAAAGATTTTTCTCAAAGTGGCACTAAAATCAAAAATATTATTATCTTATACATAGTAGGCACCTTTCTTGCTTCAGCTTGTGCGGTTGTTGTGAATTTTTTCTTTCCTGTGAAGCTTGTTTTAGATGAAGTTCAAACTGCTCTTAATTCATCTCCTAATCATATCGGTGCTGTTTTTAAAGACCTTTTGCTTAAAATTGTTGATAATCCCATAAACGCTCTTTCAAGTGGAAATTATTTAGGAATTTTAGCTTGGGCAATAGCTGGAGGAATAGCCTTAAAACACTGCTCTAGCGAAGCAAAGCAAGTTTTTATAGATATTAATGAAGGGGTTTTAAAAATCGTTAAATTCATAGTCAAATTGGCTCCTTTTGGAATTTTTGGACTGGTAGCAAATTCCGTAGCTCAAACAGGAGCAGATGGGCTTTTAAGCTATGCAAAACTTCTGCTCTTACTCGTAGGCACTATGCTTTTTGTATGTTTTATAATCAATGCTCTTATAGTCTTTTTTTACACAAGAAAAAATCCCTTTCCTTTGATTTTTATCTGTTTAAGACATAGTGCTTTTTTTGCTTTTTTCACAAGAAGCTCAGCAGCCAATATCCCCGTAAATATGGCTCTTTGCGCTAGATTAGGAATTGATAAAGAATTTTATGGCATATCCATACCCTTAGGCGCTACTATAAATATGGGTGGAGCCGCCGTTACCATAGCGATTTTAAGCCTAAGTGCAGCCCATACCGTTGGCATAGAAATCAGTCTTTTTCAAGCTTTTTTACTCAGCATTATCGCTGCCTTTGCAGCTTGTGGGGCAAGCGGGGTGGCTGGAGGGTCTTTGCTGCTTATACCCCTTGCTTGTTCTTTGCTGGGTGTTGATTATGATATTGCTATGAAGGTCGTTGCCATAGGTTTTATCATAGGAGTGATTCAAGATAGTGTTGAAACCGCTTTAAATAGCTCCACAGATGTTCTTTTTACAGCAATTTGTTCTAAAAATGAATTAAATTACAATATCAAATAAGGCAAAAATATGCGTCATCTCATCACTACAAAGGATTTTAACAAACTCGAAATCCTAGAACTTTTAGGTGAAGCAAGAGAATTTTTAGATGAAAAGCCTAGAACTTTTCTTGAAGGAAAAAGCATTACGACTATTTTTTTTGAAAATTCTACACGCACCCTTTCATCTTTTGAAAGTGCTGCAAAAAGATTGGGCGCAAGGGTTTTACGCCTTGATGTTGCAAAATCAAGCTCAAGCAAGGGCGAAACCCTTTATGATACAGCTGCGATTTTAGATGCTATGGGTCCTAATGCTATCGTTGTAAGGCATGCAAACTCTGGAGTTCCTTCGATATTGGCAAAACACCTACATTGTCCTGTTGTCAATGCAGGAGATGGAAAGCACGCTCACCCCACTCAAGCCTTGCTGGATTTATTTACCATACACAACCACTTTCAAGGCGATATAGAGGGTAAAAAAATTTGCATAGTAGGCGATATTAAAAATTCTCGGGTGGCTAATTCTAACATAGAGCTTTTAAGTCGTTTTAAACTCGACATTAGCTTAGTAGCACCGCCGCATTTTATGCCCACAACTTCTCTTAAAAAATTTTATAAACTGGATGAAAAACTTATAGAAAATACGGATATTATTATGAGTCTTAGGACTCAAAGTGAAAGGCACAATAAAAGCATTTACGCCTCGCTTAAAGACTATGCGAATGATTTTTGCATTGAAAAAAATTTGCTTAAAGATAAAAAGCTTATTTTATTGCACCCCGGACCCGTAAATCGCAACATAGATATAAGCGATGAAATGATGGAAGATGAGAGAACTTTAATCTTAAAGCAGGTTAAAAATGGGGTGGCTATTAGAATGGCTGTGCTTAAAAAACTTATATTAGAAAAGGATGAAAGATGTTAGAATGGAATTTAAATGCTTTATTTCACAATGAAGAAGAATTGCAAAACTTTACGCAAAATCAAATCAAAAGAAGTTTAAGCTTCAAAGAATGCTATGAAAACAAGCTTCAAATGCTAAATAATAATGATTTTTTAATAGCCTTAGAAGCTTATGAGAATTTAAATCAAGCCTTGGGTAAAATTATGAGCTATGCTTATTTGCTTTTTGCTAAAAATACAAAAAAGGGTTCTTTTTACGCCAAATACGAAGAAGAATGTAAAAAAATAGAAGAAAATTTACTCTTTTTTGAGCTTGAATTTTGTCTTTTGTCTGATGAAAAAAGTAAAGAATTCTTAGATTTTTGTAAAAATTATAATTTTTATCTTGCTAATTTACTCCAAAACAAACGCTACAATCTTAGCAAAAACGAAGAACGCATTATGCTTTATCTTTCAAACACGGGTGCAAGTGCTTTTGGTAGGCTTTTTGATGAAAGTTTAAGTGCTTTAAAAATTCCTTTTGAAGGCAAAAAACTTAGCGAAGAAGAAATTCTAAGCAAATTACACGATGAAGATAGAAAAATACGCAAAAAAGCCGCTAAAAAATTTAGCAAAGCCTTGCAAAAAAATAGCAGACTTTTAAGTTTTATTATCAATATGATAAAAACAGAAAAAAAAAATATAAGCCTTTTAAGAGGCTATGAAAACGCTGAAATTTCAAGGCATATTAGCAATCAAATTTCACAAAAAAGCGTGGATGCTCTTATTGTGAGTGCTGAGAAAAATTTCAATCTAGTATCGCAATTTTACAAAAGAAAAAAACAAATTTTAGGCTTTAATGAGCTTAAAGACTATGATAGATACGCGCCCCTTGGAAAAGAAGCTCATTTTGATTTTAAGACGAGTAAAAACATTGTTTTAGAATCTTTTGGGGCTTTTTCTACGCAATTTTACGATATAGCTAAGAATGCCTTTGATAAGGGTTGGATTGATGTTTATCCTAAGGAAAATAAGCAAGGGGGAGCTTTTTCACATCCCACTACTGCTGATGCCCATCCTTTTGTTTTGCTAAATTACACGGGCAAAAGACGCGACCTTTTTACACTAGCTCATGAGCTAGGACACACCATTCATCAAAAACTTTCTTATAGTGTAAGCTATCTTAATCAAAACACCCCTTTAACCACAGCAGAAACCGCTTCAGTTTTTGCTGAGATGTTGGTTTTTGATTTCATTAAGGATAAGCTGAAAAAAGAAGAGCTTTTAGCACTTTATGCGGGTAAAATCGAGGATATTTTTGCAACTTTTTACAGACAAATTAATTTCACTTGTTTTGAAAGACGCTTACACGCACACGAAAATGAATTAAGCACTGAAGAAATCAATAAAATTTGGATGGAAGAATCGCAAAAAATGTTTGCTAATAGCGTAAAACTGACTAAAAATTACGCTTCTTGGTGGAGTTATATTCCGCATTTTATCCATACTCCCTTTTATTGCTATGCTTATGCTTATGCCCAGCTTCTGGTTTTAGCCCTTTATGGACTTTATAAAAGTGGAAAATGTGAGAATTTTAAAGAGCTTTATATCAAAATGCTCTCTTTAGGGGGCAGCGTGAGTCCAAAAGAGCTTGTAGGAATGTTTGGCTTTGATATAGAAGATGAAAATTTTTGGGAAATAGGCATAAAAGAAATTCAAAAACTCATTGATGAATTTATGGAGTTAAAAATATGCTAGAAAAAATTTTAGAAAATGAAAATTTTATCCATCTTATGCAAAAACATTGCTATGAAGTAATAACAAGCCTAACGCAAAACAATATAGAATTTTCCATAGTTGCGAACACAAAATTCATAGATTTTAACCCTGAGCTTCCCAAAGAGCTTGATGTCAAACAAAATCCTTACGCCCTTTTTGCCCTTGGAGGATATACCTTTGAATCCATAGAGTTAAATAAGGATTTCATTCAATTTCACGCTGGTTTTGGTAGCGATGATTTTGATAGTTTTGTCAGCATTGATTTAGGCGCTATCAGTCAAATTCAAGTAGAAAATAGTATAATCTTTGTGAATTTTAGTCTCTATAAACGCAAGGATGATAAGAATTTACAAAAATCTAAAAATATATTTTTAAACAATCCAAAAAATAAAGATTTTTTTAAAAAATGAAGCTATTTGAAGACTTAAATGAAAGTCAAAAAGAAGCCGCAAGTCATATTGATGGAGCTATGCTTATCTTAGCCGGTGCAGGTAGTGGTAAAACCAAAACCATCACAACCCGCTTGGCTTATTTAATCGGCGAAGTGGGCATTGCAGCTTGTAATACCCTTACTCTTACTTTTACAAACAAAGCAGCTAACCTTATGCGTCATAGGGCGTTAAATTTTCTACAAAATCATCATAATCCCTTATACAATCCCTTGCTTTGCACCTTTCACAAATTTGGACTTTTATTTTTAAAACTTCATTTTGAAAGATTGGAGCGTAAAAATAATTTTCTTGTGATTGACACAGATGATACAAAAAGAATTATCAAAGATTTAATCCTTGATAAAAATAAAGACAAGCCCTATGAAATTATGGGACATATTTCTCATTGGAAAAATGAGAGCAAAAGAGTAGAAGAGGTCTTTGAGGATTTAAATTTATTAAAAGAGCAGGACTTTGAAAAATATCAAAATATGTATAAAATGGCTAATTATTACCGCAGCTATGAAGAATACTTACTCAAACAAAATTGCGTAGATTTTGATGACCTTTTGCTTTTAAGCAACCGAATTTTAGAAGCCGATGAGAGCTTTGCTAAGGAGCAAAGTTTGCTTTATCATTATATTATGGTTGATGAATACCAAGATACCAATGCGTTACAATACAAAATTCTAAAAAATTTATGCAAAAGCCACGAAAATATCGCTGTGGTAGGAGATGATGACCAAAGTATTTATAGTTGGCGTGGGGCAAAGATTGAAAATATCTTAAATTTTCAAAATGAATTTAAAAATGTCAAGCTTGTCAAACTTGAGCAAAATTACCGCTCAGTAGGGACTATTTTACAAGCGGCAAATCAACTCATATCGCATAATGAAAAAAGACTGGGCAAAACCTTAATCTGCACTAAAGATGCAGGAGAAAGCATAAAAATTTTAAAAAACGAAAACGAAAAAGATGAAAGCTTACACATCGCACAAGAAGTAAAGAAATTGCTAAATTCTAAAGTAGAAGCTAAAGAAATTGCGATTTTATTTCGTGTCAATGCACTATCTAGGGCAATAGAAGAAGCCTTTATGAAAGAAAAAATTGCCTATAAATTGCTTAGTGGTATGCGTTTTTATGAGAGATTGGAAATCAAAGATTTAAGCTCCTATCTTAGACTTATTTTAAATCCAAGTGATGATTTATCCTTTAAACGCATTATTAACCGTCCTAAACGCTCCATAGGAGAAAAGGCTCTAAGGAAGCTAGAAGAATACGCCAAAAAACATCAAATTTCACTTTTTGATGCCCTATGTGAAAGTGAGGGGGGTGTGAGAATTTTGACAACAAAAAAAGCACAAAATGAAGCCAATGTTTTTATACAAAATATCCACACTTTAAGAAGCTATGATAGTGCAAAAAAAGTTCTTGACAATATAGAAGAATTATTTAAAATCAAAGCTTATTTTTCAGAGCAAGAAGATGGGGATGAAAGGGTTCGTAATTTAGATGAGTTTTATGCTAATTTAAGAGAAAAACTAAAAATGGAGCCTGATTTAAGCTTAGAAGATTTACTAAGCGAAATTGCCTTACTAAGCGACCAAGACGGCTTAGATGAAGAATGTGTTTGCTTGATGAGCATTCACGCAAGTAAGGGCTTGGAATTTGATTTTGTTTTTATCATAGGCTTTGATGAGGGCTTTTTTCCTTTAAATAGTGAAGAAAATCTCGAAGAAGAACGCCGTCTTGCTTATGTCGCTATCACTCGTGCTAAAAAATTTCTTACCCTAAGTGTCGCAAAGTCTCGTTTTCATCAGGGTTTGCGAATCAATGTAAATCCCAGTCGTTTCTTAGAAGAAAGCAGCTCAAATCATAAAAAATTAAAAACTCAAAATATACAAAAAACTACTTTTTGCAAAGGAGATTTAGTTAAACATAAAATTTTTGGCATAGGCAGGGTTGTTGAAGTAAGCAAAAGCACAGAAGAAAAACTTAAGATTAATTTTGGTGGCATAATGCGTGTGATTATGGCAAGTTTCGTGGAAAAAGCAATATGAATAAAATTTTTGTCGCCTTTAAACCAAGGGGTTTAAGCTCTAATGCCTTTTTAAGCTTGATAAAAAAGAAATATGGAGTGCAAAAGGCGGGGTATTCGGGCACTCTTGATCCTTTTGCTAAGGGAGTTTTAATCGTTGCATTTGGACAATACACCAAACTTTTTCGTTTTTTAAAAAAAACTCCAAAAAGCTATAAGGCGACTTTATGGCTTGGGGCTTCTTCTTTAAGTCTTGATGATAAGAATATACAAGAAATTCAAATTTTAAAAGAATTTAAGCTTGTAAATTTAAAACAAATCATCCATCAAATGCAAGGAAAGCTAAGTTTTATCCCCCCGCAATTTAGTGCCAAAAGAATCAATGGAAAGCGTGCTTATGAGTTAGCCAAAAAAGGCATAGAAGCCAATTTAAAGCCCTGTCAAATGGAAGTTTTTGCTTGTGAAATTTTAAGCTATAATCATCCTTTTTTAAATATAGAAATTAGCGTTAGTGAAGGAGCTTACATAAGGTCTTTTTGTGAGCTTTTTGCTGAAAAATTAGGTATTAAGGCTACTTTAAGTTCTTTAGAGCGTATTAAAGAAGGCGAGTTTGTTTATAATAATGAAAAAAGCTTAAATGTGCTAGAATACACTCATTTAAAGCCTAATTTTATTAAAGATTTAAGCAAACTTGAAAATGGCACTAAAATTTCCATTGAAGAATTGGAATTTCAAGATGAAGGAAATTATTATATTCAAACACAAAAATATTTTAGCGTAATTAGCATTAAAGAAAATGCGGTAAAATATCTTCTAAATAAGGTTGAAAAATGTTAATATTATCAAGAAAAGAAAATGAAAGCATCATTATAGGAGAAGGTATAGAAATCAAAGTGGTTCAAACAGGAAAAGGTTATGCCAAAATAGGCATAGAAGCTCCAAAATCTCTTATGATACTACGAAAAGAGCTTGTTTTGCAAGTGAAGGATGAAAATTTGCATTCTGTCGTTCAAAATGATGTCAAACTTGATGATTTGAGTAAAAAACTAATCAAATGAAAGCTTACGCTAAAGCCAATATTTTTTTAAAACTTAGCGGTTTTGACTCAAGAAAATATCATCTTTTAGAATCGCGATTTATACTCTTAAAAGACATCTTTGATGAGCTTGAGCTTGTGGATAAAACTTCTAGTGAAGAATTTGAAATCATTAGTAATTTTGAGTGTGAAAATAACATTATCCAAAAGGCTTATTGGCTACTTTCTAAAAGCTATGGCAAGGAATTAAAAGAATTATTTAGCAAAAAAAGCTTAAAACTCACAAAGAACATTCCCGTATGTGCTGGACTTGGCGGGGGAAGTAGTGATTGTGCGAGTTTTTTAAAACTAGTGAATGAGAGTTTGAATTTAAAACTAAGTTTGCAAGAGCTTATTGCCTTAAGCACACAGCTAGGAAGCGATATTGCCTTTTTTCTAAGCGGTTTTAACTCTGCTAATGTAAGCGGTTGTGGGGAAATTATAGAAGAATTTGAAGATGAAATACCCAATTTAGCTTGGACTTTTCCACAAATTTCTTGCCAAACTAAGGCTGTTTATGATGAATTTGATAAAGGAAGTTTTGATTTTGAAAAAAACAAAAAACAGGCTGAAATTTACAAAAAACTCAGCACAAAAGAATTACTAAAAAACTTTAAAAACAAAGAATTAAACGATTTATTAACTCCTTGTGCAACTTTATATCCTAAAATGAAGCCTTATTTAGAAGAAGATTTTTTTCTAAGTGGCAGTGGAAGTAGTGTTTTTAAGGTTGTCAAGTGAAAATTATTGCAAGAAATAAAAAAGCTTTATTTGATTATAGCATTATAGAACGCTTTGAAGCGGGGCTTGTTTTAAAAGGAAGTGAAGTTGTAGCCTTAAGAGCAGGTAGGGCAAATCTTAAAGACTCTTTTGTTCGCATTATTAAGGGGGAAATTTTTTTGCTAAATGCCCATATTTCTTTGCTTAGCACAACGCACTCTTTTTATAGACACGAAGAAAGAGCTGCTAGGAAGCTTTTGATGCATAAAAAGCAAATTGATAAATTGCTAGGTAAAGTAAGTGTCGAAGGATATACTATTGTGGCATTGGAGCTTTATTTTAATACAAAAAATAAAGTAAAAGCTAATCTTGCTTTAGCCAAAGGAAAAAATTTACACGATAAACGCGAAACCTTAAAGAAAAAACAAGCCGATTTAGAAGCTAGAGCTGCTATGAAAAATTATAAATAAAGGAAATTAAATGAAAAAAATTTTAGCCCTATTTTTAATCAGTTTAGCATTTTTTCTTAATGCTTGCTCCAAGGAAGAAGAAATTCAAAATGATTTTATGTTTAAAGAGTATCACAAAGGCGATAAAATAGTCTTAAATAGTGTAAATGGCGGAAGCAAAACCTTAATAAGAACAGATAAAGGTTTTGTAGTAGAAGCAGAAGAAGAAAAGGTTCTTATGTTTGATTTTTTCGGCACTTTTTGTACCCCATGCAAAGAAGAAGCCTTAGAACTTAGCAAACTTTGGAAAAATAATTCCAGTAAATTTATCATCATAGGGCTTACACATTTTGAAGATGTTAGCGATGAAGTGGTTAAAAAATTTGCAGAGGATTATGGGGCTTATTATTTTCTAAGCAATGGTAGCTCCAATGACCGCATTATTGCCCAAATTTTAAAAGACATAGATTATCAAAATATGGAACAACTTCCTTTTAAAGTCGTCTTAAAAAATGGAATTTATCAAAAAGTAAGCGATTATTGGAATAACAATGCTCCAACCAATTTTTATTTGGGTAAAATTCCCACAGAACTTATGCAAGAAGATTTAAATCAAATTTACAAAGGAAAATAATGCCAAAGCTTCAAATTTTAGAGCAAACAAAGCTTAGCGAACCTAAAATGTATAAGGTCATACTCTTAAATGATGATATAACCACTATGGATTTTGTCATAGAAATTTTAATGAATGTTTTTCATCATAATCTTGAAAAAGCTAGCCAAACGATGTTAGAAATTCATCATAATGGCTCTGGGGTTTGTGGCATTTACTCCCAAGAAATAGCACTTTCAAAACAAAAAAAAGTTATAGATGCAGCCAAACTTGCTAATTTTCCTTTACAAGCAAAGGTAGAAGAAGAATGAAATACCAAGAAACTTTACAAAAATACCTTGACAATGCCAAACACCTAAGCCTAATCAACCATCACGAATTCATCACTTGTGAGCATGTATTGTTTGCTTTATTAAAACTTAGCATTGATTTTAAGGATATATTTGAAGAATTTTCAGATGGGGATTTTGAGCTTTTAGAAGATGAATTAAAAAACTATATTTCTCAAAACAATCAAGCCCTTAAACAAGAAATCGAACCCCTAATGTCAGTTGTTTTAGATGAAATTTTATCTTCATGCAAAAACAATAAAGGCGAAATTAAAATCATAGATTTTATAGAAGAGCTGATACAAGATACAAGGGCATATTCGAGCTATCTTTTGAAAAAACATCATATCAAGCTTGAAAAAATTAAAGAGCTTAAAAATAGCCAAAATATTCAAAATCTAAATACCCACACAAGTGATTTAACGCTTTTGGCTCAAAATGGCAAGATTGACCCTTTAATAGGAAGAAAATTTGAGCTTGAAAGAATGATGCAAATTCTTTGTAGGCGTAAGAAAAACAATCCCATTTTAGTAGGAGAAGCGGGTGTTGGAAAAACGGCTATTGTGGAAGGATTAGCCCTTGCTATTGCCGAAAAAAAAGTTCCTAAAAATTTACAAAATGCTAGAATTTTTAGCTTGGATATGGCTAGCATACTCTCAGGTACCAAATACCGCGGGGATTTTGAAAAAAGAATTAAAGAAATTTTAAATGAGCTTGAACAAATACCTAATGCTATTTTATTTATCGATGAAATTCACACCATAGTGGGAGCTGGAAGCACAAGTGAATCGAATGCTGATTTTTCCAATCTTTTAAAACCAGCCCTTAGCAATGGTTCTTTAAAATGTATAGGTGCTACAACCTTTATGGAATACAAAAATAGCTTTGATAAAAACAAGCCCTTAAGCCGCCGTTTTGCTAAAATCAATGTAGATGAGCCAAGCGAAGAAGAGAGTCTAGAAATTCTCAAAGGCTTAAGAAGCAAATATGAAAATTTTCATTCTATAAAATTAAGCGATGAAATCCTCAAAAACGCTGTCGTTTGGGGTAAGAAATTTTTTAATGATAAATTTTTACCTGATTGTGCCATAGATTTGATTGACGAGCTTGGTGCGTCTTTTGCCCTGAGTGCAAAAACTAAAAAAAGTGCGAGTGTGAAGGATTTGCAAGAAGTTTTAGCAAAAATGACCCACCATCATAAAATGTTTGAATTTGACCAAAATAAAGCCTTAATGAATTTAAGCTCTAATTTAAAGACAAAAATTTTTGGACAAGATGAAGTTATAAATAGCCTTGTTGCAACACTTAAACAAAGTTTTGCAGGATTTAAAAATTCCAATACCCCACGCGGAGTATTTTTATTCACAGGTTCAAGCGGAGTTGGCAAAACTGAGCTTTGCAAAGCTTTGGCGGAATTTTTAGCCCTAAATTTAGAACGCTTTGATATGAGTGAATACGCAGAAAAACACGCTCTAAGCAAGTTAATAGGAAGTCCTGCTGGTTATGTGGGCTATGAAGAAGGCGGACTTTTAAGCAATGCTGTGCGTAAAAACCCTTTTAGCTTAGTGCTTTTTGATGAGATAGAAAAGGCTCATCCTGATTTAAGCAACACCTTTTTGCAAATTTTTGATAATGCAGAGCTTACTGATAATAGCGGTCTTAAAGTGGATTTTAAAAATACCATCATCATAATGACATCTAATTTGGGACTAAAAGAAAGTAATGAGCTTGGATTTTTAAGTAAAAATGAAGAAAAAAGCAATAGGGCTATTAAGGATTTTTTCGCCCCTGAATTTATCAACCGCATTGATAAAATTTTACATTTTAATGATTTAAATGATACAATCTTATCCAAAATCGTCCAAAAAGAGCTAGATGAAATTTCTAAAAATTTAAACAATATAAAACTACTAGCTGATGAAAAAACGAAAATTTATCTAGCCGAAAAAGCCTACAATAAAGAATTTGGAGTAAGGCTTTTAAAACGCATTATTGCCGAAGAAATAGGAGAGAAAATCAGCGATGAAATTTTGTTTGGCAAACTTAAAAAAGGCGGTGTAGCCAAAATCAAACTCGGTAAAAATGGAAAGCTTGAGCTTATATTCTAAACTGCTTAAAGCACCCAAAGACGCACCTGTCTTCTTAAGTGCTAATTTAGAAGCAAATTTTATCTTAAAAGCCTATCATTTTGGGCTTTTTCCTTGGACTAGTAAGCCTGTTGCTTGGTGGTGTCCTGATCCTAGATGTGTGCTATATCCTGATAAAATTCACATACAAAAAAATATGAAAAAATTTATCAATCTTTATCAAATTAGACTTGATTATGATTTTTTAAAACTCATTTCCTTGTGCCGCGATGAGCGTTCCAGGAGTTGGATTGATGATGAATTTATCACAATCTATCATCAACTTTTCACTCAAGGCTACGCACATAGTTTAGAGCTTTATGAAAATAATGAACTTATAGGTGGAATTTATGGTTTAATTTTAGGCAAAGTTTTCTTTGGTGAAAGTATGGTAAGTCTTAGAAAAAATGCGTCTAAAATTGCTATGATTAAACTTTGTGCCTTGTTAAAACCCTATGATTTTATCATCGATTGTCAAGTTTATAATAGGCATTTGGAATTTATGGGAGCTCAAAATATCACTAGAAAAGAATTTTTAAACATACTACAAGAAAAAACTCATCAAAAAAGCGGTTTTGAAAGCTTTAAAGCTTTAATCAAAAGTGATGAAGCCTAAATTTAAAACGGCTAATTTTAAACACAAAAATTTTAAGACAAGTGCTTGAAAGTTATTTTAAGACAACTCCTAAAGAATTTTAACTTGACTTTAGTCAAAAATATAGGCAATTTTAACAAAAATTTTTAAAAGCAAATTTTAAATTTAAGCTTTACAAATTAAATATATCTTTTAAACCCACAACAATCATCTTAAATCCCATAGCTACAATAAACACTTGGGCAATACGAGAAAAAACATGCAAGATAAGCTTCCCAACGATTTTTTCTATGGTGGCTGCAAAATGAAAGAGTATAAACATAAAAATAAAAACTATCATTACCCCGCCCAGTGCCACATCAAGCCCCTCATCTTCTGCTATAACCACGACACTAGCTAGAGTTCCGGGTCCTACTAACATAGGAAAAGCCATAGGAATTAAGCTTTGTTTTAAAATATCTTTCTCATCTAGATTTAAATTTTGCGTAGCCATTTTTGTTGAAAAAAGCAAATTTTTAACCGCCATTATAATAAGAATCAAACCCCCAGAAACCCTTAAATCATTTAATGAAACCCTGAAAATATAGTTCATAAACAAGCCACCTGTTAATAAAAACACCAAAACAATAGCCAAAGCTGTATAGAGTATGGTTCTAAAAAGTTTTTTTCTAAGCATTAAAGGCAAACCATCACTCATAGACAAAAATTGCGTTAAGTTGCCAAAAGGATTTAGCACAGCCAGTAAGGTAATAGCCGCAAAAAACATGGCATAAAGTTCAAAACTCACACTAGAAAACATCATCAATCCTTATTCTTAACAAATTCCAAAGAAATAGAATTGACACAATGCCTTACATTCTTAACAGAAAATCCTTCTCCTTCAAAAACATGCCCCAAATGCCCTTCGCAATTTGCACACACAATCTCCGTTCTAATCCCATCCTTATCAGGCACTCTTTTAACGGCTCCTTTAATCTCATCATCAAAACTTGGCCATCCACAATTTGATTTAAATTTATCTTGAGATTTATAAAGTGAAGCCCCGCATTGCTTACACTGATACACTCCTTTTTCGTAAAAATCATTATATTTCCCGCTAAAAGGTGCTTCTGTGCCTTTATTTAAAATCACTCTTTTTTCTTCTTCATTTAATTCTTTCATCATCTTTCCTTGTAAAATAATTTTGATATTATATAATTAAAATTTCCATTTTAAAGCATTAATTTTGTATTTTTAGAAAGGTTTTAATGCAAAAAGAATTTTTTAAAGAGCTTGAAAATATTTTATATCATAAGGATATAGCAGAGAAATTTTATAATTTTACAAATTTTTATGAAGATTTTAAAAGTGATAATTTTATCTTTAACCACGAAGGCTTAAGTATTTTTAAGAAAAATACAAATCCCACTCTTAGCGTAGCTCACCCCACTCGCATAAGAAGACCCAAACTGGCTAATTCAACCCAGGCTCTGGCTAAAATCATACATTCTATTGCGCATATAGAATTTAGCGCTATTAACTTGGCTCTTGATGCAAGTTACCGTTTTAAAAATCTGCCCTTGCAATTTTACAAAGACTGGCTAGAGGTGGCCGATGAAGAAATCAAGCATTTTGAACTTTTAAATTCCGCTTTAGAAGAGCTTGGCTATAAATATGGAGATTTTGTTGTGCATGATAATTTAGAGGCTGCCTTAGAGGCTACAAAGCATTCTTTAAGTTTTAGAATGGGGGTTGTTCATAGGGGTTTGGAAGCTAAGGGACTGGATGCAAATCCTTATGTGGTTAAAAAACTTCAAAGCTCTGATCATTCTATTAAAAAGCTCTTAATAGAATATCTTGATATTATACTCAATGATGAAATAAAACATGTTGCAAAAGGAGATACTTGGTGGAATTTTGCAAACGAAGATAAGTATGATTTTATAGAGCTTTGCAAAAAATTTAAGCAATTTAGCCTTGCAGGAAAAAAACTCAATACAGAAGCAAGAATGAAAGCAGGTTTTAAGCAAGAAGAATGCGAAGAGCTTGAAAAACTTTATTCTTGATTTCTTATTTTAAGCTTAGAAACAATGAGAGTATAACAAGCACGAATAAGTCCATAAAGCACATACAAACTGGCTAAAATAACCAAACTTTCAAGAGGGTAAAGATATAAAAATGAAAATATGATGATTAGCATAATGAGAACTTTTAACACGCTAGAGCGGTTAAAATCAAGTTTTTTAAAGCTTGGATAACGAATATTAGAGACCATTAAAAGCCCTAAAATTGCTTGAAGCACTAAAAAAACTACTCCATAAGCTTTTAAAAAATCATAACTAATAAAGGCATAAGTCCATATCGCACTGACAACAGCCGCAGTGGGTATGGGAAGACCTATAAAAACAGAAGGTTCATAAGTGCCAGTAGTTACATTAAATCTTGCCAAACGAATAGCTCCAAAAACCACAAAAAAAGCTGTGATTAAAGAGCCAAACTTCCCATAGTCATAACCTATAGCCATATAAAAAAGAATGGCAGGAGCAACCCCAAAAGCCACTATATCCGCTAAAGAATCAAACTCAACGCCAAATTTCGAAGTTGAGTTGGTAAGTCTTGCAACGCGTCCATCAAGCCCATCGCAAATCAAAGATAAGATAATATAAATCAGAGCTGAATAATAATTTCCGTGTATTGAAGCTATAATGGAAATAACGCCCAAAAAAGCCGAAGCAGCTGTGAAAAGATTAGGCAAAATATAAATGAGCTGGGGTCTGTTATTCATTATTTTTCCTTAAGCAAGATAGCCAAGCAAAGAATTGGCTTTAATTTCATCATTTAAACCCACGTGAATTCGAGTATCCTTTGGTAAAAGCAAACTTATAGAACCATTGATTAAAAATCCCATTCTATCATTTGCTTTTAAATCATAAGAAATATTAACTAACTTTAATTTTCTATCAAAAGAACCTGCATAAATTCTTAAAGCCACTCTTTTATCATCCTTAGTTTTTGCTAAAATAAAGGCTCTTTCATTCATCATTTTTGCAGACTCTAACTCACTGCATAAAAAAAGTCCGTGTTTTAGGCGAATATTCTCAATAGACATAGCAAAAGGTGCATTAAAATTCCCCGCATCATAAAAGGCATTTTTAATACTTAGCTCAACGCATTCGCCTAAAATTTGATGATGAATATTTTCTATTTTTACAATTTTGCCATCTATGGGTGCAAAAACAGCCTTTTCATCACTACAAACAAGCTCTCTTTTAGGCATTCTAAAAAGAAAAAGAGTCAATAAAACAAGTAACAGCAATAAAAAAGAAAAAGAGTAAAAAATCCAAACAAAGATAAAAAGCAAACACAAAAGGGCTAAACTTAAATATCCTTCTTTTGCTATATAATCTTTCATTCTTCTACTTTAACTTCACTTTTATTTTCTTCGAGTTCTTGCAAACGGCTTGGAAGATTATTTTGACCTTCAAAATCCTTAATGATTTCACGAACCTTAACACCCTCTATGGTTTCTTCTTCATAAAGAGCTGCAACCATAGTTTCAATAGCACCCTTATAAGTGCTTAGGGTATTTTTCACATCCTTATAGCGTTCATCTAGGGTTCTTTTTACATAATCATCTAAAGATTCTGCCATTTTTTCAGAATAATCCTTTATAGTCTGTCCCCCACTTAAAAAAGTATTTCTTTGTTTTTCAAGCACCATAAGTCCCGCAATTTCGCTCATTCCATACATAGAAATCATAGCTTTTATAATGTCGGTTGCCCTTTCTAAATCATTACTTGCACCTGTGGAAATTTCGCCAATAAATACCTCCTCAGCCGCACGACCCCCTAAAAGCACATCCACTTCAGCAATAAGCTCGTGTTTTTGCATTAAAAATTTATTTTCTTCAGGGGTATTTAAAGTATAACCCAAAGCTGCAAGTCCGCGAGGAATAACAGAAACCTTGCTGACTCTCTTTGCTCCCTTAGTTGTTTCAGCAATGAGAGCGTGTCCGCATTCGTGGTAGGTAACAATTTTCTTTTCTTTTTCATTAATACGGCGTGATTTTTTCTCAAGTCCTGCTATGGCTCTTTCAACCGCTTCAACCAAATCATTTTGTTCTACATGCCTTTTAGAGTCCCTACCCGCTAAAAGAGCTGCTTCATTGATAATATTTGCAAGGTCAGCCCCAGCAAGTCCAGCGGTTAAACGGGCTATGTCTTCTACTTTAACCTTTGGGGAAATTTTTACATCTTTCATATGCACTTTTAAAATATCACACCTGCCTTTAAAATCAGGCTTATCCACCAAAACCTGCCTATCAAATCTTCCCGGTCTTAAAAGGGCTGCATCTAAAACTTCAGGACGATTCGTAGCCGCTAAGACAATAACGGGAGAACTTTCCGTTCCAAAACCATCCATTTCAGCTAAAAGTTGGTTTAAGGTCTGCTCTCTTTCATCGTTTCCACCCATCATACCACTAGCGGCACGACTTTTACCAATAGCGTCTATTTCATCGATAAAAACAATAGCAGGAGCTTCTTTTTTTGCATTCTCAAACAAATCTCTTACACGCGATGCTCCCACACCTACAAACATTTCTATAAAAGACGAACCCGAAACACTAAAAAATGGCACATCTGCCTCACCTGCAACAGCTTTTGCAAGTAGAGTTTTTCCAGTTCCGGGAGGTCCAACAAGCAAAAGTCCTTTGGGAATTTTTGCTCCAAGTTTAATATATCTTTCAGGATATTTTAGAAAATCAACAATTTCCTTTACCTCTTCTTTAGCTTCCTCAACTCCTGCTACATCGCTAAATTTTACCTTAGGTTTTTCTGAATTGACAAGCTTTTTAGAGCTTCCTATACCCAGTATGGAACTGCCCATATTTTTTTGCATACGACTTGCCAAAAACATCCAAATTCCAAAGAAAATAAATACAGGCAAAACCCAAGAGAAAAGCATATCCGTAAACCAATTTGTTTCAGAATACGCTCCATAAGCAATATTCTTACTATCTAGCAAAGTTACAAGCTCGGGGTCATTGACCTTCTTTGCTACATAAACGGTATTATGCGAAGTTGAAATGGCTTTGATTGTGCTCTGACCTATGCTAACTTGATTGATTTGCCCATTCTCAATGAGCTTTTTCAATTCAGAATAAGGAACATTTTTACTAGCTTCATTGCCATTTAATGCTCCACCAAAAGAACTATTTCCATCAAAAAATCCCTTAAAAATCACTATCATCACAATTGCAAAAATTGCAAAAATGAAAATAGGATTTTTGTTAAAAAAATTATTGCCTTTCGGATTACCCTTTGGGGTATTATTATTCATTATTTATCCTTTTTATTATTTTTATATACAAAAGCACACCACTCATTGATTTGCAAAGTATCAACAAGCTCTAAATCCTTAAATTTTTCTTTAATTCTTGTTGCATATTTGTCTAAAATTCCTGCTAAAATAAGTATAGCATTATCTTCTAAATGCTTTTTAATATCTTTTTCTAAAATTAAAATTACATCAGCAATGATATTAGCAACGATTAAATCATACAGACCACTTGCCTTATTTATGGACCCGCACCAAGCCTTGTCAAAATTTACAGCGTTTAATTTTGCGTTTTCCAAAGAACTAGCAATAGCAAGCTCATCCGTATCACAAATTTCAACCCTGCAAGCTAATTTTGCCATAATAATACCCAAAATTCCACTACCACAGCCTAAATCTAAAGCTCTTAAATTCTCTTTGGTAAATTTTTGCAAAAATTTCACGCAAGAATAGGTGCTTTCGTGATGACCCGAACCAAAAGCTAAAGCCGGATTAATCTTAATATTGAGATAATTTTCTTTTTCCTTTTGCCAAGTTGTATGGATATAAATTTTATCTACTAAAATAGGCTCTATACTTTTTTTATATTCTTCTATCCAATCTTTATTTTCTTTTTCTATAAGAGTTAAATTGGAAATAATTTTTTGATTTAAATTAAAAGTAGTTGCAAGTTTTTGAGCAAACATTTCAAATGCCCAAGAAAGCTCTTCTAAGCTTTCATAGGCTCTTATATAAATACCATTATCTTTTTCTTCTATGGCTTCTACACCCAAATCAAAAGCAAAATCAAGAAATAAATCTTTATATTGTTCTTCTACAATAAAGAACAATTCGTAATATTTTTTCTGCATTTAAATTTTCAAAAATCAGCCTTATTCAGCTGCACCTTCTCCGCTTCCTGTTCCTAAAACATCTTCAAGTTTTTCTTTCAAAACTTGCGGAGTAAAAGGCTTTACAATGTAATTATTTACCCCAGCTTTTAAAGCAGTAATTACCTCAGCCTTTCCGCCTTCAGTTGTAACCATAATAATAGGCATATCTTCGTATTTTTTTTCTGCTCTTACTTTTTTTACAAGCTCCAAGCCATTCATTTCAGGCATATTCCAATCTGTGATTAAAACCTTTATATCTTCATTTTTACTTAATAAATCCCAAGCTTCAACGCCATGCTCAGCTTCCAAAACATCATCGTGTCCAAGTCTTGTTAGGGTATTTTTAATAATCCTTCTCATAGTAGAACTGTCATCAACAACTAACAATTTCACAATTTCGTCCTTTCTAAAATTTTTATGATTTTACATTTTACCCTTTTTTGACCAATCAAGTCAAAAAATTTTAAAAAACAGCATTATATCATTTTTTACTTAAAATTTTACTCAAATATTATTATTTTTATACTTAACCGTAAATAAATAAACGCTTAAACCCACAAGCAACAAACTCACTCCACCTATAAGATAAATCGCATAAATCATTTGAGATAAATCCCCAATGGCAAGCTTAAAGACAAGCATTAAAGCCTCAATCGCTAAAGCAATAATGATGGAGCCTAAAAACCTAACCATAGTTTTTTGAATTCCCCCTTCTTCCTTTCGCGTTTTTCCTAACACTTCCTGTTCGATTAGGGTTTTTGCCAAATCAAAAATCGCTAAAGCCAAAGTTATAGCGATGGTGCTTTCAAACATATGCTCAACCCCTATGCTTTGGTCATTAAAAAGACTAAACAAGCCCTTTTGAAATAAAAAGCAAGTAATCACAAATAAAACCAAAGCAAAGCAAAAATACACAAAACGGCTAAACTGAGTAAAAACAAACTCAAATCTCCCCGCCTGAATAATCTTTAAAATATCTTCAAGCTTAATATCGATACAAACCACAAAAAGCAGATGATTTTTATCATCATAAATAGGCATAGAAGCCGTTACGCAAAGCTCGTTATTTAAACTAGAAGGATAAGGGTCACTTAAAACACAACGCCTCAACTTAACCGCTCTATAAAAATAAGCCTTAGAGCTTCTATCCTCGCCCTGCCCTATTTCATAAGCTTTGTTTAAAGAAATAGCATTTTCTATTTGAGTGCCTGAAATATCTAAAATATATAAAGCATCAAAAACCACAACTTCGTGAGCTATCTTATCTAAAGCCGTTTTAATGCTTTCTAAATGAATATCAGGCAATTTATTAGGCAAATTTCTTGTTAAAATATAACTCATATAAGCCCTAGCACGGTAACGACTATCTTCAAATCTTTGTATGTCTTTAATATACATTATACACCCTCTTTATTATGCTTAAATTCAGGCACTATCCTTGATAAATCCCCAGAAATATCTTGGCTAGTTTGCAATTTTTCTATCTCTTCATTAAGCCAAGCTAAATCGACTTTTTCATTTTTTGCCACGAAAATACTTTCATATTGTGTTTTGGCATCATTTTCATCAATTAAAAGCTCTTCATAAAGCTTTTCACCCTTTCTTAAACCTGTGATTTTAATCTCTAAATCATTGCGGTTGCATAACAAAAGCATTTTTTTAGCCAAATCTATGATTTTTACAGGCTTACCCATATCCAAAACAAAAAGTTCACCCCCTTTTGCAATAGCCCCCGCTTGCAAAACAAGCTGCACCGCTTCAGCTACAAGCATAAAATAACGCACTATATCAGGGTGGGTTAAGGTTAGAGCTTCGTTGTTTGCAATTTGTGCCTTAAATTTAGGTATCACACTTCCACTTGAACCTAAGACATTACCAAAACGCACACAAGCCACTTCAAAATTAGCATCACTCATACTCAAAGTATAAAGCTCACAAACCCTTTTGGTGCAACCCATAATATTAGTAGGTCTAACAGCTTTATCTGTGCTTATCATCACAAATTTTTTTACCCCATTAGCCTTGGCACTATCGCATAGAATTTTAGTGCCTAAAATATTATTGATTATCGCTGAATGCGGATTTTGCTCACAAAGGGGCACATGTTTATAAGCGGCTGCGTGTAAAATAAGCTCAGGCTTATAAATTTGTAGCACCTCATCTAAGCTTTGCTTATCTAAAATACTCAGCAAAATAGGATTAATTTTTTCTTTATATAAGCTTAAATCTTCACTAATCTTATAAAGATTATACTCACTATGCTCGACCATAATGAGTCTTTTAGCACCAAATTTAATGCACTGCTTACAAAGCTCACTTCCTATGGTTCCACCTGCACCACTTACTAAAACCACCTTATCCTTTAAAAAGGCAGCCACAGCACTATCATCTAAATCTTTTGGCTTTCTAGCAAGTAAATCTTCTATACTAATATCCCTTGCTTCATTTCTTGTAAAAGAAAAAATCTTTACATCACAAATTCCATATCCCACAAGCTCTTCAAAAAGCTTTTTAAGTTCTTCTTGCTCAAGCTTTAAAGCTATGATGGCTGTTTTTACGCCCTGCTCTACATAAGATTTTATTTTTTCTTTTTCTTCTACAATAAATTTATCACAATAAGTGCCTATAAGTTCTTTTCTTGCATCAACTACGCCCACTGGAAAAAGCCCCAAAGAACCTTCTTTTGCACCTTTTAACAAATGCAAAGCCTTAGAAGTTGCACCCACAACGATACAAGGTGTTTCTTCTTCTTTCATTTTAGAGGGTTTAAAATCCACAAGCATTCTTTTACTAATCCTTAACGCCCCTATAAACAGATAAGAAAGCACAAAATCTATCGCAATAACGCTTCTTGGAAAAGGATTAAAAAAATCACTAAAAAAATAAAAAATAATCAAAAAACAAAACTCAGCCAAAGCTAAGGCTAGAAAAATTTTTCTTGCTTCATTAAGGGAAAAAAATCTCCAAGCCACCTTATAAATGCGAAAAATAAACAAAAAGGCTAGTTTTAAAAGCAATAAAATCAACCCAGCTAAAACCATACCCTTGTAAAAAATACTAGGAATATCCCCGCTAAATCTTAAAGAAAAGGCTAAATAAACGCTAAGCAAAATTAAAATGAAGTCTAAAATTAAAAAAAATGCTAATCTTTTGCTTTTATAAAAAATCATTTCTTTACACTCTTTAAGATTAGTTTTGAAATTTCATAAACATCATCCTTGCTCATTATTGTGCCACTAGGCAAACAAATCCCTTTTTGAAAAAATAACTCGCTATTGCCGTTAAGATAGGCTTTAAAACCCTTAAAAACTTCTTGAGTGTGCATAGCTTTCCATAGAGGTCTTGTTTCTATTTGTTCGTTTTTTAAATCTTCTATGAGTTTTGAAATTTTTGGGTGCAAAGCAATATTTTTTTGAGTGATGCTTACATCTTTTTGATAAGCATTAAGTTCATTTTTATCAAAATCAATCAAAGCTGTGCTAAGCCAACGATTGCTCCTTGAATTTTCTAATTCATCTAAAAAGCTAAAGCATTCGCCTAAAAATTCCTTATACCATTCATAAATTTGCCTTTTTTTAAGCACTCTTTGCTCTAAAACTTCCATTTGTGCCACACCAATAGCTCCTAAAACATTGCTAAGGCGGTAATTATAACCATAGTCTAAATGCTCATAATGCAAACAATTCTCCCTAGCCTGAGTGCTGTAAAATCTCGCTTTTTCAATCTTTTGCTTATCTTTTCCTATAAGCATACCTCCGCCTGAAGTGGTGATGATTTTATTGCCATTATAAGAATACGCCCCAAATTCCCCAAAGCTTCCCAAAGCCTTGTCCTTATAAAAACTTCCTAAAGCTTCGGCAGCATCTTCGATTAAAATGATATTATTTTCTTCACAAATTTTAAGAATTTCATCCATTTTAGCCGCATTGCCATAAAGATGGGTTAAAATCAAAGCTTTTGGCTTTTTCTCACATTCTTCAATAGCAAGTTTTAATAAATTCACATCAATATTATAAGTCTCATCACAATCTATAAAAACAGGCTTTGCCTTAAGATAACAAATAGGAGCTACCGAAGCGATAAAAGTAAAAGAAGAAGCCAAAACAATATCATCTTGCTTTACTCCTGCTACCCTTAAAGCCAAATGTAAAGCAGCTGTGGCTGAATTTAAAGCCAAAGCATTTTCACTTTTACTATAATCTTTTACGCTTTGCTCAAAACGATTAACAAATTCACCCAAAGGGGCTATATAATTACTTTTAAAAACTTCTTCTATGTATTTAAGCTCATTGCCACTCATATGTGGAGGAGAAAGAAAAAATCTCATTATTTGTCCTTGAAAGTGATTTTAAATCATATTTTAACTAAAAAAATTCATCAAAAAAAGCATTTTTCACAAATCCTTTAATTTTTTTGCAGGAACCCCCACAAAAACACCTTTTTCATTTTGACTTTTTACCAAAGTCGCCCCGCCACCTAAAATACTATCATCAGCCAAACTCAAATTGGGCAAAACACAAGAATTTATCCCTAAAAAACAATTTTTTCCTATTTTGACATTGCCCGCACATTTTGCTCCTACACTGATATGGCTAAATTCTCCCACCACACACTCGTGTTCAATCACGCTTGAAGTGTTTAAAATCACGCCTTTTTCTATTTTGGCTCCAGCATTTACCACCACACAAGGCATAATAAGCACTCCTGCATCTTCTTCTAAGAACGCACTAGGACTTATGATGGCACTTTTATGGATAAGATTGACGATTTTAAAGCCCTTTTGCTCTACTTTTTCATAAATTCTTTTTCGAATTTCATTGTTTCCTATGGCTATAAAAAAATCATATTTTGGCAAAGTGCTTTCAAATTTTATGCCCTTATTGTCATCTAAAAAAATACATTCTTTATAGCCCATATCTTTAGCCACATCTTCACAAACCAGCCCATGCCCACTGGCTCCATAAATATAAATTTTTTCAGTTCTTGCCATTAAATTTCTCCGTTGTAACACAGCCTTCTTTACTCACTCCACTTCGTTTTAAAACCTTTAAAGCGGTTAAAAACAAAATTTTTAAATCCAGTAAAAAAGAAATATTTCTAACATAATACACATCCAGTTCAAATTTTTTCTGCCAAGAAAGTGCGTTTCTACCATTAACCTGTGCCCATCCGCTTATGCCCGGACGCACTTTGTGTCTTAGTTTTTGCTCTTCATTATAAAGAGTTAAATACTCCACTAAAAGAGGTCTAGGTCCTACAAAACTCATATCCCCCTTTAAAACATTAAAAAGTTGCAAAAGCTCATCTAAACTTAAGCTTCTAACGATTTTTCCAAAAGCTTTTAAACGCAATTCATCACTGAGCAATTGTCCCTTTTCATCCCTTTCATCGCTCATAGTTTTAAATTTATAAATTTTAAAAATTTTCTCATCTAATCCCGGACGATTTTGAGTAAAAATCACACTGCCTTGAGTGATTTTTAAAAATAAAGCAGTGATTAAAATCACAGGAGAAAAAAGCACTAAAAGCACCAAAGCCAAAATAAAATCAAAAATTCTTTTAAAAAATTTTTCATACATTGTTTATCACCCTATCATAAAGTTTTAAATAACGCTGTGCGATATTATTTTCATCGTATTGTAAAGCATCTTCGGCGGCATTTTTGCCTAAATTCAGTCTTAATTTTTCATCTTCTAATAAAAGGGTAATTTTTTCGCTTAAATCTTTGCCATCTTTGCTTTTAGCCCAAAGTCCATCAAAGCCGTTAGAAATAGCCTCCACACAACCTTCACAATCACTTACCACTATGGCTTTAGCACAAGCTTTTGCTTCTAAAACACTCACAGGAAAACCTTCTTTATAGCTTGGTAAAACAAAAATATCACAATTTTGCAAAAGCTCTACTATATCGCTTCTAGCACCCAAATAATGCACCCTTGCTGAAGTTAAAAATTCCAAACTCGCGCAAGTTGGATTTTCATCTCTTGCACCCACCAAAACAAAATTGGCTTTATCTTCTAACATAGCAGCACACTCATAAAATTCTTTTACGCCTTTATGCCACAAAGCTCTGGCTATCATCAATACAACAGGTTTTTTATCCAGCTTTAAATTTTTCCAAAAAAGCTCTTTTTTTTCTAAATCCACTGGCATAGGAAAGAATTTTTTTAAATTAATCCCCACAGATTTGATAATGCAAATTTTATCCTCACAAAGCCCTAAATTTCGCATAAATTCTGCATTGCTTTCATTAACAAAAATAATTTTTTGAACGAAGTTAAAGCTAAATTTATAAAGAGTATTAATCACAAAACGCACCACACTTGCCTTAAAGCCTTGCTCTATATAAAAAGAACCCAAACCTTCTACTAAAGCAAAACGATAAGGAATTTTTACCCATCTTGCTGCGAAAATTCCAAAAGTATTGCTCTTGTGTGCTGCACTTTGAATAAGATTGAGATTTAAATTTTTCAAAACCCTAGCAAGATGAAAAAAATTTTTTAAGACCACAAAAGGATTTAAACTTGACCTTGAAAACTCATAAACAACTACGCTTAAGCCAAGAGCTTTAAGTTTTTGCGTGTAATCATCTTGTGGCACTATGATAAAAACCTCATCGCCTCTGGCTTTTAATGCTTTAATAATAGGCATTCTAAAATGATAAACACTGGCTCCTGCATGTGATAAAAATCCTATTCTCATTTTTTAACCCTTAAATTTTAAGCTTAAAAACTTTAGCGTCCCTAGAATTAATGATTAAATCGAATAAATTTTTATCATAATTACCTAAGAAAAACATTTGCACATAGGCACTATTAAACATAGTTTTATCCATTAAAATAAATTGTGCGTAAGCAATGGCACTATCCTTTAAATAAAAAATATAAAACCGAGCCTTATCATCGATTGGAGTAATTTTGTATTCACCTTGCTTAATAGAATTAAGCTCTACGATACTATTTACAGAAAATTCGTTATCTTCTATTTTAAAACTTCTAAAATCATCGCTTAAAATCACTCCATTGCTAAGATAAATTTTTCCATCCTTAACGCCAAGCGGATAAGCTGTGCTAAAGGTAAAAGCTTTGTCTAAAACCCCTGAGTCTAAATTGATAGAAGAAAAACTAGCCACGGTTGAAAAAATCAAAGACATTCTAGCAGGCATATAAAGATAAATGTCTCTAGTTTTGGGTGTGTGGATTTTAAAATCTGGTTTGGATAAGGAAGCTAAAAACAAATCCACATTGCTTTGATTATAATCTTGCATCATAGCCTGCAAAATATCTCTTTTTAAAACATCATTTTGTGGGGCGTAAAAACTTTTTTCCGTGTATTCTACGCTAAGTCTAGCCATATTAGCCGCGGCTAATTCATCTTTGCTTAAGACAAAAGAAGGGAAAAAATTATCCTTGCCTAAGTGTTTTCCACCATCGACTAAGGTTTTTACATCGCTATAATAACGCACTCCATAGCCATAATCCCACCAAGTAATTACATAATCTTCCCTAGCAGCTATGTTTTTTAATTGCTCTAACAAAGAAGCTTCATTTTGAGAAAAAACACTAGGAGCCTTGTAATTATAAATATGAACAAAAACCGGAGCTAAGAACAAAATCATTGCCAAAGTAAGACAAACTCTAGCAAGGGCTTGGGTGTATTTTTTAGCTAGGATAGCTTTAATTTCACTCAATAAAAAACCAAGTCCCAAAGCCATTATAGGAACAGCATATATGGTAAATCTAAGTCCGCCTTTTAAGGCTAAAAATCCAAGCACCAACATAGGTAAAGCTATAAGCATACTTTTATGTTTTTTCAAAAGCCATACAAAACCAAGCAAAGAAATCAAGAAAACAAACTCACTGCCGCTAATCCTTCTCATAAATTCACTCAAAGTTATATTTTCGACTTCTTGTATGGTTTGATTGACATTAAAATACACAAAGCCTTGTGTTAAATTAACACTCTCATCGCTTCTAAAAATATAAAATTTCAGCTGATAAAGTATAGGGTCAATTCCACCACTTAAAATCAAAAATACTAAGGTCGCAATACCTAAAATTCCTATACTGATAAAATTAAAGCGTTTTTGTTCCAAAACAAATAAAGCAAAAAGTATCACTATAATAGCACTTTGATAAAACCACGCAATATTTGAAAGAGTAAGAGAAGCTAAAATCACAGCGAGATAAAAAATCTTTTCTTGTCTATGAAAAATAAGTGTATAAATTAAAAAAAGTCCGATTAAAGCCACATTTAAAGTATAACTTGAAGGATACCACCAAAGATAAATTCCTATAAACAAAGGCAGGGCAATTAAAGAAAAAAAGTCTTTTTTTAAAATCATTCTCACCATAAAAAATAAAATAAACATAGGCAAAACAATCACTAGCATATCCGTATCATAATACCCACTCATAGTGCGGTTATAATAGCTATTGGCTATGCTTGCTAAAAGAGCGGCTATAAAGCCCATTAAAGCACACTTGTATTCATTAGCAAGTAAGATAATAGGAACAACCACCAAAGAAGATAAAAACGCACTCATATATAAAATAATGCTTTCAAAAGAAAAGGGCGTGATTTTATAAAGCCAATAAGTAAGCGTAGATAAAGAAGAACCATAGTAGCTCAAATCATTTTCCTGATGAAAACCTGCTATCATATCCCTTGCACCCTCAGCAAAAGCATAGCCATCGTTTGAAATAATCATTAATTGATTATTAAAAAAATACTCATTAAATTCACTTGCCCACCAAACCCAGTAAAATCTACACAACACACTAAAAACATAAGCTGTTATAATCATCATAAATAAAACTAAATAAGGGTTTTTTAAATATTCTTTTTTCAACATTTTTTATCCTAATAAATATTTCAAAGCATCGCGTGCAATTTTGACCTTATCAAAGGCTTTTGCCCTAGTTTTAGCCTTGTTTTTATACGCTTTTTTTAAATTTTCATCTTCAAGCATAGTCTTTAAGCCCTTAAACATAGAATTTTCATTATTTACTTCCACCAAAAGCCCAAATTCATCATCGCCAAAAAGCTCTCTTGCTCCACTTTTATGCTCAGTGCAAACCACCGCACAAGAACAAGCTAAACTTTCGATTAAAACATTTGAAAAACCTTCAAACACAGAAGCAAAGGCAAAAAATTCACATCTAGCCATATATTTATAAGGATTATTATCAAAACCCAAAAGCAAAACTTTCTCTTCTAAATTTAGCTCTTTAATCAAAGTTAAAAGCTCATTTTTAAGCACGCCTTCGCCTAAAATCACAAGCTTTAAATCTGTTTTTAATCTCGCATAAGCACGGATTAACAAAGCGTGATTTTTACCCTTATCAAGCCTACCCACACTTAAAATAAATTTATCCTTTAAAGCTATCTCTTCAAGGGCTTTTTGCTCTATATTTTCTAAATCAATAGCATTGTATAAAATTTCACATTTTTTTGGATTTATATGAAAATTTTCAAGCAAATCTTCTAAATTTCCCTTAGAATTAGGCAAGATTAAATCAGCTCTTGGATAGAGTAAAGAAATTAAAAATTTATTCGCTAAGGAATTAAAATTATTTTTCGCATACATCACGCTTGGTGTAGTGCATTCGTTGATTACAAGGCGGGTTTTATTACCCAACATTCTTGCCATTAAAGCTATATAATTAGGACGATTTAAAAAAACAAATTCCGTATCAATGCCTAAATTTTTACAAAGTTTTTTATATTTTAAAGCCAAAAAAGGTAGTTTTAAAAATTTCAAAATAGGATTTTCATTAGGCTTTGAATGTTCTAAAAAATGAATTTCACACTCGCTAAGCTCATAAGAAATTTTATCATTCATCAAAATCAAATGCACCTCAAATTTCAAACTTAAAATAGGCAATAAAGTCGCCACAACCCTCTCAGCACCGCCACTTCCTAAAGAATAAATAAAAATGCCTAATTTTTGCATAAAGCCACCCGAATTTTTGATAATTTTTCAATCATATTATTTGGAATTATACTTAAAATGAGTAATATCAAGGCAGGGGCGTTGATTTTCACACTTAAACTTTTAAATAAACACAGATAAAGTGCCTTATAGTTTTTTGCAAGTTTTGCATAATAAGCTGCCATTTTATAGTAACTTGCACAAGTTTTTTTATAATCTTTATCCCCACTCGTTTTAAGCTCATCTTCTAAAATTTTGGCAAGTTCTAAATAGCCCAAATACACCCTATGAGCATTTTTACTAGCTCCCAAAGTTACGCTGTCTTCTCTAAAAATTCTATAAATCCTAAAAGCCTTATGGATATAAAAACTTTTTTCTTTATATAAATTAACCCAAAGCGTAGCTTCATTGCCATAAAATTCTTCATTAAAACGCTTATTTTCAAGTAAGGATTTTTTAAAAACAGAAAAAAACTCTCCGCTAAATTTAGCCATTAAAAAATCTTTTTTAGAAATTTCACCATCTTTATCCAAACCCTTACCGCTAAATTCCTTACTTAATTTTCCTTCTTTTTCTATCAAACAATTTCCAAAAACATGGGCATAGCCTTCATCTGCCTTTTGCATTAAGCTACTTAAAGCCCCGCACAAAAGCTCATCATCATCATCTAAAAAAGTTACAAATTCTCCCCTAGCCTTATCAAGTCCATTGTTTTTATTGCCATTGGGTCCTTGTTTATAATTTTGATTTAAAACATAATAAATGCGTTCATCATTCTTTTGTAAATTTTGCACCACACTCTTAGTATCATCACTAGAATTATCATCGCTTACAATGATTTCTAAATCCTTAAAATCTTGATTTTGTATGCTTTTGATAGCCTTTTCTAGCAAAACTTGACGATTAAAGGTTGGCACTATAACAGAAAGCTTAGGCATTTTTAACCTCAGCTATGAGCTTAAGCCATTCTTCTTTGATATGAGAAGGTTCAAAGTCTTTGCATCTTTTTTTCGCATTATTTACAAGTTCTTTTCTTAATGTTTCATCTCTTAAAACAAGTTCGAGTTTTTTAGCAAGGGCTATTTCATCATCACAGCCCACCAAAAGCCCGTCATAATTATCTTTGATTAAATCCTTAGCCCCATTATAATAAGAACTTGAAATTCTACAAACTTCAAAATACAAGCTTTCTATCAAAACCGTTGGCAAACCCTCTATAAAAGAGCAAAGACAAAGCACTTTTGCCCTTTCATAAAGTGCTTTAATATTTTCAACGCGTCCTAAAAAATCAACCCTTATCCCCAAAGATTTTGCCTTATACTCAAGCTCTTGTCTTAATTCCCCATCTCCTGCTATAACAAAACTATAAGTTTCTTGCAAATTTTTATCCAAACAAGCCAAAGCTTTTAAAAACATTGCAGGGTTTTTATTCGCGTCTAAACGCCCTATGAAAAGCACTAAATTTTCTTTCTCAAAGCTGGAATTTAAAGGAAGTTCATCGCTAAAATGACAAGGATTTAACAAAAGCCTTACTCTTTTTACAAAGCTTTCATAATATTCTTTATCGCTACTTCCAAGCACAGTTAAAGCATCGCAAAAAGGATAGCTTATCCTTCTTAAAAAACGCCAAATTTTAGGTTTTAAATACGCCTCGTTACTATGCTCACTTATAATGAGTGGGGTTTTAAGCCCTATTTTCGCAACAATACAAGCAATATTAGTTGTATCCAAAAAAGAAATAAAAACATCAGCCTTGCTTTCTTTCAAAGCCTTTCTTAAAGCAAAAAATTTCTTAAAACGACTGGCAATTTTATGATAAAGCGTGTCAAATCTAAAGCTTTTTAAGCTCTCAACCCTAACTTCACTCTCAAGCTTATAAAAAGACTTTCCCGGATGGAATTTAATGATACTTACCTTATGCTCCTTGCAAAGTGCGTTAGCTAAACTTACCAAAACACGCTCAGCCCCTCCTGAATTTAAAGTCGCAATGATAAAGCTTATTCTCATCCTCTCTCCTTTTTGAGTTTGCCTTGTTCTAAACGATAAACCCTATCGCATTGGGTTATAGTTGAAAGGCGGTGTGCGATGATAATCATAGTTTTATCTTTAGAAATCTTATAAATTTCATCCATAATTTTTGCTTCGCTTTGGGTATCAAGGGCTGAAGTAGCTTCATCAAGCACTAAAATTTCAGGCTCTAAATACAAAGCCCTTGCTATGGCTATGCGTTGTTTTTGTCCCCCGCTTAAATTGCTTCCCCCATCGCCTACTTTTGTTTGCACTCCTTGGGGTAAAGTTTTTATAAAATGTTCTAAATTTGCTTGTTTGATAACCCTATTAAGTTTTTCTTCATCCACGACATCTCCAAAGCTGATATTTTTAGCTATGCTATCATTAAAAAGATAGATATTTTGTGGAATATAGCCTATTTTTTGACGATAATTTTTAATATTTTTGGCATTTAATTCTTGCTCATCAAGTAAAATTTGCCCTTCTTTTGGCTTTAAAAGTCCTATGATAATATCCACTAAAGTGCTTTTTCCACAACCACTTTCTCCTATAAAAGCGATTTTTTCACCCTTTTTAAGGCTTAAATTAAGATTTTTAAACAAAGGTTTTTTTCCTTCATAACCAAAGCTAAGATTGGAAATTTTAAGTTCTTGCTTAAAGCTTATCTTAGATTCGCCTAAATTTTCTTGGGTTTGCTGTAAATTTTGATAAATAATATCCAAAGAAGAATGATAATAAAGCAAATCGTGATAACTCGTGATAATGCGGTTCGCACTTGGCATTAAGCGGTAAAGTGCCAAAACAAAAATAGAAATCGTAGATAAAATACCTGAAATATCACTCTCATTTTTTAAAACCAAAAAAACCACGATAAAAACAAGAACGCAAAAACCTATCCCTTCTAGGTAAATTCTAGGCACCGCAGCTACGCTTTCATTGGTAATATTTGCCTTAGAAAAGGCTTGACTTTGGGCTTTAAAAAGGCTTAATACTCCATCTTCTTTGGTTTTGAGTTTGATAAATTTAAAATTATTTAAATTAGTATTTAAAATTTCAAAGAAATTTTTCATCGCTTCTTCGCGTCTAAGCCCTGCTTTTTTAATGATGGGGCTTAAAATTTTTACCAAAACAAAAGCATTAAGCACCATAAAAAGGCTTAAAAATAAAGTGATTTTGTAATTAATCAAAAGCATTAAAGCATAAAGCAAAAGCACTACAAAAAGCTCACTCATCAAAAGCAAAAAAGATGAGAGCATAGTGCTTAGATTATAAACTTCTCCTGTGATGGATTTTAAAATTTCAGACTGATTTTTTTGGGTAAATTTTTCATAATTGATATTTAAAAATTTAGAAAAAACCTTGTAAGCGATTGCGTGATAACGCCCCTTAGAAAAACGGGCTAAAAGATGAAAATAATACGCATTCAGCAAGGCTCTAAACACATAAAAAATTATAAGCCCTACCCCAAAATAAACAATGATTTCAAAAACAGGGATATTAAGATATGCTTTTAAATCACTTAAATACTTATTCCTATCAAAATAAGAAAAATCACTAGCCAAAGTGATAAAAGGCATTATCAAAGAAATCGCAAAAGTTTCTATAAAAGAAACAAATACCGAAAAGACAAGCAAGAAAAACAAAAATTTCTTATCTTCCTTGCTTAAAATAAAAAAAAGTTTTTTTAGCACTGCTTTTCCCAATCAAAAGCCGATTTACAAATAAGTTCTAAATCATCGTATTTAGGTTGCCAAGAAGTAAGCTTTCTAATCTTACTTGCATCAGAGATTAGCACACTAGGATCACCCGCACGGCGTGGGGACAGCTCCACTTTAAAATCCACTCCGCTAACTTTTTTCATCGCTTCAATCACTTCTTTAACGCTAAAACCATGCCCATAGCCTACATTAAAAACATTGCTTTGATTGTTTTGCAAGTATTCTAAAGCCGCCAAATGCGCACTTGAAATATCATCTACATGGATAAAGTCTCTTATACAAGTGCCATCTTTAGTATCATAATCATCGCCAAATATAAAAAGTTTATCACGCTTTTTAGCGGCACATTCAGCCGCAACTTTTATCAGTAAAGTTGCTTTTGGATAGCGTTGCCCTAAGGTATAATCCATACAAGCACCCGCAACATTAAAATACCTTAAAATACAATGCTTAAATTCAAGATTTGCCATACTTGCATCACGCAAAATCTCTTCACTCATAAGCTTAGAACGCCCATAAGGATTAATAGGCGCTAAAGCACTTGTTTCGCTCACAACTGGGGTTTGTGGTTCGCCATAAGTAGCCGCTGTGGAAGAAAAGATGAATTGATTTACTCCAGTTTGCAAACAAGTTTGGATTAAATTCGTAGTGTTGATGGTATTGTTTGTATAATACTTTAAAGGATTTTGCATACTTTCAAAAACTTCAATACTCGCCGCAAAATGCACAATAGCATCAAATTTTTCTCTCTCAAAAAGAGTTCTTACGCCCTTAAAATCACTTAAATCTTGTTCAAAAAATTTAAAAGCTCTTATTTTTTGCAAATCTTCTATTGCGATTTTAGAGCCTTTAGAAAGATTATCCAAAACACAAAGTTCATAATCTGTTTTTAAAAATTGTCTTAAAGTATGAGAACCTATATAACCCGCACCACCGCTAATAAGAATTTTCATCAGTCTTCCTTTTACTAAAAAATATCAAAAATAAAATTCTAATATATTTTCTTAAATGCTTAAGATTGAACTTTTGAAATTTCACTCTCACAAGCTTTTACAAAAACTTCCGTATAAGAACAATTTGCTCTTTTTGCGAGTAAAAAATCTTTCATACAAGAAAGAAAATAAACATAATCTTCATCGCTAACATTAGCCTTAATAAGCTCATATTTTAAAAAAAGCATATAGGTGTTTAAAACATCACTTTCACAATACTCATAAATTTTTTCAAGCTTATTTTCATAAAAAAGCTTCATCACCTCATCGCCTTGCACCTCATATTTTCCGGGCAAACCCACCATAGAACAAAGTGTATCAAGCTTCATTCCACGCCCATTAGCCAAGCTTTCTAACAAATCACAATGCTTTAATTCTGAAAATCTTGTTTTATAATTATTCCATTTATCGCTTTGCGTATCCAAATAAGCAGCGGCTTTGATATTGTATTTTAAAGCCCTTAAAATAAGCACGGGCATATCAAAATTTTTACCATTAAAACTCACTAATTTTGGCTCATAATTCTCTATAAAATTAAAAAAATTAGCGACCATTTCTTTTTCATTTTGCCCATCGATTTTATTGACCTTAATAAATTTTCCAAAATTATCACTTAAAACCGCACAAATGCTGATGATTTTATGGTAAGGCAAGGGCAAAAACTCACTTCCGCTTTGTTCTTTTTGCCACTGAAATGCTTTTAAACTCACTTCCAAATCCGTCCCTTCAAAACCTAAAGTTTTGCGAATAAGCTCAGCATCTGGCACACTCTCACAATCAAAAACACAAATATAACCTTCATTTTTTGCCATTTTTAACCTTTTTTTAAATATTTTCGCTAAAATCATAACAAAAATTTCAAAATACTAGGTTTTAATGAAAATAGCAATTGTTCGTTTATCAGCCCTTGGCGATATTATTCAAAGTGCTGTAATTTTGCAATTTATCAAAAATTTTAAAAAAGATATAGAAATTCACTGGTTTGTGGATGAAAAATTTGAAGGCATACTCAAAAATCATCCTTTAATAACCAAACTCTATGCTCTGCCTTTAAAAGAAAAAAAATTTATCAAAAGTTTAAAAATTCTTCTTAAAGCAAGAAAAAATAATTATAGTGCAGTAATAGACTTGCAAGGGCTTATAAAATCAGCTATTGTAAGCCGAATTTTAAGTAAAAATAATTTTGGTTTTGATAAAAACAGCCTTAAAGAGAGTTTTGCTCATAATTTTTACAATCAAAAGCTTGAGTTAGATTACAATGAAAATGTTTTTGTAAGGTATTTAAGCCTTGCTTCTTTTATGCTAAATGCTGATTTTAGTGTTAAAAATTTAGCCTTCAAGCAGGATATTTTCAGCGTCAATGAAAATTTAAAACAACTCTTAAGCAATAAATTTAAGCTCGATGAGAATGAGAAAAATATACTCATTCAAGTAGGCTCAAGTGTGGAAAATAAAATCTATCCCAAAACCAAACTCGCCATACTCTGTAAGCTCATCATCAATAAATTTCAAAAAGCAAAAATTTGGCTTGCTTGGGGCAATGTGAAAGAATATGAATTTGCCAAAGAGCTTTCAAAGCTTAGCGGTATTGATGAAGCACATATAAAATTAACCCCAAAATTTAGCCTTGAAGAGCTGATGGCTTTTACAAAAATGATGGATTTAATCATAGGAAATGATAGCGGTCCTACCCACCTAGCCTTTGCTTTAAACAGACCTTCTATTACGATTTTTGGGGCAACTCCTAGCTACCGCAATGCCTTTAAAACTCCCATCAATAAAATCATAGACGCAGGTAAAAAAATCCAAAATGCCAAGCATATCGACAGAAGTGATTTTTGTATCACTCGCATAGAAGAAGAAGATATTTTCAAACTTGCTAAGGATTTGCTAGATAAAGGAAGTGCTGAGTGAAAAATAGCGATAGGCTGTATCTTAGTCTTTATTATATTTTAAATTTTCTTGTGCGTTTTATGCCTGATTTTATCTTGAATTTTTTGGCTTTGATTGTCGCAAGAATCACCTTTTATCTTAATAAAAAACACCGCAAAATCATTGATATAAATTTACAAATCTGTTTTTCGCATTATACAGCCAAAGAACGCGATAAGCTGTCTTTAAAAATTTACGAAAATTTTGCTGAATTTGGGATTGATTGTCTTAAAAATCAAAATACCACAAAAGAAAAAATACTTCAAAATATAGAATTTATCAACGAAGATTTTCTAAAAAATGCCCTAAATTTAAAGCGTCCCCTTGTCTTTACGACCGCACATTATGGAAATTGGGAAGTTTTACCTCTCATCTACGCGGCTAAATATGGTGCAGTCTCAGTCGTGGGCAAGGGCTTAAAAAGCGAAGTGATGTATGAAATTTTAAGTCAAAGTCGCACCCAATTTGATATAGAATTAATCGACAAAAAAGGCGGTTTAAAACAAATGCTTAGTGCCTTAAAAAAGGGGCGAGTTTTGGGAATTTTAACCGACCAAGACTGCACAGCTAAGGAAAGTGTGCGTTTGAAATTTTTTGGCAAAGAAGTGAATTATCAAATGGGAGCAAGCCTTCTAGCCCAAAGAAGCAAAGCCCTAATCATCCCTGTTTATGCCTATAAAAATGGCAAACATTTTTGTGTGGAATTTTTTAAGGCAAAAGACTCTGCAAATGCAAGTTTAGAAGAGCTGACGCTTTATCAAGCCCAAAGTTGCGAAGAAATGATTAAAAAAAGACCTTGGGAATATTTTTTCTTCCACAAACGCTTTGCAAGTTATGATAAAGAAATTTATAAGGATATAAAATGAATCTAAAACAAATAAGCGTGATTATTATTGTAAAAAATGCCGAACAAACCCTGTTTGAGTGTTTAAGTTCTTTAAAAGATTTTGATGAAATTATTTTACTTAACAATGAAAGTAGTGATAATACCTTAAAAATTGCTCAAGAATTTCAAAAAGAATTTGAAAATTTACACATTTATCACAGCACTTTTATAGGCTTTGGGGCTTTAAAAAATCTTGCTTTAAGCTATGCAAAAAATGAATGGATTTTAAGCATTGATGCTGATGAAGTGCTTGAAAATGAGTGTATTAAAGAGCTTAAAAATTTAGAACTTCAAAAAGATAATATCATCGCACTTAGCCGTAAAAATCTCTATAAAGGCGAATGGATAAAGGCTTGTGGTTGGTCGCCTGATTTTGTTTTGAGAATTTTTAATAAAAATTTCACCCGATTTAATGATAATTTAGTGCATGAAAGCCTTATTTTACCACCTGATACTCAAAAAATTTATCTTAAAAATGGATTAAGGCATTATGCTTGTAATGGAATGGAAAGTATGATTTATAAAATGAATCTTTACACTAGCTTTTCAGCAAAAGAAAAACTCAAGCAAGGTAAAAAAGCAAGTGTTTTTGGAGCCATTTTTCGATTCTGGCTGACTTTTATAAAAGATTATTTTTTTCGTGGCGGTATCAAATACGGCTACAAAGGCTTTATAATAGCCCTTTTAAATGCCAATGGAGCCTTTTTTCGCTATATGAAACTTTACGAGTTAAATTATGAAAAAAATTAATATTTTCCTAAAAGACATCACAGAAAGTGGTGGTGGGGAAAGGGTTTGCATAAACCTTGCCAATGCCTTTTCTAAAGAATATAGCGTTGAAATTTTTAGTTTTTATAAAAGCTTTGAAAAACCCAGCTATATGATTGATAAAAGCGTGAAAATTTTTTATCTTAGTCAGCAAGATTTTTATCACGCAAATAAAGTCAAAAAAATCTTTCTAAAAAGTCTTTATCGTTATTTTTTATCCCTTAAAATCATTTTAAAATTTAAAAACGCAAAAGACGCAATTCTTTTAGCCAATGATGGATATTTTTTACCTTTTTTTAAAAACAAAAGCTTAAAATATCTTAGAATTTGGCACATTAAAGCTCCAAAAAAGAAAAAAAGAATTTTTGATAATTTTGATGCTTTGATTTTGCTTTCATCTAAAGAGCTTCAAATATGGCAAAAATGGCATAAGAATATCCATATAGTCCCAAATTTTTTACCCTTTATCTCTTCAAAAGAAAGTGATTTATCTCAAAAAATTGTTCTAAGCGTTGGAAGATTTACAAAACAAAAGGGCTTTTCAAGACTTATAGACATTTGGGAAAGAATACAAAAAAATGAAAATTTAAGAGCTTGGAAACTTCACATTGTAGGTGATGGCATATTAAAAGAAGAATTAGCAAATAAAATAAAACTAAAAAATTTAGAACACTCCGTTCTTTTGCAACCTTTTAATAAAGACATAGAGCAAGAATATCTAAAAGCAAGTATTTATGTGATGACTAGTCATTTTGAGGGTTTTGGAATGGTTCTAGCTGAAAGTGCAAACTATGGGATTGCTAGCATCGCCTTTGATGTAAATACGGGTCCAAGTGATATTATAGAAAATGAAAAAACTGGCTTTTTGATAGAAGATGGAAATTTGGAAGACTTTTCCCAAAAACTTCAAATCCTTATGCAAGATGAGAAGCTAAGAAAAGAATGGGGTAAAAATGCTAAAAAGAAAATACAAAATGAATTTAGCAAAGAAAAGCTTATGAAAAAGTGGAGAGAAATTATCACTGCCTAATTATCTTTCCATTATACTAATAAAATTAAATGAAGAATTCTAGAAAAAATATACATTAAATAAGTTAGCTAGACAACAAAATATCCTTGCTTAAAAGTTAAATATAGATTTAAAAAACCTTGAAGCATAAAAAATCAAATTTTAAGCATTTTGGTTTTAAATGTTGCAACTTTAATTATAGCCTGTGATAGCAATAGTTAGTTTAAAATTTAGCAAATATTTTTTTTGGATGTCTTATATATTTTCTTAATTTCATATAAACTTTATAATATTTTAAATTCTTTACAAAAACTTGAATTTCTTTATTTAGATTCAAAGGGTCCTTGCTGATATTAATGTCAAAATAACGCATATAGTATCTTTTGATACTTTTTTTAAGAAATGAATTATTTATATTTTTATTAAAATTCTGTATTTTTTTTGCAATTGCAATATCGCAATATACTTTAAAATAATTTCTAAGCTCCATATAATCATCAAAATATTTTTCTAAAGATTCCAAATGTTTTGGTAAGATTTTTTTATCAGTAAAATTAGTTATAGACCCTTGCCTAATTCTATAAATCATTAACGATTCTTTCATATAAAACATCTTATTAGCCAAGCAAAATAAAATAGTCCCAAAATCATGGTCTTCATGATATATACCCTGAGTAAAACGGAGATTATACTTGTTTAAAATATCAGCTTTAAATGCCCCTTGCCAAGCAAAATAGAAATTATATCTTTTATTTAATTTTAACAAATCTAGAGGTTTATAAAATTCATTATCACATATTTTTTCAAAAAAGTCTTTTTTCACAAATTTTTTATCACTCTCATAATATTCTTCCAAATCATGTATGCAAATATCCAAATTTCTTTTCGTCATTTCATTTACACATCTTTCTATACAACTAGGCTTAAAATAATCATCAGAATCTAAAAAATGTATTATAGAATTTGGTAATTTTTGAATTATAAAATCGTTTATATTTTCTATATTGGTTCTTATATATCCTTTTTGAATTTGAGTAAAACTGGATTTTATAAGTTCTTGTTTTATTGTTTGAGTGTTTGTTTCAAAAGTATGCGTTGCACTAAAGGACATAATGTTTTGCTCTTGTTTGTCTTCAAAAAAAGCTCTAAGTTTAGTTCCTTTTATAAATTCTAAACCCATATTTCTAGCCGAGCTTAATCCACCATTTTGCTTAGAAATTAAAAATATTCTATTGTCTTTATTTAAATATTCAAGTGCTATATCTAAACTCTCATCGGTGCTTCCATCATCGACTAGAATAATGTCTAAATTTCTATAACTTTGATTTATAACGCTATCTAAACACTCTTTTAGATAAGGTGCTACATTATAAATAGGTATAATAACAGAAATTATAGGCATATTGACCCCTTGTAAAGCAATCAAAAATCTATCTAAAAATGCGAACTAAGCATTGTATTTTTAAAATAAAATATTTTATTAAAAATTTATTTATTATTTTTTTCAATTTATATATAACATAAGGACAAGTTAGTTGATAAAATCTTATTTCTCGTAATAATTTATACATAATCAACTTAATAAGAGTTATTTTTAAAAAAATATATAAGTATTGTTCCATATTTTTCTTATGAGAATTTAAAAACTTTGATAAAATCCTAATAACCATTTTTTCATCTTGTAAATTTTTTTCGATTCTTCTAGCATTGTTTGTCATAACAGAACTAGAGTCGTTTTGACAATAATAATATATATGCTTCGAACTCGTAACAATTTTTTCACAATTTAAAATAATAAAAAAATAAATCAAAGCATCTTCTGCCATCGTTAATTTAATATCCTTCTCATCTAAATAAGTAAAAGCGGTCAAATATACTTCTGTCTTAATCATCTTAGAACAAAGATTCCAATAACAAATTCCATTATTTTGAGTTAAAACATTCTTGCAATATTCAAAAATTGTAAAAGTTTTATCTTGTAAAAAATCTTTCTTGTATTCACACCTTTTGGCTGAATTTTCTTTATACAAAAAGCCAAACCATATAAAATCGCTTTCTTTTTCAACATTTAAAATCCTTGCACACTCTTCACAAGCATTAAGTTCTAAAAAATCATCGGGGTCTAAAAAGAGTATATACCCCCCCCCTGCAATTTTAGCACCCTCATATCTAGCCTTTAAAAGCCCTAAATTTCTTTCATTGTGAATGATTTTTATGCGTTCATCTTTTTTAGCGTAGTCTTTGGCTATTTCTATACTCTTATCGTTTCCACAATCATCTACAATAATGATTTCTATATTTTTAAAGCTTTGATTTACGCAACTATCTAAGGCTCTTGCTATGTATTTTTCGACATTATAAGTAGGTAAGATAATAGAAATTAAAGAATTTTTCAACTATAATTCTCTCTTATGATTTTTAAATGGACGCAATTATAGCTTAGGAAATTTAATGAAAATCTTACTTGTAAATTATGATATGTCAGTGTATGGTGGCACTGAAAGAGTTGTTGTAAATTTAGCCAACTCCTTGGCAAAAGAAAATCATAACATTACCATTCTTAGTGTGTATAAAAAAAACTCTCTATTACCATTCTCCTTGCATGAAAATATTAATTTACATTTTTTATATAAAAATACAGAAAAATGGTTTAAATCCAAAAAAATTACCGCGATAAAAAAAATAATAAACAATATAATCATAAATAAAATTATAAATCAATGGGGAGGGGTGGATGTTGTTTTATCAAACGACTATCAGTCATTCATCCCCATACTAAAACTAAAAAACACCCGATATGTAAAAATTATACATGGAAATTTTAATGTTTATATGCAATGTAATAATCTTTCTTATTTTCACGATATTGTTATTCTCACAAATAAAGAACTTAAACAATGGAAAGAAAGACATCAAAACATCCATATCATTCCCAACTTTCTACCCTATATTCCATCTCAAAAAACCGACTATAAACAAAAAAATATTCTAAGCATAGGGAGATTTACACAAGATGATTTAAAAGGATTTTCCAGACTTATTGACATTTGGAAAATAATTCAAAATGACACAAGATATAAAGAATGGACATTAACCATAGTTGGAGAAGGAGATGGTCAAGAAACAATTCAAGCAAAAATTCAAAATAATAATCTTGAAAAATCCATTCAAATAAAGCCCTTTACGCAAGATATAGAAAAAGAATATTTAAATGCTAGTATATATTTAATGTGTAGCCATTATGAAGGTTTTCCTATGGTGCTACTAGAAGCTTTATCGTTTGGATTGCCATTAATTGCATTTGATATTAAAACTGGACCAAGTGATGTCATAGACGATGAAAAAAATGGGTATTTAATACCCAATAACGATATATTTTCTTTCGCTCAGAAAACCCAAACTTTAATGGAAAATAAGGATTTAAGAATTCAAATGGGGGAAAAATCTAAACAAAAAGCCATAAATGATTTTTCCGAAAAAGTTATTATGTCGAAATGGAAAAAAATATTAAATTTTTAATTTGCTTTTGATTTTATCAATAAATTCAAGCAAGAAATTTTTTCTAGAAAAATACATAATATCAGGATAGTCTATATCATTTAGTAACTTATCTATATGATGTTTAACCAACAAGCTGCCATAAATTCCATCTTTGTAAAGCAAATTTTTATCCATCTTTTTAGCTCTCCACATATCAGAAAATAAATGTAAAAAAGGCCTAGTTTCATCAATTTTCTTTCTTTTGCTTATAAAATCTTTTATTTTAAAGCATGAAATTTGACAAGTTTGCTTATAATCCCATGTATATTTTTCCAAATTCCATTTTCTAACTTCATCCGCTAAAAACCAAGGACCTATAATACCCCAAGGAATTATTTTTCTATTATCAACAATTTTTTCTGCTTCTTGTATGAGACTCTTTCCAAAATTTGAATTTTTAGGAAACTTTAAAAACGATGTTGTAACTCTTGGCTTAGTCTCATCTTTATCAATCTCTTGAGAAAAGATATATTCTTGACTTAAATCCGTATATTTTAGACAAACCATGTCAAGATCTACCCATACCCCACCCTTAAGATAAAGCAAATTAAATCTAAAATAATCCGAAAAGGCAGCCACTCCAGCTCCCCTATCATCACTAAAATAGTTTTCAAAAGGTATTATATCGCTAGCATCTTTAAGCTCAAAGTCATCAAATAATTCACCCATTTTTTTAAAAAAAATATCATCAAGATTATAAGTATATAAGACGAATTTATAACCATTATCTATAAAAGATTTTATAGATAAAAGCTCCATTATGCCTATGCCTTTGTAGCCTTCAGGGGTATGCCAAAAACTACTAACTTCTTGCTTCATAAATTCTCCTTATTAACCCCAACTTTTCCTTTTCCAAAACCTCAAATAATTTTTGATGAAAAATATCATTTTTAAATTCCAAAGAAAGTTGTTTTATAAGTTCGTTGCTTTTCTTTTTATCTTGATAATTTTGACTTAAAATTTCTTTATTTTTGCTTTCATACCTGCCATCTTCATTAAATTCATAATGATAAATACACTCTTTAAAAACGCCTATTTTCTCACAAAGCATAAAATTCATATAGCAAAAAAGCACATCTTCAGCATAACTTAAACGCTCAGCTATTTTAATTTTTTCAAAGCTTTTTAAGCTTATATCTTTTCTAAAACACTTCGCCCAAACCGACCAGCAAAAATGCCTTTGCTTACTTAAAAATTCCAAAAACTGCTCTTTATCAAACACTTCATCTTGTTTAAAACGGTAAAACCTTCTAGTCTTTACCCTATGCACTAACGCGTCAAAAAGCACTATATCAAAACCCTTATTCATAGCACAAAAGGCCAATTCACAAGCATTAAAACTTAAAAAATCATCACTATCTAAAAACATAATAAACTCAGCGCTTGAGTGCAAAACTCCCTTATTCCTACTCGCAAAAGTACCTAAATTTTCATCATTTTTAAAAATTTTTATCCTTTTATCCTCTTTGGCAAAAGCTAGGGCTATTTTAAGGCTCTCATCCTCGCTTTTATCATCGATGATTAAAATTTCTATGTCTTTAAAGCTCTGATTTATGCAACTTTGCAAGGCTCTTGCGATAAAATTATGAGAATTAAAAAGCGGGATAATGATAGAAAGTTTTGGCATATTTTTCCTAAATTTTGTTAAAATATTAAAGACAATTCTATCAAAATTTTAGGAAAATTATGAAAATTTTTATACACCTTCCCACTTGGCTAGGCGATGCAGTGATGGCTTCACCTGCTTTATATGGCATTTATCATCATTTTAAAAACGCCCATTTTATACTCTATGGCTCTTTTGTTTCCACAGCTCTTTTTAAGGATTTTCCTAATGCCAAAATCATTGTAGAAAATAAAAAAACACGCTACAAACAAGCCCTATCTTTACGCAAAAAACTTCACTCTTTAGACCTTGCTCTTTCTTTTAGGTCGGCTCTTTCTTCTAAGCTTATTTTGCACCTTCTTAAGGCAAAACAAAGGCATTTTTTTGATAAAAAAAAGCACAAAGAAGAACATCAGGTTTTAAAATATCTTTATTTTGCAGAAAACGCAGCGGCTATTAAAATCCACTCTAAAGACTTAAAACTTCCTTTTAAGCTCAAATTTCAAGGTCCGCTTAGGCTTAAAAATGGGAAAAAAATACTGGGTCTAAACCCCGGAGCAAGTTTTGGCAGTGCTAAAAGATGGGACGGGGCTTATTTTGCTAAGGTGGCTTTAAATTTTAGCAAAACTCACGAAATTTTAATCTTTGGAGCAGGAAAAGAAGAGCAAATTCTTTGCGATGAAATTTTTAAAATCTTAAAAGAGCAGAATGTAAAAGTAAAAAATCTTTGCAATAAAACCACACTCAAAACCCTTTGTCAAAATATAGCTTTTTGCGATATTTTCATCACAAACGATAGCGGTCCTATGCACCTAGGAGCAGCTTATAAGACGAAAACCATAGCCATCTTTGGTCCTACAAAATTCACTCAAACCTCACCTTGGCAAAATGAAAACGCAAGATTGGTGTATTTAAAGTTAGCTTGTATGCCGTGCATGCAAAAAGCTTGCCCCTTAAAACACCACAGCTGTATGAAGGATTTAAACCCACAGCTAGTCATAGAAGAAGCTAAGAACTTACTTAATTTTTAAGCTTTTACGCATATAAAACGCAAAAAACATTTTATGAATATCCCAAAATAATCTAAAGCATTCCCTGCTAATTTTTTTATAAAATTTAGTCCTTTGGCTAGGGCGTCCAAGAGCCGAAATTTCACTTTCTAGTTTCAAGTTATGCTTTAACAATAAAGGCTTTTTAATGATATTTAAAACCTTATGCTTGTAAAATTTATCCATATAGTCATCCACAGGACAAATTAAATATCTAGCATTATGGATAAATTTTATTGCGGCACTTGTTTGTAGCACATAACCTTGAGCACCACTAATTTTTTCAAAACTCAAACAATAATCCTTATCTAAACCATATAGCTTTTTATCAAACAAATAACAAAGCCTTACATACTCATATGGACTCTTTAACAAGTCCTCTATACCCCCCCCCGCTAAAAACTCGGCACTAAATTCCACATCATCTTCTAAAACCATTATAGTTTCACCCAGCCTTACACACTCTTGCCAAAGCTTATAATGACTAGCAAAACAGGCTTTTTCTCCATCACTAAGCTCTCTGCCAAATACCCAAGAACCCCACCAAACAAAATGATTTTTAAATTCCAAATGCTCCCCATTTTTAGCATCAACAGCCCTAAAAAAGATAAATTCTAAATCATCTTTCAAGCTAGGATTTTTTTCAAAAAGCTTTTGAATTTGCTCTTGCATTCGCTCTTTTCTTTCCAAAGAACGCTCTAAGTTGATAATGAAAACTTTCATTTTTCATTCCTTATTTTCTCTATAAGCTTAGTGGTGCTAAAACCTTCTTCAAAGTCGATTAATTCAACTCTCAAAACCAAATTTGAACCCACAACAAACTTATCTTTATAATCAGCGCCTTTAACCAAAACATCAGGCTTTAAAAAGCTTATAAGTTCCAAAGGCGTATCTTCATCAAAAATCACTACAAAATCCACAAAATAAAAAGCTGCCAACATACAAGCTCTTTGAAACTCTGAATTTATAGGGCGACTCTCGCCTTTTAGTCTTTTCACACTCGCATCCGAATTTAAGCCCACCACCAAAATATCGCCCAAGCTTTTAGCCTTTTGCAAATAAGAAATGTGTCCAAAATGCACTATATCAAAACAACCATTTGTAAAAACAATCTTTTTATCATTTTGTTCTAAAAGTGCCAAAAGTTCTTCTTTGCTTTTAATCTTGTTTTCAAAATCCCTTCGTTTAAAGCTTTTAATCATTTCAAAGCTCACACTAACACTGCCTATTTTACTTACAACAACCGCAGCGGCTTCATTAGCAAGCTCGCAAGCTTTAAAAATCTCAATCTCATTTGCCAAGCAAAAAGCCAAAACTGCAATCACACTATCGCCAGCTCCTGTTACATCATAAACTTCCAAAGCCTTAGCCGGAGCTATTTTTAAACTCTTATCAAAAAGGGCAATTCCTGCTTCTGAAAGCGTGATAATAGAATAACGCAATGAAAAATCTTCTTTTAATTTTTTAATGCCTTTTTCTAAATTTTCCCCCTCTAAATTTTCCAATTTCAAAGCCTCTAAAGCTTCTTTTTTGTTGGGCGTAAGCAGGGTCGCACCGCTGTATTTGCTAAAATCACTCCCTTTAGGGTCTATTAAAACAGGGATATTTAAGCTCTTAGCCTTAGAAATGATAGCCTTGCAAACCTTACGCGTTAAAACTCCTTTTGCATAATCGCTTAAAACCACAGCCTTAAAAGCTTTAATCTTTTCATCAAACAAAGCTATAAGCTCATTTTCGAGCAAAATCTCACTTGTATCTTCTTCATCCACTCTTAAAACCTGTTGATTGTGTGCCATAATGCGATTTTTAAAAGGGGTTTTGCGTCCTTTTTGGGTTAAAAACTCTCCTTGTAACTTTTCCTTTAAAAATTTTCCACCCTCATCATCGCCCACAACACCCAGTGCAAAAACATCAGAACCTAGACTTTTTAAATTCGCATAAACATTGGCAGCTCCCCCTAGTCTTTTATCTTCTTTTAGGCTTTTAGCTATCAAAACAGGAGCTTCAGGGCTTACACGCGAACACTCACACCAAGTGTAATTATCCACCATAAAATCGCCTATAACCAAAATTTTAGGCTTTTGCTGACTTAAAAACTCAAGCATTTACTTCCTTTTCAAAAAGCCTTTTTATCTCGCTCAAATAATCCCTTATCCCTTCTTCAAGGCTAAATTTGGGCTTATAAGCCCAAGTTGTATCCAAGTTTGCTTCAGTGTGAAATTGATAGGACTTCACATAAGGATTTGGGATATACTCGCAAGGTAAATTGGTCTTTAATTCTTTTTGTAAAATATCGACTATATCCTTAAAAGTCCTTGCCTTGCCACTGCCTACATTATAAACTCCACATTTTGAAGAAAGTGCTGTCAAATTGGCACTTACGACATCTTTGATATAGGTAAAATCCCTATAAATTCGCTCACTTCCTTCAAACAAACGAGGATTTTTCCCAGCTAAAATTTGATGGGCAAATTGCAAAACCATAGAAGCGGTTTTATTCTTAAAAAATTCGCCCTTACCATAGACATTAAAATATCTAAGTCCTACTAAATGGGCTTTATCATAGTATTTTTTTGCTAACTTATCCATCATCAATTTTGAAAAAGCATAAGGATTTTTAGGCTCTTCATCCTTGCCTACGCTTTGAGGGCTTTTTGCAGCTCCATAAACCGAAGCTGAACTTGCATAAACAAGCTTTGCGTGAAGTTTAATGCTTAATTGTATAAAGTCTTTAAAAGTATTTAAATTAGTCTGCAAAACTTGAGTTTGATTAAAAGCCGTTGTATCCGAAATGGCTGCTTGATGAAAAATCACTTCAGGCTTAAAATTCTCAATCTTTTTTAAAACTTTCTCATCGTTAATATCGCCTACAAAAAGCTCTCCATCAAATTCGAGTAAATTTTTAAAATGTCCAAAACTTTGCAAATTTCCATTCTCAAAAGTCGCACTGCTACGCATTTTATCGATGATTAAAATTTCATTTTCTTCTTGTAAATTTAAAGCCAGTTGCGAACCTATAAATCCCGCACCGCCTGTGATTACTATTCTCATTTAAATGTCCTTTTCTTTAAAAAAGTCTAGAATTTCTTTTAAATTTTTAAACTGAGTAAAAAAATCGCCTTCTTTTTTTTCTTCATCTACTAAAATTAAAGTGCCAATGTGAGCCTTCAAACCCGCTTGCATATCGCTTAGATTATCTCCAATAAAAATAGAATTTTTCATATCCAAATCAAACTCATCTTTGGCTTTTAAAAGCATACCCGCTTTAGGTTTGCGGCACTGGCAACCCTCTAAGTGCGGACAATGATAAATTTTATCAATCTTTATGCTTTGTTTTACAAATTCTTTAAGCATAAAATCGCAAAGTTTTAAAAAATCACTCTCTTTATAATAAGCCCTTGCTATGCCTGATTGATTAGTCGCTATAAAAAGTAAATAATCCTTAGCTAAAAAATATCTACAAAGCTCGAAAATTCCATCACAAAATTCAAAATCTTCTATTTTATAGACATATTTTTTATCTATATTAATCACCCCGTCCCTGTCTAAAAATAATGCTTGTCTTTTCATAGAAACATTATAATATAGCTTTTTTAAAAAGAAAATAAACATCAGCTGGGTCTTTAAGAATTTTATTAAAAATAAAAATATATAATACCTAGTAATCTAAATTTTTACTTAAGGAGAAATCAAAATGAAAAAATTACTTGCAGTTTCAGCTTTAGCATGTCTTGGCGTTTCAGCTTTCGCCGCAGATGGTGCTACACTTTTTAAAAAATGTGCAGTGTGCCACGGTGCAAATGCTGATAAAGTTTATCTAAATAAAGTTCCAGCTTTAAAGAGTATTTCTTCTACTGAAAGACTTCAATACATGAAAGAATACTCAGAAGGCAAAAGAAATGCTTATGGTCAAGGTGCCATTATGAAGCTTAATCTTAAGGGTCTAACAGAAGAAGACTTTAAAGCCATTGAAGCTTATATTGAAACTTTAAAATAATTTCAGGCTTTCTTAAGAAAGCCTTTTTTTATCCAAAGCTTCTTTTTTACGCCTCTCAAGCTTAATAGCATCAACAAGACTTTCTTCATCATCATTTAAAATTGTAAATTTATAATCATCGTCAAATTGCTTGTTTTTAATCCCCCAAAGCAGGGTCGCTAAAATAATAAAAAAGGCTAAAATAGAAACCCCTATCATCATCATAATCACAGCATTCATTCTTTAATCCTTAAAGCGTTTAAAACGACTATAATACTACTAAAAGACATAGAAATAGCCGCAAATAAAGGATTTATCATACCCAAAAAAGCTAAAGGTAGGGTAAGGGCATTATAAAGCAAAGAAAAAGCCAAATTTTGCTTGATGATTTTAAAAGTATTTTTAGCTAAGATTATCGCCCTTTTTAAAGAAAATAAATCATTTTTCAAAAGCAAAACATCGCTACTTTCTATGGCTAAATCACTCCCTTCTTTTAAGCTCATAGAAACACTGGCGTATTTTAAAGCCAAAGCATCATTAACCCCATCGCCCACAAATAAGACCCTATGATTTTTGCTTAAATCTTCTACAAAACGCATTTTATCCTCAGGCAAACAAGAGGCTTTGAAATTAGGGATTTTTAGTTCTTTAGCGATTTTTTCCACCGCTTTTTGATTATCGCCACTTAGTATTATAAGCTCTTTTTTTTCCTTTTTAAGATAAGCTATAAGCTCTTTTGCACCTTCTCTTAAAACACTATCAAATTCAAAAAAGGCTAAAATTTTGCCCTTTTTAGCAAAAACAAAATGCGTATGGTTAAATTCCTTAGTCAAAATGCCATTTTCTTGCAAAAACCTTGAACTTCCACCCAATAATAACTCTCCTTTAAAAAAAGCACTCAAACCTTTAGCCTGAATGCTTGAAAGTTTTTCAAAGCTTAAATTTAAATCCTTAGCCCCCTTTTCTTTCAAATACAAAGCTATATTTTGAGAAATGGGGTGTTTAGAAAGTTTAACAAAATTATAAAGCTCGTCTAAATTTAAGCTTTTATCTAAAAAAACTTCCTTAAGTTCTAATTGCACCTTAGTTAAAATACCCGTTTTATCAAATGCCACACAATCACACTTGCTTAAATCTTCTATCACGCTAGAGCTTTTAAATAAAATATGTTTTTTCAAAGCCCTGCCTAAAGCCACGAGATTGCTTACGGGCGTGGCTAAAGCCAAAGCACAAGGACAAGCGATAATTAAAACAGAAATAGCATTAACCAAAGAAAGCTCAAAACTAGCTTCTTTATAAAAAAACCAAAAGGCAAAACAAACAAAAGCCACACACAAAACAGCCCTTGAAAAATAAGCCGCAAGAGAATTAACCAAGCTTTCAAGTTTTGCTTTTTTGGCACTAGCAAGTTCTAAAAGCCCAATGATTTGACTGAGTTTTGAGTCTTTATAAAGCTTTGTTGCTTCGTATTCCACGCTTCCATCAAGCACTATACAAGCTGAAAAAATCGCACCCCCTTTTTGCACAAGCTGGGGAGTGTTCTCGCCATTTAAAGATGAGCTATCTATGCTCGCCTCGCCCCTTAAACAAAGCCCATCAATGAGAATTTTATCCCCCGTTTTAAGCAAAATTCTATCACCCACACAAACCTTTTGCACCTGTTTGGGAGCAAATTCCTTACCATTAAAAACCAAAACTTCATTCTGCAAAAAATCATTCAGTCCATCTAGGGTATCTAAGGCACGCTTTTTGCTAAACATTTCAAGGTATTTGCCTATGAAAACAAAGCAAATTATCATCGCTACTGAGTCAAAATACACCTCACCTACCCTAAAAAACATCGCCCACAAAGAATAAATATAAGCCAAACTCGCCCCGCTAATGACTAGCACATCCATATTTAAACTACGCATTTTTAAGGTTTTAAAAGCACTTTTATAAAAATGAGAACCCGTATAAAAAAGCACAGGAGAACAAAGAATAAATTCAGCAAAGTTTAAAATATCCTTAGTATCCTTATCCATACCGCTAAAAAATCCTGCATATTTTGCCACAGCTATCCACATAATATTCATCACACAAGCTATGGCTACTACAAGCTTAGAATAAAATTCCCTTTTTAGCAAATCCGCTTTTTTAGAAGCCCTACTCGCATCATAAGCACTGGCTTTATAACCTATGCTTTCAATGAGCTTTAAAATTTGCGTCAAGGAAATACTTTGCCCATCAAAAACAATGCGTGCTTTGTGGCTAAGATGATTAATATCAAGCTCTAAAATTCCTTCTTGCTGGGTTAGAATTTTTTCATTAAGCCAAATACAAGCGGCACATTCTATGCCGTGAATCATAAGATAAATTTCACTAAAGCCTTCTTTGGTTTGAGTGATAAATTCATCATAATTTTTCATCGCCTTTTGAAAACTAATGGGATTTAAGGTTTGATTTCCAAGCTTTTCATAAAACTCATCTAATCCACTCTCGTGCAAAATTTCCCAAACACTCTCACAACCCTTACAACAAAAAAATTTTCCCTTATACTCTATCATTTGGGCTTGTTTATAGTCTAATCTGCAATGCTCACATTTCATTATCATTCTTTAAAAAATATTTTTTATAATTATAAACAAATTTGACAAAAAGTGCATTTTTTTACTAAAATCACATTTTACAAAAATATTCTGCTAAATCTTACGAGGACTTATGGAAAAAAAACAACATCAAAGAACCCACATCCCAGTGGAAGGTTATAAAATCGAAGAATTAAAACTGCTAGATTTAGAAAAGCTAGTTAAAATCGCCAATGAATGCGAAATCGAAAATCCACGCGAATTTCGCCGTCAGGAGCTTATTTTTGAAATTTTAAAGGCACAAACTAAAAAGGGTGGTTTTATACTTTTTACAGGAATTTTAGAAATTTCTTCTGAAGGCTATGGCTTTTTAAGGGGTATGGACTCTAATCTTAGCGATAGTGTCAATGACGCTTATGTTTCCAATTCGCAAATTAGAAAATTTGCTTTGCGTGTGGGCGATATTGTTACAGGACAAGTAAGAGAACCAAAAGACCAAGAAAAATACTACGCCCTTTTAAAAATCGAAGCGATTAATTATCTGCCTTTACAAGAAGCTAAAGAAAGACCGCTTTTTGATAATCTTACTCCCATTTTTCCCACAGAAAAAATCAAGCTTGAATATGATGCAATGAAGCTTACAGGACGCGTTCTTGACCTTTTTACCCCCATAGGCAAGGGTCAAAGAGGTCTTATCGTAGCACCCCCTCGCACAGGTAAAACAGAACTGATGAAAGAACTTGCTACTGCCATAGCCAAAAATCATCCCCAAATGCACTTAATCGTGCTTTTAGTTGATGAAAGACCGGAAGAAGTTACCGATATGCAACGCTGTGTAAAAGGCGAAGTTTTTAGCTCAACCTTTGATTTACCTGCTTATAATCATGTGCGTGTAGCCGAGCTTGTCATAGAAAAAGCCAAAAGAATGGTAGAAACGGGCAAAGATGTTATTATCTTGCTTGATAGCATTACAAGACTAGCTAGGGCTTATAATACCGCCACACCAAGCTCTGGCAAGGTCTTAAGCGGTGGGGTGGATGCCAACGCCTTGCATAAACCTAAACGCTTTTTTGGAGCGGCTAGAAATATAGAAAATGGAGGCTCTTTAACCATAGTTGCCACGGCTTTGATTGACACAGGCTCAAGAATGGATGATGTGATTTTTGAAGAATTTAAAGGCACAGGAAATAGCGAAATAGTCCTTGATAGAAATATTTCTGATAGGAGAATTTATCCTGCCATTAATATCATCAAATCAGGAACAAGAAAAGAAGAATTGCTTCAAGGCGTGGCAAATCTTCAAAAAATTTGGGCTCTTCGTTCAGCCATTTCTCAAATGGATGATGTTGAGGCGCTGAAATTTCTTTATTCTAAAATGCTTAAAACCAAAGACAATGAAGAACTTTTATCCATAATGAATGAGTAGAAAATGCTTCAAGCACTAGCGATTAAATACAGACCCAAAACCTTCGATGAACTCATAGGACAAAAAACCATTAGCGTAAGTTTAAAATACGCCTTAAATCATAACCGTTTAGCTCACGCTTATCTTTTTTCAGGGCTTAGAGGAAGTGGGAAAACCTCAAGTGCTAGAATTTTTTCTCGTGCTTTGGTTTGTGAGCAAGGACCAAGTGATACACCTTGTGGCACTTGCAAACACTGCCTTGCAGCCCTTGAAGGCAAACACATAGACATTATAGAAATGGACGCAGCCAGTAATAGAGGGCTTGAAGATATACAAATTTTAATCGAACAAACCAAATACTCCCCTTCTATGGCTAGATTTAAAATTTTCATCATCGATGAAGTGCATATGCTAACCCCCCAAGCTGCCAATGCACTTTTAAAAACCCTAGAAGAACCACCAAGTTATGTTAAATTTATACTGGCTACGACAGACCCTTTAAAACTTCCTGCTACCGTGCTTTCACGCACTCAGCATTTTCGTTTTAAGCAAATTCCTCAAAGTGAAATTTTAAATCATCTTAAAGCCATCTTACTTAAGGAAAATGTTAGCTTTGAAGAAGAAGCTTTGAAATTCATTTCACGCAGCGGTAATGGCTCTTTAAGAGATACTTTAACCTTGCTTGACCAAGCCATTATTTTTTGTCAAAATGAAATCAGCACAAGCAAAATCACTGATATGCTAGGTTTTTTGGACCCTGAAAAAATCAAAGCCTTTTATCAGGCTATTTTAACAAAAGACAAAGAAAAAGTCTTTGAATATTTGGAAGAATTGCAAGACTATGAAGCTTCAAGCGTGATTGATGAAATGCTTTTTTATTTAAAAGAAAGCTTTTTTGCAAAAAGCACAGAATTTTCTACTCTCATTTATGAAAGATTTTTTCGCATTTTATCTAGGGCGAAAAATATGCTCTGCGATGATGATGGTTTTACACTTTGTGTTATGGCTTTTATGATGATGGAAGCAAGTCATTTAAAAGAAATTGACACACAAATCCAAGAAATAAGCACGAGCAAAATCACACCAAAAACAAACCCCAATCCACCAAGCTCTAACTTAAGCTATTCTAAAACACCTGAGAAAAAAACAGAAAAAAATGCCTATGAAATTTTGCTTGAAAGCATTTATGATAGGGATTTTGATTTAGGAGAATGTTTTAAACAAAGCACGAACTTTATCAGCTTTGAAAATAATATTTTAAATATAAGCTCAAACGCACAAGGACAAAACCGCGATACACTCAATAAAGGCTTTAAACTCATACAAGAGCTTTTTAAGGCTAAGTTTGGAGAGTATGCTAAAATTAAAGTGCAAAAAGCACTAGAGCTTGATGAAAACAAACTCCAATCCTTAACTCAAGAACTGCCCAACAATGAAAACAAAAACATAGATATTCAAAGCTCTATTAATAGGCTTAAAGAAGGGGCTAAAAAATTTGACCCACAAGAAGAACTTAAAGAGGCTTTAAAAGATTGTTTTGGAGAACCTAGCATAGAAAAATAAATTATTTAAATATTTTTAAGTCTTAAAGAATTTAACACCACTGCAATAGAGCTAAAACACATAGCAAGTGCTGCTAGATGGGGACTTAGAGTGATAAAAGGCACAAAACCTGCTGCTATGGGAATACAAAGAGCATTATAAATAAAAGCCCAAAAAAGATTTAGTTTAATAATATAGCGTGTTTTTTTAGCGAGTTTAAAACATTTAAAAATAGCCGATAAATCATCTTTTATCAAGATAAAATCCCCTGTTTTTTTAGCCAATTCATTCGCCTTTGAAAAACTCATACTCACACTTGCAGCCGATAAAGCCGCAGCGTCATTAATCCCATCTCCTATAAAAAGAGTGTTTTTAACTTCCTTAATCCTTTGTAATTTTTCTTCACTCTTAAGTTCTGCGTAAAATTCATCTACTTGTAATTCTTTAGCGATTTTTTCTACATTTTTTTCATTATCCCCGCTTAAAATAATCGTTTTAAGATTTTGCTTTTTTAGATTTAATATAAGCTCTTTAGCCCCTTTTTTTAACACATTGCTTAACAAAACACCCCCTAAGCATTGCTTATTTTTAGCAAAATACACTCTAATATATCCCTTAAAAGAGTCAAAAAATGTATCCGTTTTTTGGGTTGTGATTTCATTTTTGTGTAAAAATTCCGCATTTCCTATTAAATACTCATCATCATTTTCTTTATAACTTATGCCTAAACCCATAATTATCTTAGCTTCGCCTTTTAAATCATAAATTTTATTTTGATTTAAGGCTTTGGCTATGGGATGAGAGCTTAAACTTTCGATTTCGCATAATTTTTTAAAATCATTTTCGCAAAGATTGTGTTTAAAAATATTTAAATTTGGGCGGGTTAATGTGCCTGTTTTATCAAAAAAAGCATAGTTGATTAGGGCTAATTTTTCTAAAGCGGCAGGGTTTTTAATCAAAATAAAATTTTTTGCCGCACTAGAGCTAGCCACCACCAAAGCAAGTGGAGTAGCAAGCCCTAAGGCACAAGGACAAGAGATTAAAAGCACCGCACAAGCGTATAAAAAAGCTGTATTTGTATCCGCTCTTATCGCCCAAAAAACAAAAACTAAAAAAGCAAAAAAAATAAGAGTGCCTACAAAGTATTTAGAAACAATATCAGTCAAATTTGCCAAAGGGCTTTTGATATTTCCTGCTTCAAAAACTAGATTTTTAATCTGCTCTAAAGTGCTATCCATAGCCTTTTTATTGGCTCTAATTTTCAAAGTGCCATTTAAAATCACAGCCCCCGCTTGCACCTCATCGCCTTCTTTTTTTAAAACAGGCAAAAACTCCCCATTTAAAAAACTCATATCAAGCTCGGCACTGCCTTTAAGCACCACTGCATCTGCGACTATGCTTTCTCCTTCTTTTACCAAAAGCACATCACCACTTTTGACAAAAGAGCTTGAAATTTCTTCAACTTTTTCATCTGCAAGTAAAATTCTTGCCTTTTTTGTATCTATTTTTTCAAGTTTTCTTTGATAAGCTTGTGCTTTAAGTTTAGCCTTGCTTTCTAAATATTTCCCCAAAAGCACAAAAGAAATAATCATCATCGCACCACTAAAATACAAATCTTCTTCTTTAAAAATTTGCATATACGCCAAAAAAGAATACACAAAAGCACTCAAAGTCCCTAAAGCGATTAGGGTATTCATATCTAAATTTTTGCTTTTAAGACCTAAAAAAGCGTGAATGAAAAAATCCCTACCACAATAAAATATCCCAAAAAAACTAAGCACCATCTGTATATTTTGCGAAAAAGAACTTTTAACAAACATTTCAAAATACATAAGCACCGCACTTAAAACTATGCTTAAAAGCAAATTTTTTCTTAATTGTAAATGTTTTTTTGCCCTGTATTCCATCAAATTTTGCTCATCTTCTAAAATTTCAAAGCCCAAATTTTGAATTTTTGTGATAATATCCTTGCGTTTTTGCATATCCTTAAGCAAAAAAACCCCACTAGAATTCACATAAGAAACACTAACATCTTCAACCCCATCAAGCTTTTTGCAAGCTCTTTCTATGGCATTAGAACAATTGACACAAGTCATTTTTCCTATTTTAAGACGAAATTCTTCCATCATAAACGCTCTACAATTTCAAAACCTAAATCCTGAAATTCTTTTGTAAAATTTGCCTTATCTTCTTCTTTTAAATCTAAGCTTAAAATTTGATTTTCCAAATCCACTTCTATTTTTCCAAATTCATCTTCCAGTGAGTTTTTAATCAGCTTCACACAACTTGCACAATTGACATTTTTCACTCTAAATTGCATTTTTTACTCCTTTAAATTAGGCTGTATGGTAATATGCCCTATATTAAAATGCTCCAAAAGCTCCTTAGAAAGCTCTTTATAAAGCACTTCAAATTCCTTAATGCTCTGTATATTTACCTCTATATGCAAGCTAGCTACAAACATTTTATTTGTAATCTCAACCACATGCAAATCTGTGATTTTTTCTACTTGCTGGTGTTTTAAAATAAGCCTTTCTACACTTTTAATATCCACAGGAGAACTCTCAAGCAAAATATTTATACTCTGTTTTAAAAGCTTTATAGACCATCTTAAGAGTAAAAGAGAGAGTATTAAAGCTAAAAGGGTATCAATATAGAAAAAATTCGTAAAATACATCACCACACCACCTACAATAACCACCAAAGAACCTAGTAAATCGCTTATCATATGTAAAAATGCGGATTTCATATTGACATTATTTAAATTCGCTCCCTTAAACATCAAAAGAGCATTAAAAGCATTGACTAAAAAGCCAATAATTGCAACTATCATCATAGTTTTTACATCAATTTGAACAGGATTAAACAATTTTTCTATGGCTTCATAAATGATAAAAAGAGCGGATAAAATAATGGTTAAAGCATTGATAAAAGCCACTAAAACTTCAAGACGAAAATATCCAAAGGTTTTTTGCTCGTCTTTGAATTTTTCAATAGCAAGTATAGCCAAAAAGCTAAGAGCCAAAGCAAAGACATCCGAAAACATATGCAAGGTATCACTTAAGAGTGCTAAAGAATTTGAAAGTATGGAGTAAATAAACTGCACCAACATCATAGAAAAAGTCATCACAAGCGAAATTTTAAGAATTTTTTTATCCATACTCCTAGCATCAGCGTGATGGTGGTGTTCGTGAGTATGAGTATGCTCGTGGGTGTGTCCGTGAGTGTGTGAATGATTACAAGCTTTGTGATAAAGGGGGGTGTGGGATAGGTATTGGCTCATTCTTATCCTTTTTAATTTTTTTGCGAAATATTAAACTAAAAAGGATAAATCTTAGTTTAAAAGTCAAAAAGCTCGCCCAACCAACTTTCTCTTTTTTTCTTTTTATAATAGCCTTCTTTATAATGACTTTCTTGGTGCTGTGGGCTATAATGATTATAATTTGAGTGTCCTCTTGGAGCTTGGTTTAAATTTGCCCCATTAGAGCGTTCTATGATTTTATCAAGCTCACCGCGGTCAAGCCACACACCACGACATTTTGGACAATAATCAATCTCCACCCCACTCCTATCACTCATAATCAAATCTACGCTACAAACAGGACATAACATACAAATACCTTTTTTTAAATTTTGATTTAAAATTATAAAAAGAAAGATTAAACAAATTTACAACAAGCTTTAATGTTTTTTCAAATGCCTAGTCATCATAAAGCTTTGCTCAAAAAAGATAAGCAAGGTAACACTCACCCCAACAGCTAAAGCTAAAGTTACCGAAAGAGTGGTAAAAAAATAATCAAAAAATTGCACCAAAAATTCAGCCTTAGCTGTCAAATCATCGCTGCGTATAAAAGAAATAAGATATAAAATCGCCTTGTAAGCATAAATTCCCGGTATCATAGGAATAAGAGCAGGAAAGGCTATAATCTCAGCAGGAGTTTTAACAAGCTTGGCTAAAGCTATGCCTAAACAACCTATGAAAAAAGAAGCTATAAAGGTCGCAATGGCTAGGGTTTGAAAATGAAAATACTCCATCAAAGCAAAGCGAAAGCCGTGAGCAATAGCCGCTAAAAGAGCTGATAAAATCAGGGTTTTTAAAGGGGGATTACAAGCATAGGCAAAGCCAAATCCCGCTAAAGCAGCAAAAAACATATCCTTTAAAATCACTTCTATCATTTTAAAATCCCAAAATCCGAAATGCTTAGCGTCATATAAATGCCTAAGGCTATACAACAAACCAAAATTCCCACACTAATAATACGACTAAGCCCCATTAAAATATAATTTTTTAATATATCAATCACGGAATTGATAAAAAATACTCCGGGTATGAGATATAAAATACTCGAACCCAAAGCCACATCAGCAGTGCTTGTATAGCCTCTATCTAGTCCAAAAAACACAAACCAAGAGGAAATAAAAGAACATAGAACATATTGAATTCTTAAATCAATCTTTACCCTAGTAAAAACAAATCTTAAAAATAGTCCTAAAAAGGTCGCAAAAAAGACCAAAATTCCCGCCCCAAAATCTCCACCAAAAAGCCTACAAAAAGCTGAATTTGCCACAGAAACAAATAAAAGATTAAACCAATAAGAATACTTTTTTTGCCTAGAAATTTGCTCAAAAACCCTTTTTGCCTTTTCAAGCTCGTATTTATGGTCATATATAGCCCAGCTTAAGGCACTAAGCTCAAAAATGAGTTTGAAATTAATATGAGCGTGATGATTAGGAATAACATAAGTTCTTTGAATGGAATTATCATTTTTATCTACGACATTTAAAGTGATATGATGAAAAAAGAAATTGATATTTATCTCATAGCCATAAACTTCGGCTATTCTTCCTACACATTTTGCCACTCTAGCTGTGTAAGTTCCAGCACTCAAAAGGGTTGTGGTGTAAAGGATTAAAAAATCAGTGAGTTCTTGTATATAGGGTTTTTGCATAATTAGCTTAAATCTTTTTTAAAAGGTTTTTTGATTTTAATATAAAGCAAACTTGCTAAAAATACAAAAATAACTATAAGGATAAGAATTTGAGTCAAATAAGTTTTAATCAATTCTTCATTTTGCCCTATATAAAAACCTAAAAATACAAGTATAGCTACCCAAATCGCACTTCCAAGAGCGGTAAAAAGTATGAAATTAAAAAGCTTCATTTTTACCAAACCCGCAGGCATAGAGATATACTGACGAATTCCGGGCAAAAGACGGCAAGTAAAGGTTGAAAATTCGCCGTGTTTATTAAAAAAATTCTCAAATTTAGCAAATTTGGCTTCATTTATACCAAAATATTTGCCCCATTTTAAGACAAAATTTTTGCCCCAAAAAAAGCAAATATAATAATTAATCAAAGCTCCCAAAACAGAACCTAAAGTCCCGCTAAGTATGCAAAGAGTCATATCAAGCTCACCTTTGTGGGCTAAATACCCAGCAGGTATCATTACCACTTCACTAGGAAAGGGTATAAAGCAACTTTCTAAGGTCATTAAAATAATAATGCCTAAGTATCCCCAAGCACTAGCACTCTCTACGGTAAAAGAAATAATCTCTTGCATATTAGCCACGACACAATGCGGCGTGAAAACCGCATTTAATGCTATTTACCCGCAACCGAAACTTGGTTTGGATTATCTGCTGCGCGTGCTATCATACACTCTTTTAAAACAGCAGCGTCAGCAGGGTCGCTTACTTTTTTATTAACCCAGCGTTCAACTTGTTTCATTGTTTTTGACTCAGGCTCCGGAGCTTCGTATTTTGCCATCAAACTTGCACAATCAGCCAAAACAAGGCTAGGTAATAAACTTGCAAAAAGTATTTTTCTCATCTTTTGCTCCTTAGAATTTCACATTATACATGAGCATAATATTGTCCGCTCTTGACTTGTCTTTTTTCGCTCCCCCAAATGGTAAGCCACGATTGCCCCAAGTATTTTGAATATTAGTATAACTAAGTCTTAAGAATTGGTATCTATCAAGCTGATAAATCACATAAATATCATGAGCTGTTCCCCTTGTCATTCTTATATTAAGCGGGTCATTGATACTTGGACGACTTAGAGTATACCAGTATCTGCTACCATAGAAAAATTCATAGCCCAATTTCAAAGCCTTAGTAAAATCATATCTAGCACCGATATGTGCAGCATAGCCGTCTTTTTCATTAAATGCCAGTTGAGATTGCACAGGAGCCATTGAGCTTAAAGTGTGAGCATTTGCTCCACTAGAATATCCTAAAGATGCAAACCAGCTTAAATTTGTTCCAAAGGTATTATAGTTTTCAAAATGGATATTGGCTAGGGTTAAGTCGCCTAGATTATAAACATCTGATGGCAATAAAACCATTCCATTCGTTGCAATTTCAGGAATTGGCAAAGAAAAATCTGTCATATGAGCCACATTGAAAATAACAAGATTTTCACCCATACCTTCAATAGGAAGCTCTCCTTCTACTGAAGCATAGTAAAGATTCGCATCGGCATCTTTTTGGTCATCCATCCAGTCTCTTACCTTGCCACTTTCGCTGTCCCATTGATAGGTTTTGCCATAAGCAGCACGAATAGCTACCTTATGCTCTTGTAAATATTCAGGCTTATAGGTTAAAACAGCTGCATCGCCTAAAACATTGATAGCTAAAGCCGGATAAGTTGATTGTCTTAGAGCGTTATTTCTAAGATTGCTTCCGGGTCCATCGGTTCCGGGTTGTCTTCCTATGGTTGCAATCCACTCAGGCGTGATGTAATAATCAAGATAGGCTCTATCCACATACAGCACAGAACCACTTGTTCTAGGATTTCTACCCGCATCCAAATCAAGCGGAGTTCCCGCCCAACCCATTTGAGACCAATTCTTAGCCATAGACAAACGACCATAGAATTTAGTTCTTTCGTTAATATCAGCGTTCATATTTAAATGAAGCTCATTCATCCATTTATTATTTGCACTATAATCAGCCCCACTAATTTTATAATTAGTATTAGAAAGTGCAGTTGAGAACTCAAGCCCAAATTTCACCTTGCTTAAAGCAGCTTGAAATTCAGTCTCATCAGCTCTATCATTAAGGTCAGCAAGCTCAGCTTTTACAGCTTCATTTTGCTTGGTTTGTGCTTCTCTTTCCTTTCTAATTTCTTTCAACTCAGCTTGAATTTGTGCAAGCTGTTTTTGTAGCTTAGTGATTTCATCATCAGTATTTTTAGCAAAAAGTGATGATGAAAGAAGACAAGCACTTAAAATAAGTGAAAACTTGGTTTTCATAGCAAAAACTCCTTGTAATTTTGTTACATTTTATTAAAATAAAAGCTTAATTATAAAGAAAAAAGTTTAAAGTAAAATTATTTGTTAATCCTATTTTGCTAGTTAAATTTATAACTAGCATTTGCAGAATTTGAGAGTTTAAAATTTAAATTTTATCGCAAATTTCAATATCTAAAATTTTATCACCCTGAGTGATGGAGTCTAAGACCTTTAAACTTTCTCTTTCTCTAGGACTGATGCGACCCAATATGGTGTGGATACCATCTAAATGAGGCTGGGGGCTATGACAGATGAAAAATTGCGAACCGCCCGTATCGCGTCCTGCGTGTGCCATAGAAAGTGTGCCTCTTTCGTGCTTTTTGCTCTGATTGTCGCATTCACAAATGATTTCATATCCGGGTCCGCCTACGCCACTGCCGTGTGGGCAGCCTCCTTGCACGACAAAATTAGGAATAACGCGGTGAAAATTCAAATCCTTGTAAAATCCTTCCTTAGCTAAATTCGCAAAATTACAAACATTCTGCGGTGCTTCATCTGCGAAAAGCTCTACCTTCATCGTGCCTTTTTCTGTTTTGATTAGGGCAAATTTATACTCATTTGCCTTGCTTGTGTCTATTGTTTTTATCATCTTTTCTCCTTAATTGATATTGGTATAAACAGCTTGAACATCATCTTCATCTTCAAGCTTATCTAAAAGTTTTTCTATATCTACAAGCTGTTCTTCGCTAAAGCTTACGGGACTGTTGGGTATATACTCAAGCCCTGCTTTTTTTAACACCAAAGCCTTAGTCTCTATCGCCACACTTAGCTCACCAAAAGCTGTATAATCCCCGCTAATTACCAATTCTTCTTCATTTTGTTCTAATTCTTCAAGCCCCGCATCAATCAAATCAAGCTCTAATTCTTCCAAATCCCCTGTGAATTTCTCAAGATGAAAAACCGCTTTTCTAGCGAACATAAAACCCAAAGAGCCATTTTGTAGCACTTCTCCGCCATTTTTACTAAAAATTGCTTTTACATTAGCTACCGTGCGTGTAGGATTATCACTCATACACTCAACTATAACCAAAGCTCCGTGCGGAGCCTTGCCTTCATAATGGATATTTTTTATTTCAAGCCCGTCCTTGCCACTTGCACGCTTGATAGCAGCGTCTATATTGTCTTTTGGCATATTATTTGCTTTGGCTGTGGCTATGGCACTTCTTAGCTTGGGATTCATATCAGGGTCGCTTCCGCCTTCTTTGGCTGCTACTTGTATGGCTTTAGCAAGTTTGGGGAAAAGTTTGCTCATTTTATCCCATCTAGCCTCCTTAGAAGCTCTGCGGTATTCAAACGCTCGTCCCATAAATTTCTCTCTTTCTGTAAATATTTTTAAAATTAAAAGTATAAAATAAAAAGACTAATTAAAGCTTTAAATGCTATGATTTTGGAATTTATTTTTAGGAGTTTTTTTGAATACCATCAAAAAAGAACTTTTTATCGCTTGGTTTTTTTTGCTTGGCGCCATAATTTTTGAAGTTTTAGGAACGAGTTTTTTAAAAATGGAAAATCTTGTTTTGGGCTATTTTTTTATGAGTATTTTCATAGCCTGTTCTTATTTTTTTATGGGTAAAGCCATTCGAAAAATTCAAGTGGGTATAGCCTATGCTGTGTGGGAGCTTTTGGGTATGATACTCATACTTTTGGTTTCTTTTATACTTTTTAAAGAGAGTTTGACTTTAACTCAAATTCTAGGCATTATCCTTTCTATCGTTGGAATTATTATGATTAATATAGGAGAAGTGAAAGAATAATGTATATATTCATCATCATACTCTCGGCTTTTTTGGATATAGTGGCGAATTTATTACTCAAAAAATCCAATGGTTTTAAAAATAAGTTCTGGGGCATAGCGGCTATTATCAATGCTGTGTTGGCTTTTTTCTTGCTTTCTTTTTCTTTGAAATATGTGCCTTTAAGCATAGCTTACTCAACTTGGGGAGCCATAGGCATACTAGGCACTTGTCTTGGGGGTTGGATTTTATATAAAGAAAAATTAAACAAAATAGGAATTTTAGGCATTGTCATTGTGATAATAGCCGTGTTTTTGCTAAATTCCTAATGTTGCATTTTATTTTTTGCTTCAATACCCATTAAATTTAATGCGGTCTTAATGCTTAAAGCCACTAGGGCAAAGAGCTTGAGTAAATCATTCTCATTAGAAGAACCCACAACCTTATTTTCATTATAGAATTTATGAAAATTGGCAGCTAAATTTTTAAGATAATCAGGGATTTTTTGCAAAGCCCTTGCTTCAAAGGCATCATTTAAAACAGCCTTTAAATTTAAAGCTTCAAAGAGCAAATTTACGCCATCTTGATTAAGACTTTGTAAATCAGCCTCAAGCACATCAGAGATTTTTTTTCCAGCCTTGGCAAAAACTTGATGGATTCTAGCGTGAGCGTAGTTGATATAATACACAGGATTAGAGCTATCTTCCTTTTGCAAATCACTCACATCAAATTCCAAATGCGTATCGCATTTTTTACTTAAAAAGATATAACGCAAAGCATCACTTCCTATCTCATCAAGCACATCACTCATTAGGATAAAATTTCCCGCTCTTTTACTCATTTTATAAGGTTCTCCATTCTTAAGCAAGGAAACCATCTGTGCCAAAATAATCTCAAGCTTATTGGGATTAAAACCTAAAAATTCCATAGCCGCCTTCATTCTAGGGATATAGCCGTGATGGTCTGCTCCCCAGATATTAATACACTTATCATAACCGCGACTCATCTTATCCTTATGATAGACAATATCCGCTGCCAAATAAGTCCCACGCCCATCTTCGCGGATAATCACGCGGTCTTTTTCATCGCCTTTTAAAGAAGAAGCAAGCCAAATTTTACCTTCTTTTTCGTAAGTGCCTTGATGCTCTTTTAAGGAGTTTAAGGTCGCATTTAAGGCATCATAATACGAGCTTTCACTGGCATAGCTGTCGATTTTAATTTTTGCTTGTTCTAAATTTTGTTTAATCAAAATAAGCATTTTATCCTTCGCCCAAGTCGCTAAGCTAGGGATATTTTCTTCATTAAAAAATTCTTTATCAAATTCCTCAAAAGCCTCTTTGGCTAAATCCGCTATATACTCGCCTTTGTAATATTGCTCTGGATATTTTACAACTTCTTTTAGGATATTTTCTTTCACACTTAGCAAAATAGAAAGCCCTAGTAAGTAGATTTGATTGCCCGCATCATTGACATAGTATTCGCTGTCGAAATTATAACCCAAATGTCTTGCAAGTCTTGTTAAAGTATCGCCAAAAACAGCACCCCTTGCGTGTCCTATGTGAAGGGGACCTGTGGGATTAGCACTGACATACTCAAGTAAAAAACTTTCTTGTTTTTTTTCTCCTTTGGTAAAATCATTTGGATTTTTCAAAGCTTGTTGTGCTAGTTCATTTAAAAAAGTTTTGGAAATTCTAAAATTTAAATACCCATTTACAGCCTCAACCCTTTCAAAATAGCTATGATTTTGGAATTTAGACGCTAATTCATTAGCTATAAGTATAGGGGATTTTTTCAACTCCTTAGCCAAAGAAAAAGCCAAAGGAGTAGCAAAATGTGCTAAATTTTTATCCTTAGGATTTTCAAGCGTAAAATCACACCCTAAAAGCTTTCTAAGCTCATCAAAAATAATACTTTTCAAAAGAGCTAACCTTAAGCTTTTTTTGTTTCGTCTATATTTGCATCGGCATTTGTGCTTTGACTTGTCTCTTGTTTGCCCTCTATTTTTTGAGCATTTTTTGCTACTTCATCTTCATTATTCATTTCATCTTTAAAGGTTTTAATGCCTTTACCTAAACCCTTTGCAAGTTCGGGAATTTTTTTTGCTCCAAAAAGTAAAACCACAATCAATAAAATAACCAACCAATGACTTGGACTTGACCAACCACCCATTTTATTCTCCTTCATTCCAAATATTTTGAATTTGCTCTAGATTTTGCCCCTTAGTTTTAAATTTATGGGCGATTAAAATCGCTCGCAAGGCTTCATAACTTTGCTCCAACTCATCATTAATGATAAGATAATCATACTCACAAAGTTCTTTCATCTCATCGCTAGCGTTTTGTAATCTTTTTTCTAGTTGCAACATTGTATCAGCATTTCGCTTAATAAGTCTTTTTTTTAGCTCATCTTTATTTTTTGTGGTGATAAAAACCGAAACAATACTATCAGCCATTTTTTCTCTGGCTATTTTAAATCCTTGCACATCAATGTCAAAAACAACTATTTTTCCATTACTCAAAGCGTCTTTAGTATGCTTAAGAGAAGTTCCGTAGAAATTTTCATGCACCCTAGCCCATTCTAAAAATTCACCCCCAGCTATGCCTTGCTGGAATTCATCTTTGCTTATAAAATGATAATGAACCCCATCTTGTTCCTTCTCTCTTGGCGGACGCGTTGTTGAAGAAATGGAAAAATAAAGCTCTTTGTTAAATTCATCAAAAAGTTTTTTTAAAAGAGTTGATTTTCCCGCTCCACTAGGACCTGAAATCAACAAAATAAAGCCTTGCAAACTCAATCCTCTTTAAAGCTAATGTTTATATTTATATTCATATTCATACCCTTAAGAGCCGCCTTTAAGGTATCATCTTTAATACTTGAAGTGATTGCTCCTGCTATGCTTTGACTAAGCTCATTAACTATCTCTTCGCTACTACTTTCATTTTGCACCCTAGTCTCAAGCTTTGGCATATCCCCATCTTCTACCAAAACCTCCTCCCCAAGAGCTTTTTGTATATCACTTTCTTGCAAAGTATCAAAATCATCTAAATTTGGAATAAGCACTTCTTCTTCATCAACTCCTAATTCTTCGTGATTAAAAACTGGCTCATCTTTAAAATCTTTTAAAACCTTGCTACTATTATCGCTATTAATACCATAATCAAGCTCATCAAGCTCTGCTAGTTCTTCCATAATCTGTTCTTGAGTGCTTAAATTAGAACTTAAATTTTCAAGCTCTTCTTGCTCATCTTCTATAATAGGAACAAAGTCTTCTAAAGGCTCTTGCTCTTCTTTTGCTTGACCTAAAAACTCCGCATCTTCGGGTATATCATCAAAATCCATTTCTTTTTCCTGCTCTTCAACCACAGGAAGTTCATCAAAGTCGCTCATCTTAGCTTGCAATTCTTTATTATCTTCCAAATCTTCATCATTATTATCTTCTAACTCATCTAAACTAGACTCAGCATTCAAAGCCGTATGCTCTTGAGTTAAGTCATCTTTTTCGTCTTCACTATTTTCTAGAGTTAAATCTAAATCAGTTTGAATATCTTCTTGAACTTGTTCTTGAGTTGCTTCTTGTTCTAAATTTTCATCTTCTAAATTTTGAGTATTTAAAGCTTCATTTGTATCATTATCATTTTGAGCTTCATCATCAAAACTTAAATCTTCCATTCCATCTGAATTTATATCCAAAGAATTCTCATTAGGCAAATCATCTAAATTTAAATTATCCAAATCTAAACTAATATCAGCATAAGGATTTTCATCATTACCTAATATTGGCGATTCAATAGGCGTATGTTCATTAACATCTTTATTGTTAAGTAAATTTAAAAAATCTGTAGGTAAAAAGGGTTTTTGTAAAATTTGCACATCTATATCTATACTTTGGTTACGTGGAGCTAAAAAAATCAATCTATCGCATTTTGTTTGAAGAATTTTTAAAGGAGCTGGAGTATCGCTATCTACAATAATCACATCATAATAGCCCAAATTTTCATCATAAGCGTTAAGTTCTTCAAATTCATAAGACATTTTTTTTGCGCTCAAGCTTACAAGCCTTGAAACTACGGGGTTTTCATTTAGAAGTAAAATTTTCATCACTTTAATCCTTGAAAAATAATTGCTATTTTATGATAATTTCATTTATCCTTTGCTTAGGTAAAAAAAAGAGTTTGCATGTGAGTAAAAACTTCTAAAATTAAATTTTTAAAATACTGCATCATCACAAGCAAAATCGCCACCAAAACTATAAAACCTAAAGCTATTTTTATAGGATAACCTATGACTAAAAGATTAAATTGAGGCATAGTTTTCATTAAAAGTCCAAAAATAACATCGGCTAAAAGCGAAATAGCCAGTATAGGAAAACTCATTGTAAAACCTATGATAAAAATATTTAGCATACCCATATTTAAATAATGCATTAAATTTTCACTAGGATAAAAGCCACCCAAACTAATATAAGTCAAAGAGTGGCTTAGAAATAAAAGCATTAAGTGATGCCCATCAAAAGCGAGAAAAAACAGCAGGGCGAGTAAATTTAAAATTTGAGAAGTAATAGGCATATTAGTGCCTGAGCTGGGGTCTAAGACACTAGCCATAGTAAAACCCATAGTAAAAGCAATCTGCTCCCCTGCCATCATCACAATAGCAAAAATAATCTGAAGCATTAATCCTGCTATCATTCCAAAAAGCACTTCACTCATAAGCTGCAAGATAAAAAAACTATCTAAATGTAAAGATTCTAGCTTAGCCAAAGGATATAAATACATAGTTAAAAATAAAACTATGGTGCTTTTTATTATCATAGGGATAGAATTATGTGAAAAAAAAGGGAAAAAAACTATAAGACCGCTCATTCTAGCAAGAAGCAACATAAAAGTTACAACATTTTTATCGCCCAAATAATTAACAAATTCCATTAGCGTCTAAAGTATAAGTTTTATCACAAAAACTAGCAAGCTTGCTGTCATGCGTAACAAAAAATAAAGCTGCGTCATTTTCTTTTGCATAAGAGATTAAAAGCTCGATGACATTTTTAGCATTATCAAAATCTAAATTTCCAGTCGCCTCATCAGCAAAAATAATTTTTGGTTTTTTACAAAGCACACGAGCTATACTAACTCTTTGTTGCTGTCCGCCACTTAATTTGCCTATTTTTTGATTTAAAAGTATATCAATACCTAAGCTTTTTAAAATTTTCTCATCCAAATCCTGACCCGATAAAACACTAGCAAGTTCGATATTTTCTAAAGCTGAAAAACCTTTAAAAAGATAATGTGTCTGAAAAATAATACCAAAGTCATAACGGCGCATTTTAAGTCTTTGATTTTCATTAAGCTGATAAAGACTAGAACCTTTAAAAAAAACTTCACCTTTTTTTGGAGCTAACAAAGAAGAAAGTATATGCAAAAGAGTAGATTTACCACAACCGCTACTGCCTTCAATTGCAATGCAGTCTTTTGCCTTTAAAATAAGATTTAAACCCTCAAAAAGCGGATAATCAAAACTATGACTTAAATTCTCCGCTCTTAAGAGTTCCATTTTTCACCGCTTAAAGCTGTGCAGCCACTTCAGCCGCAAAATCTTCGCTTTTCTTTTCTAAACCTTCACCAACCTCAAAGCAAATGAATTCAACAATTTTAATTTTTCCACCAAATTCTTTTTCTTTCTCAGCAAGCACCTGCTCTATGGTTTTTTTATCATCCATTACATAAAACTGACCCATTAAGGTAAGCTTACTATCAAGCTGAGAATTATCCACTATAAAGCTATTCATTTTACCCGGAATAATATTAGCCCAAATTTTTTCAGGCTTGCCTTGAGCCTTAAGTTCTTCTTTGATTTTTTCTTCAGCTTCTTTTAAAATTTCCTCGCTTAATTGTTTGCGACTTGCAAATTTTGGAATTTTATGCTCGGGCTTATTAGGGTCCTTAAGTCTGCGTCTTTCTTCGTTGTCTTTTTCAAGCTCAGCAACTAAAGCTTTGTATTCATTTTCGACAAAAGCCATATCCAAATCTTCATAACTTAAATAACTAGGTCTCATTGCTGCAATATGCATACAAATTTGTCTTAACAAAGCTCTTGATTTTTCAGCCATCTCAGCACTATCACAAGCTGCAGCTATCACAACTCCTACACGACCATTTGTATGAATATAACCATTTACAACACCCTTAGCACCTGCTTTTAAAGTCGCAAATCTTCTTACAACTAAATTTTCCCCTATGGTTGCAATTTGACTTTTGAGATATTCTTCAAATTTAACCCCATTGATTGTGCTTGTATGAAGCTCTTCTACGCTTTGTAAGCTATTATTTTGGATATGAGCTGTAGTGTCTTTTGTTAAAGCGATAAATTGCTCATTTTTTGCTACAAAGTCAGTTTCGGAATTAATTTCACTCAGGGTCGCACTTGTAAAATCATCACTTATTTTTACACTTACCAAACCTTCAGCAGCTAATCTATCAGCCTTTTTAGCAGCCTTGCCTAAACCTTTTTCCCTTAAAAGTTGCACTGCTTTATCAAAATCTCCATTACTCTCGCTTAAAGCATTTTTACAATCCATCATCCCCGCACCTGTGCTTTCGCGGAGTTCTTTTACCATCGCAGCAGTGATTTCAGCCATTATTCTTGCTCCTCACCGAAGTCTTCTTCACTCATCACTTCGTCTAAAACTTCTTTTTTTTCTTCATCGCTAATTTCTTTTTCTTCGCTTGGTAAGGCTTCGCCATCTTGTTCTCTTAAAGCTTTTCCTTCATTAATCGCTTCAGCCATTTCTTGGCAGAAAAGTTGCACTGAACGAATAGCATCATCATTACCCGGAATTGGATAGCTTACCAAATCGGGGTCGCAATTGGTATCGAGTGGAGCTACGACAGGAATTTTTAATCTATTTGCCTCTTGAACAGCGATTTTTTCTTTTACCGTGTCAATAACAAAAATCATATCAGGTTGGGTTTTCATGTAACGAATTCCACCCAAATAAGCTAATAATTTTTCTTTTTTTCTTGTAAGCATTAAAGCTTCTTTTTTGGTTAAAAGCTTAATGCTTCCATCTTCTTCCATTTTTTCAATTACTTCTAATTTTCTAATGGATTGACGAATGGTTCCAAAATTCGTCATCATGCCTCCTAGCCATCTGTGATTAACATAAGGCATACCACATTTTTCAGCAAATTCTTGTATGGCTCCACCGGCTTGTTTTTTTGTTCCAACAAAAAGTATAGTTTTTCCTTCAGCAGCAGCGTCACGGACTATATTATAGGTATATCTAAAATATCTTAAGGTTTTTTGTAAGTCAATAACATAAATGCCTTTTCTTTCGCCAAAAATGAATTTTTTCATCTTCGGATTCCAGCGTCTTGTTTGATGCCCAAAATGCACACCACATTCTAGCAAATCTCTCATACTAACCATGAGTCTCTCCTTGTAAATTTAGCTTTATTCCTCCACATCCCTTAATTTACACAAGCTAAAAAGGATTGATGTGTGTGAAATGAAGCTAGGATTCTATCAAATTTAAGTTTAGTTTTTACTTATACAGAGTTGAAATATAGCTATAAAACTTTTAAGAGAGATTAAGATTTTGCCACTTTGCAGTGGCAAAAATTAATGCAGTTTAGACCAAATAGAACGCTTCCAAGCTATAGCAAAAACACTTAAAATTACAAAGAATATCATCACATAAATTCCTGTGCTTTCTCTTTCTTCTTTTTTGCTATCGCCCACCTTACTTATATAAGAAACCACCTTAGCTTGAGCTTCTTCTGTAAGACCCACTCTTGGCATAGCCGTTCCTTGAAGTAATTTTTGGGTATTGTTGATAAAATCGTGAAGATACTGCTCACCACGAGAGCGAATCATCATAGATAAATCAGGCGGAGTTGAACCCAAGTAAGTAAGTAAATCATTATGGTTTGAAGGGGTGAAAAAGCTATCGTATTTCATATCATGACAACGACCACAAGCTTCGATAAAAGTGGCCTTATTTTTAGCAAAAGCTATATCTTTTTCCATCAAAGCTGTTTTTTGTGTGCTATCTTCCATATTGGCATATTTAGCTTCAACTTCTTTTTTAATAGCGGCGTCTTCATTGGCTTCAAATTTAACGCTCACATCTTTAAGATAAGCAATCACATTGGCTATATTTGCATTTGTAATCTCTTCACTTTCTCCGGAAGTTTCACTATTATAAGCTGTCATAATGAAAGCATCGCCAAATTTATGATCTACTTTCAAAGCAAGTGCAGGATGCATAATCAAAGCGGCTAAAAACTTCTCATCATAAATCGCACCCGCTGAACTAAGGTCAGGTGGAATTACCCCCAAAGAAGAATCCGTAATATTAGCCGCAATTCCATCTTCTTTTACCCCGTGACACGCAAAACAATTATTTTCAAAAAATTCCTTGCCTTTTAAGGCGTCGCCTTTGGTAAAATCTATTTTCGCAACATCTGCCCAAAGGCTTTCAACTTTGCTTAAATTTTCTTTAGCCATATCTAAAGCCTTAGTTGCATTTTGAATTTGAACCTCATTGCCTGCTTTTTGTGCTTCGTTTAAAAGTGCTTCTTTTTCGCTAATCACACTCTTAGCAAAATCCACATCTTCCTTAGCAAAATCAAAATTCGCTGGAGCCACATGAGGTTTCATCACTGAATGCGCATAAGGCTCTACACCCCAATACACAAGTGCAGTAAAAACTGCAACGACTAAAAATATTTTTAATTCTCTCATTGTTTAGCTCCTTTTCTTTCCATAATTGTAATAACAGGTAAAACGACAATAAGTAAAAGTAAAAATATAATAGAAGCATAAAATCCAACCCAAGCATTTACGCCAGTTGGTGGCAATTTTCCATAAATGGTTAAAACAATTAAATCCACAAGCAATACCCAAAACCAAATGAAAAATAAAGGTCTTTCATGAGCTGGTTTTACAACATCACTTCTATCTAGCCAAGGAAGTAAAAAGAAAATCACTTGAGCAATTCCAAAAGCTACCAAACCTATATCAAAGGCTTTAATGCCCGCAATATCAAAGAAAAAGCCCCTTAAAACTTCATAACTCCATAAAAAATACCACTCAGGATAAATATGTGCTGGGGTTTTAAGAGCATTAGCGGGGTCAAAATTGATAGGGTCCATTGCAAAATCAAATTTAAAACATACCAAATAGAAAAAGAATATCATAAAAAAGCTTATATACATAAAATCTTTTGATAAAAATCCCGGCCAAAAAGGAATGACCTTAGAACCTTTAGTATCACCTGCCATATATTTTTCAGATTCCAAATCAAAATCCAACTCTTCAGCAATCTCGTTATTAACATGAGGAATTCTTAAAGAATAAAAATGAAAGGCTATAATAGCAATAATCACAATAGGAAGCAAACATACATGAAGCATAAAAAATCTTGTTAAAGTCGGATCAGAAACCGCATAATCTCCACGAATCCAAATCACAAGCTCAGGACCGATAAAGGGAATTCCACCAAAAAGATTGGTAATCACTTGAGCCGCCCAATAACTCATTTGCCCCCAAGGAAGCATATAGCCACTAAAAGCTTCAGCAGAAAATACAACAAATAAAAGCATACCACTAACCCAAATCATCTCACGACCCTTTTTATAAGAACCATAATAAATTCCCGTTAGCATATGGATATAAATAATCAAAAACACAACAGAAGCAGCAACGCCGTGCATATGACGCCAAAGCCAACCATAATCGACTTCTTGCATAATAGTTTTATTCACACTATCAAAAGCAAGAGCAGTGTCTGGTTTATAATACATCACAAGCAAAAGCCCTGTAACAAAAAGCACCGCAAAAAGAGTTGTTAAAATAACCCCCATCGCCCAAAGAAAATTAATCTGCTTTGGTATCCAATACTTCACCATCAAAACATCAAGTAATTTATGAACCGCAAGCCTTTGGTCAAGCCAATCCACTATGCCATTAGCTTTTCTAATCTGTGCCATCTTAAGCCTCCGCTATCATTTTTTGATATTCAGGACCTTCTTCGCCTAAAACAAGCTTGGTTCCATCGATTTTAAAAGGGGGAATTTCAAGGGGTGTTGGAGGAGGTCCAAAGACATTTTTTCCACTCGCGTCAAATTCCCCGCCATGACAGGCACATTTAAACAATTGCTCACTTGCTTGATAAGCAGGTATGCAACCTAAATGTGTGCAAAGTCCTATGACCACGGTGTAAGCGGCATTGGCTACCACAACATCGCGTTTTTCATCTTTTGACATACTCGCATCTTTTTTTAATATAAAAATAGGCTTCTTACGCCATTCTATGGTTCTAAGCTCTCCATCTTGCATTCCTGTTAAATCCACTGTAGTAAAGCCCGCAGCCTTGACACTTGGAAGCGGGTCCCAAGTTTTTTTCATTGCAACAAGCGAAAAAACACCACCTACAGCAGCTACGCTTCCAAATGCAAAACCCATAAAGCTTCGTCTACTTTCAGATGTAGCCATAACTTGTCCTTTCGATAAATTTATTTTTAACCAAAGCAAAAGTTTATCTAAATTAAAATAAATTTTTTCTTTGTTTTATTAAGTTTTGTTTTAGAGACACAGCAAAACTTAAAAAGGATTACTTCAGCCTTAAGGCTTTGTAATAACAGGAGTAGCTGGAACGCTTTTTGCTTACTAAATTTAAAAAGGAGTAAAAATGTATATTGATAATAATACCAATGCAATTCATCCACTAAGCACTAAAGCAGAAAAAAATGGCTATACTCACTTCCAAAAAACCTTAGATAAAGTGCAAAATTCCAAACAAGAAATAAAAGCAGACACAACACCTTATTCCAAACTAAAGCCCGAAGCTATGGCACAAAGTGATTTTGAAATGGCTCTTAAAGCTTTGGATAAGCTTGTAGATTATAAGACGGGTGAAAGCGTTGATTTTGATAGTCTTAATGAAAAGCAACAAAAGCATTTACTAGAACATTTAGCTTCTAATCTAAATTTCGCTCAACACTATTATGATGATAGATTAGAGTATTCTAAAATCTACATTGCAAGAGAAGAAAAATACATATGGGCTTATTTTGATTATCAAAATTCCAAAGGCGAAGCTGTGGATGTGGGCAAAGATATTTTTAAGCTTGAAGATTGTCAGCTTGGCACTTTACCTTTAGGCGATGATGACGCTAGAAGGGAGTTGTGGGACTTGGCTAAGGATTATGTAGATGGCAATACGGATAATTATTTTGGCTTTTTGAAAAGAACAAGGGGTGAAAATGATACGGGATTAAATTTAAAAGATTTGCGTGATTTAGAGCAAACTATAAGGGATATGAAAAAAGAAGCACAAGAGAAAGGCTTAGACGAGAAAAGCTACCTAGCCCTGCCTTTTATCAGGCTAGAACCTAGTGCTAGTGGGGTGCTTTATCATAAGGCTTTAGATACACTTATAGAACGCTTTTTTGAGCAAAAAAAGCTTTTAAGAGAAAATTTACTCCTAAATAATTATGAAAGAGAGCTTAAAAACCAAAATCCTAAAAAGACAAATGAAATTATCAACGAAGCTTTAAATGCTGTGTGAAAAATAATTTAATGGGTCTTTGTTTGTATAAAAATTTAGCGACTATAAAGGGAATGGAAAAGCTTCTTTTTGAAAAAGAATTTGCAAAATAAAAGCGTGGATATAAGAGTGTGAGAATTATGGTGTCATTACGAGCTTGCGCCCTAAAGCGTGGTAAGCTTCGTTATCATAAAGAATGCTCATTTTCGTCATTGCGAGAAGCTGTCAAGCTTTGTGGCATTGCGTCTGCTCTTAAATTTAAAGAGATTGCTTCAATTTGATTAACCAAATTTCGGGGTGACAATGCTATCCGTTATTACCAGTGAAACGAAACAAACTATACTAAAAATTAAAGCAGATTACTTCTTTTTAATAACGAGAGCAGTTGGAATACTTTTTGCTTGTTAAATTAAAATTTCAAAAAAGGAGTAAAAATGTATGTGAGCAATAATACCAATGCAATTCATCCACTAGGCACCAAAACAGAAAAAAGTGCCAATACCGACTTCCAAAAAACCTTAGATGAAGTGCAAAATTCTAACTGGGATATAGATAAGCTTAATCCCAAAAACTTAGCCAATGATAATTTTTCTAAAATTAGCAAGGCACTAGATAATATCATCAATCCCAAAACAGGCGAAAAGGTGTCTTTAGACCTTTTAAGTGAAAACGAGCAAAGAAATTTAGCAACTTTTGCTGCTGATTATCTTTATATGTTTCAAAATGATTTTAAAACCCAAGATATTAATGTCAAAATAGAATTAGAACCCCAAAGTATGAAAGCTCTTGTTTATTTTGAAGATAAGCAGGGCAGGGTTCTTGATTTGCTTAAAAATATGGGCTTAGAAAAAGCAGGCATTGATACCACTCAATTTTTAAAAATGGAAAGAAGTTTAAAGTCGACAAATAACGATGATGAGCCTTTGATTTCCTATGAAGGTGGGGCGATGTTTATAGACCCAAAACTCATTGACAATCCCTTCCTTGAATTTGAACTTGTTGATGGTAAATTGAGTGAGAATTTAAAAGATAAAACAAACCAAACTGAGGAGCTTGATTTGAGAAAATTAAGGTCTGATGGAGCTTCTCTACACTATAAAAATTATGTTCAAACTATGGATAGGCTTGTTGATAATTTGCTAGAAACTCAGTATAAAAATGCGGGAGTGGTTTGAATTTAAGCAGTTTGCTTCGTTTTATCCGTAATGACAACACTTTTGTCATTACGAGCTTTTATCTTGCAAAAGCGTGGTAAGTTAAATTTTAAGCCGTTTTTATAAGACTGGCTAATGCTTGTAAAAATTTAAATTTTTAAGATTTTTTTAAAATATAAATTATATAATCTTTGCATATTATAAAAATTATTTAGAAGAAGAAAATATGAAAAACTTAGTAAAGACTTTTCTTTTACTTTCTGTTTTTGCGGTGAGTGCTTTTGCCCACGATTCTTATGAGCCTTATACTTGTTCTTTGCAAAATCTTTTTAAGCCAAATAGTTGCAGACCCGATTTGGTGCCTAATGATGAGTATGGTTGCTATGCTTTGCCTAATGTTAGAGTAGGCGGCGAACCTGTTTGTGTGAAGTATTATTGATGTCTATTTTAGTAAATTCAATAGATACTTTTTATTCTACCAAAAATGAGGCTGTATTTTCAGCTTCTAAAAGTGAAAATATCAAAAGAAATATAAGTGATTTTCACCCTGATAAAAATACAAAAAATTCCATTCATTTTTTCAGTGATAATAAAGAAATTGCTTTAAATTTAAGTGATAAAAGCATAGAACTTTTAAAAAGTCATTTTAGTGAAAATGATTTTTTAAAACTTTCTAATGGCAATATAGGTTTAAGTGGAAGTGCGGCTGCCTTTGTAGAAGGCTGGTATAAGGATATTATAGTCAATAGAGATTTTTTAAATGCAGATATGGATAAAAACGGCAAAATAGAAAAAAACGAATACCTTGTCTTAAAAAATTCAGTCCAAGATGTCGCCGAAAATCAAAATTTAAGCAAGAGCTTTGGAGCAGTGGTTCTAAGAGAAGCTAAAAGCACTACAGGTTATGTGGGAAGTAAGATAAGCGATAAAAGTCTAAGCATTGAAGAGCTTATGGATGAAACCCTAAAAAGCGATAGAAATTTTGATGGAAGCATTAGTAGACTTGAGTATTCTGCCAAAGGTGGCACAGATATGCAAGGCTATACGAATTGGGCTGTAGATGCTTTAAATGATATTTTAGATGAGAGTGATAAACGCCAGAAAATTCATTTGGTTGTCGACCCTACTGGCGAAATTTGGAGTTCTTATGCTGGAAAAACCTTAAATGAAATTAAGGCTTACTATGATAGCCCTTTTAGAGCGATGAGTGGAAGTTCTGTTTCTGGTTTTAGTGATTTGGTGATTGAAAGTCCAAAAGTTTTGCCAAGCCAAGCTTCCAAAAGTCAAAAAGAACAATTGCTTGATGAATTCCCTGAATTTAGAGCCTTGATACAAAACAATCCTAATATCACAAAAGAAGAACTTCTAAGACTTAAAAACCAGCAAAGAATCACACAAAATTATCAAAACCATCAAAAACAAGATTTACAAAAAGAATTCACACAAAAATTTTTCCAAACAGACCTTAAAGTTTAAATTTTTTAAAACATTTACCAAAATCAAATATTTAACTTAAAAACAAGAGACTTTTATACCCTGAAATTTTGTTAAAAAATTCAATTTTAAGCTTTTTTCTTTTGCATTTTAATATAAATTTGCAAAATATCAAGTGCCGCAGGGGTAATGCCACTGATTTGACTGGCTGCAAAAATAGTAGGGGGTTTGTGATGATTAAGCTTTTCTACCACCTCATTGCTTAAACCACTCACGCTTTTAAAATCAAAATTTTCAGGGATTTTAAGCTCGCTTAGGCTCTTCATTTTTTCCACCTGAGCCTTTTGCATACTGATATAGTGATAATACTTAGCCTCGTTTAAAATTTCCCTTAAGGAATAATCATCCATATTTTCAAACATCAAATCAAGCTTTCTTAATTTTTCTATATCAAAACTTGCTCTTGCAACGATTTTTTGAAGAGAAACTATGGAAGAAATTTTATCTTCGCCTAAGTTCTCTAAAAAAGCGTTATTTTGATTATTGGGCGTGAATTCTTTAGAGAGTAAAAACTCAAGTCCCTTTTGAAGATTATTTGCGATATTTTGTATGTAAGCGAAATCTTGTTTGCTTAAAAGTCCTAAATCATAGCCATATTTTCCAAGCCTAAGTATGGCATTTTCTTCCCTTAAAAGCAGTCTAAATTCAGCCCTTGAAGTAAACATTCTATAAGGCTCTTTTGTGCCTTTGACTACCAAATCATCGATTAAAACCCCTATATAAGCCTCATCGCGTCTTAAAACCAAAGGCTCTTTTTCATCTATACTTAAACTTGCATTAACCCCAGCCATAAAACCTTGTGCCGCAGCTTCTTCATAGCCCGTTGTTCCATTAATCTGCCCCGCACAATAAAGATTTTTAATCTTTTTAAGCTCTAAAGTATGTTTAAGCTCAGTTGGCTCTATATAATCATATTCTATGGCATAACCAAAACGGGTAATTTTAGCATTTTCAAAACCTTTTACAGAACGCAACATTTGAATTTGCACCTCATAGGGCAAAGAAGTAGAAAAACCATTGATATAATACTCAGTCGCTTCAAAGGTTTGAGGCTCGATAAAAAGATGGTGGCTGTCTTTATCGCTAAAACGATTGATTTTATCCTCTATGGAAGGACAATATCTTGGTCCCACACCTTCAATCTGTCCTGTAAAAAGCGGAGCACGGTAAAAATTATTCCTAATAAGCTCATGCGTTCTAGCATTAGTGCGGGCTATATAGCAAGGAAGTTGCTTGGGCTTAAAATTTTTTGAGCGAAAGCTAAAGGCTTTAGGATTTGCGTCCCCTTCTTGAATTTCAAGCACACTAAAATCAATGCTTTTTGCATCCACTCTTGGACAAGTTCCTGTCTTTAAACGCCCCATTTTTAAACCTAAAGCTTGCAAATTATCGCCCAATTTTACCGAAGCGAGTTCGCCTACTCGTCCAGCCCTAAGTTTGTTTTCTCCTATGTGGATAAGCCCATTTAAAAAAGTTCCCGTCGTAAGAATAATTTTTTTGGCAAAATATATATTTTCTAAATTTGTTTTAACGCCTTTAACTTCATCATTTTCTATAATCAAAGCACTCACTTGTTCTTGAGAAAGTTCTAAATTGGGAAGTTTCAAAAGTCTATTGCGCGCGATAATGCGGTATTTATCCATATCAATTTGCGCCCTGCTTCCTTGAACAGCCACGCCTTTGCTTTCATTTAAAATGCGAAATTGTATCCCCGCTTCATCGCTAATTTCACCCATAAGTCCGCCCATAGCATCAAGTTCTTTTACCAAATGCCCCTTAGCGAGTCCGCCTATGGCTGGATTACAACTTGCTGCTCCTATTTGTTCTATTAGCGTGGTTAAAAGTAAGGTTTTTTTACCCATTCTAGCAGTGGCTGCACTGGCTTCAATACCCGCATGTCCCCCACCTACAACAATAACATCAAACATATTTTGCCTTGAAAAATTGTGAATTTTTAAAGATGGATTATATAATATTTAGACTTAAAACAAAGTCGCTTTAAGTCTAAACCGGTCCTATTTGGCTTCTTGGAGAGAAAAAATCAGCTCATTATAAGTTTTACCCGCACTTTTGCAAAAATTTTCTAGCGTTTCAATACCCTTATTTAAACCTTGTTGTTGCTCAACGCTTAAAATATTCTTATAGAGTTTTTCTATCGTGGAAATAGCACTTTTATTTGGCATACGGCGAACCGAATAATAGCCTATTATATTATCATTCATATCCATTGAAGGCGTTACATTGGCAAAAACCCAGTAATAATTACCTTCCTTAGTCTTGTTTTTCACATAGGCAAAAATTTCCTTACCCTCTCTCATATAATCCCACAAATACTTAAAAACGGTTTTTGGCATATCATCGTGCCTTACTATATTGTGAGACTTGTGTAAAATTTCTCCCATAGTATAACCTGCGTATTTTAAAAAATCATCATTGGCATAAACTATATGACCCTTTAAATCTGTTTTAGAAGTAATCAAACTATCCTTTTGCAAAAAAATTTCCCTTGACATTTATTGCCCCTATATTTTTAATTTGGTTAAAATTTCAGCACTTCTTTGCTCAAGCGATTTAATATCACTGACTATGGTATCGTAAGCCTTTTGGTCTATATAAGCTTGGCTTGATTCTTCTATGGCTTTTTTAGCGTTGCTTTTTATAAATTCCTTAGCCAAATCAAGCTCATCACTCGAACTTAACTCCTCAATCACGCTCTTAGCTCTTTCATCTTGGCAAAGATTAGAAATAGCATCCACACATTCAAGGTCAAAATTTTGCGCCCCATTTAAATTTAAGTAGATATTGGATTTATAAAGAATATGGTCGATTTTAACCACGGATAAAATAAGTCTTTTTGCAAAAGAACCAAAATTTACTCCTAATGTAGAGCTGTTTTCTTCCAAACGCCTAAAGGCTTGAGAGAATTTGTTAATTCTTTCTTCAGATTCACTGACTATATTAAAAACTTGCTCACTACCGCTTTGGATATTGACAAAATCTTGTTGCATAGTTTGAATGGCAACGGAAATTTCGCTGGTAGATTTTTGCGTTCTTTCGGCAAGTTTTCTAACCTCATCAGCCACCACAGCAAAGCCCCGTCCGTGTTCTCCCGCTCTTGCTGCTTCAATGGCAGCATTTAAGGCTAAAAGATTGGTTTGGTCGGCTATATCGCGTATCACTTCAACCACTGAAGTGATATTTTGAGAATTGGCTACGAAAGTTTGCACCGTTTCTTTGCTTGAATTAACCACTTCCATTAGCGAACCCATAGCGTTTTGCAAAGAATCTACTTCAGAGCCGTTTTCTGTGGCTGTATGAGTGATGGCATCGACTGTGTCATAGACATTTTTCATTACACTGATGTCTTGATTTAAGGAGTTAGAAATTTGAGACATATCTTTATTTTGATTTCCCAAGCTTAAATCCATCAAGGTTCTTGATAAAGCGTTTTTAAAAGTGGATTTTGCGGTTACTTCTATATTGGCTAGGGCTTTGTTGATAAATTCAATATTATGAGCGAAAATCCCTTTCAAGCCTTCAGGCAAAGCTTTGCGGTAAAATTCGCCCTTTTGAGAACAAGAAATAGAAGTGTTAATCTCTCTTAAATAAGCCTCAAGTCCATCAATGGTATTGTTGAGATTATCGGCTATCTCGGCTAAATTTTTACTCTTTGTTTTCACATAGATAATTCTATTGTCAAAATTGCCTTCTTTTAGCTCCCTACAAAGAATTAAAAGCTTATTTATCATTATTTGCTCATCTTTGTATTGATTTAACAAATAAATCATCAAAGCAATAGTCGCAACAAAAATAACTGCCCCGATATAACTATGGACAAGAATGGTAGTCAAAATACCAACTATACTCAAAAAAATAGCTGACAATAAACCATTTTTCATCACAAATTAACTCCTCATTTTGTCTTAAAAATTTTCAAAAACTCTTAAACAGCTCTAAAATTTTATAAAAGCGGGAATTATATAATAAATAAGGTTAAACACATCTTATTTTAGCTATTCTCTTGCAAGTTGAATATAAATTCATTGTAACTCATCTTATAAGAATCTACAATATCCATTAAAGCCAAAACTCCAGCTCCAATACCTTCTTTTTGCTCTTTTTCTAATAAAATTTTATAGACCTCTTCGATGATAGCAAGAGCTTTTCTATTAGGCGCACGACGCACGGAGTAATAATTAATAATATTACCATTAATATCAAAAGAAGCACTTACATTTGCAAAAACCCAGTAAAAACTACCATCTTTAGCCTGATTTTTTACAAAAGCAAAAATTTCATCTCCTTTTTGAATAAAATCCCAAAGACATTTAAACACCACTTTTGGCATATCTTTGTGTCTTACTATATTGTGAGGCTTGTGTAAAATTTCTCCCATAGTATAGCCTGCGTATTTTAAAAAATCATCATTAGCATAGATAATATTTCCCTTAATATCTGTTTTAGAAGTAATCAAAGCATTTTTGGATAATACTATTTCTTTCACAACTTAAAACCTCGCTAAAAAATAAACTAAAATAAAATTATTATTAATAATAAATAACAAAAAGTAAATTAAATTATAAAATATAAATTTTTTAAAAAAATATTTTAATTTTTATTAATAAATAATGAGAAATTTTGTAACATTCAAGTAAAAAATATTTTTATATCTTGGCAAGAAAATATTTTTATTATTTATTTTTTTGTTAAAATTTAGAAATATGATTATTTTATTAAAATTATATTTAAAATTAACAAAAATAAAAAGGAGCGAATCAGCTTGGAAACTTTAAGTCAAACTTTTGCTCAAAGGAAACCTCCTTTATATAAGCGTGTTATAAAGAGTCTTGGATTTTGGGTAATTATAGGCATTGTGGCAGGTATTTTGCTTGGCTGTATAGATAAAGAATTGGCCATCGCTAGTAAGCCGGGTGTTGATTATTTCATTGGAGCTTTGAAAGTTCTTATAGGTCCTATTATTTTTGTTACTTTAGTTTTAGGAATCATCAGTCTTGAAAGCTTAAAAAAAGTAGGTAGTATTGGTGCTAAAGCGGTAATTTATTTTGAAGTTGTAAGCACTTTAGCACTTGCTATAGGTATTTTTATGGCAAATGTCATGCAACCAGGTCATGGAATGAACCTTGACCCAAGTCAGCTTGATACTAAAAGCGTGCAAAAATATGTTTCTCAAACCACAGAAGTAAGTGCAAGCTCAGAAATTATGCATATTTTAAAAGACGCTATGCCTACTGATATTATTACCCCTTTTACAGAAGGAAAAACTATACAAGTTTTAGTTATTGCTATTGTTACTGCTTTGATTATTTCTTTAATGAGAGTAGAAGATAAACAGGCAATTCAAAGGGTTTTTGAAGTGGTGCAAAATTTTGTTTTCAAAATTTTACAAATTATTATGTATTTTAGTCCTATTGCCGCCTTTTCAGCAATGGCCGTGCTTATAGCTCAATACGGAATTAGCTCTTTAATCAATTTAGCCTACTTGCTTTTGGTTATGTTAATCTCGTGCCTTGTGTTTATATTTGGAATTTTAGGTCTTATTTGTTATTTTGCAAAAGTAAATATATTTAAATTTATGAGATTTATCTCAAGAGAAGTTTTGATTGTTTTTGCAACCAGCTCAAGCGAATCTGCTCTTGCCCCTTTGATGCGTAAATTAGAAAAAGCAGGGCTTTCTAAAGCAACCGTTGGACTCGTTCTACCCACAGGATATAGTTTTAATCTTGATTGCACCAATATCTATCTAGCAATGAGTCTAATCTTTCTAGCACAAGCTTTCAACGTAAATTTAAGTCTAGCCCACGAAATCAGTATTTTAATAGTGTTAATGATAGCTTCAAAAGGAGCTGTGGGTGTAACTGGTTCTGGTTTTATAGTGCTTGGAAGCACTCTAGCAGCCTTAGGCAATATGGAAATTTCTGAAGCAAATGCGACTTTAGCACAAGTTTTACCCGTAGCTGCCATAGGTGTTCTTTTAGGAGTTGATAAATTTATGTCTGAAATGAGAGCAGTTGGAAATCTTTGTGGAAATTCAGTAGCAGCTTTAATTGTTGCAATCTGGGATAAACAAATTGATTGGGAAAAATTCCGCTACGCTATGGATAATCCAGAAAAATTCCACAATGCTGGTATGAATTAATGCGTTCTTTGGAGGAAGTCGTATCGATTAACCTCCTCTAAAGTATTGTTTTTTCTTCTAAATTGCTTCAAAAAACCTTCATTAAAATTAAAACTAAATCCAACTTGGACAATGGTATCATCAATGCTCTCTCTTGTACTATAATTACGACGTAATAAATTTAAATTAAATACACTATAAGGAGAATAAGACACTTGATAATTTGTTTTCTCATCATCTTTACTAACATCAAAAACAAAAGCTGTATAGCTAGGAATTACAAAACTCATTCCAAGTTGTAAATTTCTTTCTGCTTCGTTAGGGATATAATAATTACTATAAGCCTTTATAAATTTACTATAACCAAATTCCGCACCAAAACTTTTAGTATCTTCTTGTTCTTTTTGCTTATCAACAAAACCATTAACCCCAAACAAAAAATCATCTTTTTCGTAGCGATTGATTAACCCGCCTGAGTAATTATAATTATCCTGAGCTACAAAAAGCTCCTTTTGAAAAAGCAAAGAATTATGCTCGCCTTCATAAAGAGAACTCAGACTTTTAACTTGTGCATTTTCATTTTGAAAATCTAAATTTCCATCTGTTTTATCTATGCCATTATCATTTTCTAAAGTGTTTGAAAGTAAGCTATCAAAAGTGCTTTGAAAATCCACACTTTCTTCTTGAATTTTTGGAGCTTCTTTAATGTTTTGATAGTCAAAATGGTCCCAAGAGGTTTGATTATTATTTTTTGCCAAAGCCTTGCTAAGCTCATCGGCATCGAGCAAAGAAAAAAGTATCATTATATAAAAAATACTTCTTATCATTCCTTAGTATCCTTATCTTTTATGGAATGTTTATTATAAAAAAATAATATAAATAAACCCTACCTTTAACCCATATACTTAAAAATAAAATTAGCAGATTTAAAGTATAATCAAAAGAAAAAAGGTTTATAAATGCAAAAAGACAACCTAATCGCTTTTATTATTTTCATTATCAGCACTATAGCATTTGTTATTTGGGGCTTTGGCTATATTTCACAACACCAATTAATTCTTTTTATTCTCGCTTCTATATTTGGTATTTTTATGGCATTTAATATAGGTGGAAACGATGTGGCTAATTCCTTTGGAACAAGCGTTGGAGCAAAAACAGTAACAATCAAACAAGCTTTAATCATCGCAGCTGTTTTTGAGCTAAGCGGAGCTATCTTTGCGGGTGCGGAAGTAACTAAGACCATACGCAGTGGCATTGTTATTTTTCCCAATTCTCTTGACCCTATGCTCTTTGTCATCATTATGCTTGCAGCACTTTTAAGCTCTGGGGTTTGGATTTTTATTGCAACCAAAAAAGGGTTGCCTGTATCAACAACACATAGCATTGTCGGTGGAATTGTGGGTGCTAGTATTATGATGGGACTTTTGAAATTTGATGGGGTTCAAACGCTTTCTATGGTTAAGTGGAGTGAAATTTTAAGAATAGCTATTTCTTGGGTAGCATCTCCGCTATTAGGTGGAGTTGTAGCTTATACCATTTACTCTTATATAGACAAGAAAATTTTAAAGCCATCGGAAAAACTGAGTGATGATTTAAAAAATATCAAAAAAGAAAGAAAGAAATTCAAAGAAGAGTATTTTTTAAATTTAAAAACAAAACCCCAAGAAGAACAAATCAAAGAACTTTCGGCCATAGTTTTAGACGATGAAGAACAAGAAAATAGCTCTTATAGAAATAAATTAAAAGAATTTAAAGAAAAAGAAAAAGATATAGATATTTATTCTATTTTAAAAACCCATATGCCAATCATTGCTTGTATTGCTGCTACTATCATTTCTGCGATGTTTTTATTTAAAGGTTTGAATAATGTTAGCACTTTAGACATTTTACAAAACTTTTGGATTATAGGAATTCTTGGAACCATAAGTTACGTTGTAACATTTGCCATAGTCAAAATCGTCAAAAAAACAGAACTTAACAAAACCACAGATAGGCTTTTTTCGTGGTTTCAAATCTTTACAGCTTCCAGCTTTGCCTTTTCTCACGGAGCTAATGATATTGCTAATGCTATTGGACCTTTTGCAGCTATCTTAGATGTCTTAAAAAATGGCACAATCAATGCAACTTCCCCTGTGCCTTTTGCAGCTTTGGCAATGTTTGGAGTTGCTTTAGTTGTAGGACTTTGGTTTTTAGGCAAAGAAGTGATTACCACAGTGGGTTCGAAACTTGCAACCATACGTCCTACCACTGGATTTTCAGCAGAATTAGGAGCAAGTATAGTTATACTCTTAGCTACACAATTTGGAATTCCCGTTAGCTCCACTCATATACTCATAGGTGCTATCTTAGGTATAGGAGTGTATAATAAAAACGCAAATTGGACTATGATGAAACCTATAGGATTAGCTTGGATTATCACTTTACCTGCTGCAGGAATTATGGCAGCACTTGTGTTTTTAGGATTTAAATTATCTTTAGGAATTTAGCAAATTTTTAAAACATTTCTCCCACCAATCATATGCATTTTAAGCTTTCCAAAAAGCTTATCCCTTGCATAAAGTGAGCTTTTTGGGACAAAAAGCTCTTCATTCTCATCAAAAAGCACAAGATTAGCTTCCTTGCCTACTTCTATAATTCCACTATTAAGACCTAAAAATTCGCTAGGATTTTTACTTGTAAATTGGCAAAGCTCTTGCCAAGTTAAAAATCCTTCTTTGATTAAAAAAGTATAACAAAGACTTATAAATTCACACACGCTATGAATTCCAAAAGCCGCCTCATCAAAAGCTAAATCTTTTAAGACAAGAGATTTAGGACTATGCAAAGAAGTTAAAAAGCTTATTTTACCTTCTTTTAAAGCTTGTTTTAAAGCTAAGACATCTTCTTTGCTTCTTAAAGGTGGCATAAGTTTTGCAGCGGTATTAAAGTCTTCACAAGAACTATCATCCTTGATAAGATGATGAATGCTTACAAGTTTTAAATCCTCAGCACCCAGCAATGCCAAAGAATCTTTTAAACTCAAAAGCTCAAACAGTGCTTTATTTTTATAAAATTTAACCAATTCTTTCATCTTAGCCACTTGAGTGGTCTCAGCGATTTTACTCATACCTACAAGCCCCAGCTCAAAACTCATTTGACAATCATTCATCACCCCATTATCATCAAAATCCTTATCATAACAACGCACAAAAATCGGGGAGTCTTTCATCAAAGCATATTGTAAGCTGACTTTTAAAGTATTGGCATCTAAAGAACTATCAAGCTCTAAAGCACAAGCACCCTTATTTAAAAGAGTGGCTAAATTTTTAAGTTTGCCCTCTGTATCCTTCACACGCACACTTGAAAAAATTTGCATTTTTCTTTGGGCTAAATTTTGCAAAAACAAAGCAAAGCTTTCTTCATCAAAATCCATACAATCACGCAAAACTATACTAGAAATTCCTCCTTTTAAGCACTCATTTTCTAAAAGTTCTAAATGAGCTAAAGAAAATTTATCGTTTTTCAAACTCACGCACAAATCTACAAAAGATGGAAGCAAGGTCATAGCCTTAGCATCAAAAATTTCTTCCCCTTGTAAATTAGAACCAATATGAGTGATTTTACCTTCTTTAATCTCTATATCCTGTAAAGAAGCTCCGTAAATTTTTGCATTTTTAATTATCACAATTTTTCTCCATCATTTTGCTTTAATAAATTTTGTGTGGCTTCTTGCGCACTTTTACCCTTAAAAATTGCCACCACCTCATTTACAATAGGCGTATAAATTCCCTTCATTTTGGCTAGTTTTTCAATCGCATAAGCTGTTTTTACCCCTTCGGCTACTTCTTTAAGTTCGGTTAAAATGCTATCTAATTTTTGATTTTGTGCTAGTTTTAAGCCCACTCTATAATTTCTTGATAAAACACTGCTCGCACTCAAAAACAAATCCCCTGCTCCGCTAAGTCCTAAAAAAGTTTCTTCCTTAGCTCCAAAAACCTTGCCAAAACGATGCATTTCTATAAGCCCCCTTGAAATCAACGCCGCCCTTGCATTATTGCCAAGTTCTAAACCATCGCTAATCCCACTTGCAATAGCCAAGACATTCTTATAAGCACCACAAATTTCAGCCCCACGCACATCATCATCAATATAAGTTTTAATAAAACTAGGAAAAAAGCTTGAAAATTCCTTACAAAGCTCTTGATTTATTCCACTAATCATCAAAGCAGTAGGAAGCTTTTGCATTACTTCAGCCGCAAAAGAAGGACCACTTAAAACACAAAAATTTTCCCTATCCACAAAGTTTAAAAAAATCTCATCTAAAAACTGACAAGTGCTATCTTCAATACCTTTTGAAGCGATTAAAATTTTTTGCTTTTGATAGACAAAATTTTTCTCAAGCCAAGCCCTTAAACCCTGCGAACTTAAAGCAAAAATCAAATACTCACATTCTAAAGCTTCTTTTATGCTAACAAAATCTTCTAAATCACGCTGATGGGGAGAGCTGATAAAGCAAGTATGCTTTTCTTTGAAGGCTAAGTGCAAGGCACTGCCCCATTTTCCCGCACCAATAACCGCTATACTCATTAGCCAAGCTTTGCTTTTAAAATTTCATTGACCTTTGCAGGATTAAAAGCCCCTTTGCCTTCTTTCATCACTTGTCCCACAAAGAAGCCAAAGAGCTTGTCCTTACCGCTTTTATATTCAGCGACCTTATCCGTATTTGCACTTAAAATTTGCTCAATTACCGCTTCAATAGCCGAGTCATCACTTACTTGTTTAAGTCCTAATTTTTCTATGGCTTCATCAATGCCTACGCTTGTATTTTCAAAAACAAAGGCTAAAACATCTTTAGCTGCCTTTGCACTGATAAGTCCTTCTTCTATGCGTTGAATCAAAATTCCAAGTTTTTTCGCATCCACAGGGGAATTTTCTATATTAAGCTCTCCCTTTAAAAGCCCCATCAATTCGGTATTTAGCCAATTTACGCAAAGCTTAGGGCTTAAATTTTGAGAAATAAGACTTTCAAAAAAACGACTCATTTCTAGTGAGCTAATTATCACCTCAGCATCACTTTCTTTTATACCCAACTCGCTGACAAAACGCATTTTTTTCTCATCAGGAAGTTCAGGGATTTTGATTTGCAAAAACTCATCTTTTAACAAAACAGGAAGCAAGTCAGGGTCTGGAAAATAACGATATTCAGCCGCTTCTTCTTTGCCACGCATACTTCTTGTAACTAAATTTGTAGTGTCAAAAAGTCTTGTTTCTTGCACCACTTCTTGCTCATAAGTGCCATCTTCCCAAGCTTCGCTTTGTCTTTTGACTTCAAAATCTATGGCTTTTTGAATAAAACGAAAAGAATTAAGATTTTTAATCTCCACCCTAGTGTAAAGCTTGTTATCGCCTTTTGGACGGATACTTACATTCGCATCACATCTAAAACTTCCTTCTTGCATATTGGCATCTGAAATATCTAAAAAACGAATAATAGAATGAAGCTTTTTAAGATAAGCCACCGCTTCATCGCTACTTCTAAGCTCAGGCTCACTTACTATCTCAAGCAAGGGTGTTCCTGCACGATTTAAATCCACTTTAGAAACATTATTTTCGTGGATATTTTTACCCGCATCCTCTTCTAAATGCGCCCTTGTAATGCCTATGCGTTTATTTTCGCCATTGACATTAATAAAAAGCTCACCCTTTTGCACTATGGGAATGTCAAATTGTGAAATTTGATAAGCCTTAGGCAGGTCCGGATAAAAATAATTTTTGCGGTTAAAAACACTTTTTTTATTAATTGTTGCATTCACAGCCTTTCCAAAAGCTATGGCTTTTTTTACCGCTTCTTCGTTTAAAACAGGCAAAGCACCCGGTAAGGCTAGGCAAGTGGGACAGACATTGGTATTTGCAAGTTCTCCAAAAGAAGTCGCACAAGAGCAAAAGATTTTTGTTTTGGTATTAAGCTGAGTATGAACTTCAAGCCCTATAATTACTTCAAACATTGAATTTTCCTTAAAATTTTAAAATGCTTTATTTTAGCTTTTTTTCTTTTAGAAAGGCTTTAAATATTAACTTTAAATGCTATAATCCCTAACCCAATTTCATATTTTAAGGAGTTAAAATGCCATTATTAGATAGTTTTAAAGTTGATCATACCAAAATGCCAGCTCCTGCTGTGCGTCTAGCCAAAACAATGAAAAGCCCAAAAGGCGATGATATTAGTGTGTTTGATTTGCGTTTTTGTGTGCCAAATAAAGACATTATGAGCGAAAAAGGCACGCATACCCTAGAGCATTTATTTGCGGGTTTTATGAGAGAACATTTAAACTCAAATGCCGTTGAAATCATCGATATTTCGCCTATGGGTTGTCGCACGGGTTTTTATATGAGTTTGATTGGAACACCCGATGAAAAAAGCGTGGTTAAGGCTTGGGAAAATTCTATGCAAGATGTGCTTAAGGTAAAATCCCAAGAAGACATACCCGAGCTTAATATTTATCAATGCGGCTCTTGTAAATTACACTCCCTCGATGAAGCAAAGCAAATCGCTCAAAAAGTTCTAAATTCAGGCATAGGCGTGATGAATAACGCTGAATTAAAGCTTGAAAATCTTTGAAATTCTAAAATCCTTGCTTTGTCAAGGATTTAAGTTTTATTTAATATATTTTTTTATATACTCTCGCAATTTTATTTTCAAGGAGAAAAAATGAAACTGATGTGCCAGATGTGTAGTATCTAGTGCGTCCTTTGGCTTGACTTTATGTTTCCAAAGGTCCAAAGGTGGATAAGGAGATATAAAGTGAAGTCAAACTTAAGTTAAAAAATCAAAAAATCATTTTTTCAACTTTAAAAGCTCACTAAATTTTCACAAAAAATTAAATCCAAACTTATCTTCTTATCCTTAAAATATAGTTTTAAGGAATGAAAAATGAATTTACCTATACTTGATTTGCAAGATTACGAAAAAGATAAAAAAACTTTTCTTAAAAATTTAAGAGAAATTACTTCCAAAATAGGCTTTTTTTATCTCACTAATTTTGGAGTGGATAGAAAGCTAAACAAGCATTTATTCAAACTTGGCAAGGATTTTTTTAATCTTCCTAGAAGCTCTAAAGAGCTTATTTCTATGGTGCATTCGCCCCAATTTAGAGGCTATACAAGCGAGGGTTTTGAATACACCGCAGGGGCTAAGGATTATAGAGAACAACTTGACATAGGCACAGAAGCTAATGTTTTAAAATGGGACTTAAACTCGCCCCTATGGAAAAGACTAGAGGGTCCTAATCTTTGGCCTAAAGAAATACCAGAGCTAAAAAACACCTTTCTAGCTTGGCATGAGCAAACTAAAAAAGCTTGTTTGAAGCTTTTACAAGCCTTTGCTGAGTGCCTTAGTTTGCCCAGCGATGCTTTTAACCAGCTTTATGGCGTGAATTCTTACGAGCATTGTAAAATCCTGCGTTATCCTAAAAGCTCTCCAAAAAGTAAGCAAGGAGTAGGCTCACACAAAGACGGCGGGTTGATTACCTTTGTTTTTCAAGAAGAACAAAGCGGACTTGAAGCCTTTATAGATGGCAAATGGCTTAGCATACCACCCCTTGAAGATAGTGTAGTGGTAAATATAGGGGAATTTTTAGAACTTGCCACTAATGGCTATTTAAAAGCCACTATACACCGTGTTAATTTAAGCTCAAAAGAACGCTTTAGCATAGCTTATTTTTTGGGTGTTCAGCTAGATAAGGACATACCTGTTTTTACCTTAAGCCCCGAACTAGCAAAAGAGAGCAAAGGTGTGGATACTGACCCTAAAAATCCACTTTTAAGAAATGTCGCTAGTAATTATTTTAAGAGAATGATACGCTCCCATCCTGATGTGGCACGCATTTATCATAGCGATTTAATAGAAAAATTCAGTTTTGCATAAGGAGAAACAATGACTTTATTTACCAAAGCTTTTTGTATCACTACACTTTTTACAGGTTTTGCTTGGGCAAATGAAGAGCTAAAAGTTGGCTCATCTATTATCCCACACGCAGAAATTTTAAGGTTTATCAAGCCTACGCTAGAAAAACAGGGCTATGATTTAAAGGTTTATGAATTTAATGACGGGGTTATCCCTAATGTTATGGTAGAAAATGGGGAATTAGACGCTAATTACTTCCAGCACGAGCCTTATTTAAAGGAATTCAATCAAAGAAAAGGCACGCACATAGTAAAAGCAGCTAGCATACACATTGAGCCTATGGCGGTGTATTCTAAAAAGCATAAGGATTTTAACCCCAAAGAAGGAGCTAAAATTTCCTTGCCTAATAACCCTACTAATGAAAGCCGTGCCTTGCGTATAGTGGCTAGTGCAGGGCTTATAGAAGTAAAGGATAATGAGCTTATAACCGCTGTGGATATTACCAAAAATCCACGAAAAATCGAATTTGTGGAATTAAAAGACGCCCAGCTTCCAAGAAGCTTAGATGATGTTGATTATGCTCTTATTAATAGTAATCACGCTATACTAGCAGGTCTAAACCCTGTTAAAGATGGGCTTTACACAGAAAGCAAGTATAGTCAATACGGCAATATCATAGCCGTAAAAGAAGGCAATGAGGAGCTTCCTAAAATCAAAGCTTTAATCAAGGCTTTGCAAAGCGAGGAGGTTAGGGAATTTATACAAGAAAAATATCAGGGTGCTTTAGTGCCAACATTTTAAACAAGGAGAATTTATATGCAAACTTCAATCATTTCTTACCCAAGAATAGGTGCAAATAGGGAGCTAAAATTTGCTATTGAAAAATATTTTAAAAAACAAAGCTCAAAAGAAGAGCTTTTAGAATGTGCTAAAAGCTTAAGAGCTAGACACTGGAGCGAAATCAAAGAAGCAGGTATTGACTTTATCCCAAGCAATGACTTTTCTTTTTATGATAATGTTTTAGATACAGCTGTGCTTTTTAATATCATCTCTAAGCGTTATAAGGCTTTAAATTTAGACCCGCTAGAAGAATATTTTGCCCAAAGCCGGGGCTATCAGGGCGAAAAAGGCGATACCACAGCCTTAGCTATGAAAAAATGGTTTAATACAAATTACCATTATCTAGTGCCAGAATGCGATGACGCAGAGCTTATAGCCTTAAGCGGGGATAAAATTTTCAAAGAATACCTTGAGGCAAAGGAACAAGGTATAGAGAGTAAGCCTGTTTTAATAGGGATTTTTACTCTTTTTAAACTCATAGCCTTTAAGGATGAAGCCACCCAAAAGCTGGCTCAAAAAAAGCTTTTAAAAGCCTACATAGAGCTTTTTGAGAAATTAAACTCTTTAGGGGTGAAGTGGCTAGAACTTGATGAGCCTTATTTGGTCTATGATTTAGAGCCAAAAGATTTGGAGCTTTTTGAAGAATTTTATAAAGAGCTTTTAACACACAAAAAAAATCTTAAAATTCTACTTCAAAGCTATTTTGGGGATTTAAGGGATATTTATCCTAAGCTTTTAAACTATGATTTTGATGGTTTGGGACTTGATTTTGTAGAAGGCAAACAAAGCTTGGCTTTGGTTCAAAAATATGGCTTTGCTAAAGATAAAATCCTTTTTGCAGGCTTAATCAATGGCAAAAATATTTATGCTAATGATTATGCTAAAAGTCTAAAACTTGTAAAAGAGCTTCAAAAATACACCCAAAATATCGTCTTAAACACTTCTTGTTCGCTTTTACATGTGCCTTATAGCACTGAATTTGAAAGCCGATTGGATTCAACTTATCTCAAACTTTTCGCCTTTGCAAAGCAAAAGCTAAAAGAGCTTAAGGATTTAAAAGAAATCTTAAATTCTAGTGAAGAAAATCCGCTTTTTAAAGCCAATCAAGAGCTATTTAAAAACATCCCTAATCGCTTAGATGAAAGCGTTAAAGCAAGACTTAAGTCTTTAAAAAAAGAAGATTTTGTGCGTCAGCCTGAATTTAAAGAACGCATACAAATTCAAAAAGATTTTTTAAAACTCCCTTTACTGCCTACCACAACCATAGGTTCTTTTCCGCAAAGTGCTGATGTGCGTTCAAACCGCCTAGCCTTTAAGCAGCAAAAAATTTCAGCCCAAAACTACACTGAATTTAATCAGCAAAAAATCAAAGAATGCCTACAAATTCAAGAAGAAATAGGACTTGATGTTCTAGTGCATGGGGAATTTGAAAGAAATGATATGGTGGAGTATTTTGGAGAGAATTTACAAGGCTTTTTATTTACCCAAAATGGCTGGGTGCAAAGCTATGGGACAAGATGCGTCAAACCTCCTGTAATTTGGGGCGATGTATCTCGCACTAAGCCCATCACTCTATCTTGGTCAAAATTCGCTCAAAGCCTGAGCCAAAAAATCGTAAAGGGTATGCTAACAGGTCCTGTAACCATACTCAACTGGTCCTTTCCAAGAGAAGATATTAGCCTTAAAGAAAGCACCGAACAAATCGCTTTGGCTATACGAGATGAAGTTTTGGATTTAGAAAATGCGGGTATAAAAATCATACAAATTGACGAGGCAGCCCTAAGAGAAAAATTGCCTTTAAGAAAGAGTGATTGGCATAGCGAGTATTTAGACTGGGCTATCCCTGCTTTTAATCTTGTCCATAGCGGAGTAAAAGCCACAACCCAAATTCACACCCATATGTGTTATAGTGAATTTAATGATATTTTAAAAGAAATTGATGCCTTAGATGCAGATGTGATTTCTTTTGAAGCAAGCCGTTCGAATTTAGAGCTTTTAGATACGCTTAAAGCGGTTCATTTTAAAACCCAAGTGGGACCGGGCGTTTATGATATACATAGCCCTAGAGTTCCAAGCGAAGAAGAAATTCAAGCAACCCTAGAGAAAATTCTAAGTAAATTGCCTAAGGAGCAAATTTGGATTAATCCAGACTGCGGACTTAAAACAAGGGCTTATGAAGAAGTCATAGCCTCTCTTAAAAATTTAGTGTCTGCTACGCAAAAAATTAGAGAGAAATTGTAAGGAGTTTTTATGTGCAGCTTTTCCTTTGAAGTTTTTCCACCTAGAAAAGATGAAAGTATTAAAAATCTCGGTGCTATTTTAGATGATTTAGGACAATTAAGTCCTAATTTCATCAGCGTAACCTTTGGTGCTGGGGGTTCGATTAATTCGCAAAATACCCTAGAAGTAGCAAGTCTCATTCAAGAAAAATACCAAATTCCCAGCATAGTGCATTTGCCCTGCATACACTCAAGCAAAGAAAAAATTTCATCCATACTCCAACAATGCAAAGAAAGAAAACTGGATAAAATCCTAGCTCTTAGGGGGGATTTGTGCGGGGATTTGCCAAAAAGCAAGGATTTTTCCTATGCAAGTGATTTAATCGCCTTTATCAAAGAGCAAGAAGGCTTTGAAATTTATGCGGCTTGCTATCCTGAAAAGCACAATGAGGCTAAAAATTTCATCGAAGACATCCATTATCTTAAAGATAAAGTTAATACTGGCACAGACAAACTCATCACTCAGCTTTTTTACAATAATGAAGATTTTTACACCTTTAAGCAAAATTGTGCCTTAACGGGCATAAAGGTGCCTATTTACGCAGGGATTATGCCCATTACCAACAAAAGACAAATTTTAAAAATTTCTCAACTTTGCGGAGCTAAAATCCCAAGCAAATTTAGCAAAATTTTAGAAAAATACGAGAATAATACCCTAGCCCTAGAAGACGCAGGAATAGCCTATGCCATAGACCAAATCGTTGATTTAATCACTAGTGGGGTGGATGGAATTCATCTTTATACTATGAATAAATCCAAAGCGGCTATAAGAATTTATGAAGCTGTGAAATATTTACTTAAAGAAGAACTTCAAGCTTAAAAAAATTAAGCTTGATTTTTAAGCTCATAATTTTTTATAAGCAAGATAAAAATCAAACTTAAAGCAAGACCCGGCAAACTTGCCAAGCAAAGATATAAAAGTGAATTAAATTTTAAAGAAGCCAAAAAGATTCCAAAAAACACTAGAGCCAAAGAAGCACCTTTAAAAAATTCTAAAATATAAATCAATGACCTTCCTCAACCACGGTCGCACCCGCTAAATACACATAGCTTAAAATCATAAAAATAAAAGCCTGTAAAAATGCCATAAAGGTCAAAAGCACATAAGCAGGTAGGGGTGCTATATAAGGAACCAAAGCTAAAATTACCATCAAAAATAAATCATCGCCCTTGATATTTCCAAAAAGACGAAAAGATAAAGAAATCACACGGGAAAGATGAGAAACAACTTCTATGGGAAACATTAAAGGAGCTAAAAGCTTAATAGGTCCCATAAAATGGGCAAAATACTTTACAAAACCCTGAGTTTTAATGCCTTCAAAATGATAATACACAAAAACAATAAGGGCTAAAGACAGGGTCAAATTTAAACTCGCCGTTGGGGCGTGAAAACCCGGTATAATACCTATAATATTGCTAAAAAATACTATAATCCCTAAGGTCGCAACAAGCGGAAGATACTTTCTTGCACCCTTTTCGCTTCCCATAGTATCCTTACCCATAGACAAAACCCCTTCTAAGAAAGCTTCGCCTAAATTCTGCATACCACGCGGAACAAGCTGCATAGAACGAGTAGCCATTATAGCAATAACAACGGCTATTAAAGCCACTAAAGCCAAATGAAAAAAATAAGAAAAAGTATGACTTGGGTCGATTAAAGAGCTAAATAAGAATAAATCTTTCATAATTTCCTCAAAAATTTTATTTTAAAGCCTGATTATACTCAATTCTTGCTTATACTTTAATGAAAAGCTACATCCATTCTAAAACTTGAGTGATTTCCTTTGCCACAAAGCATTTAAGCCCCATATCTTCTAAAGGTTTAGCTGGGACAATGGCATTTTTAAATTTTTGCATTTTAGCTTCTTTTAAACGCGTATCAAGGCTAAAAACTTCTCTAATTTCTCCATTTAAACTCAGCTCTCCTATAAAAATACTATCCTTACTCAAAGGGCGATTTTTAAAACTAGAAATAATAGCCGCAACCACAGCCAAATCCGCCGCTGTTTCATTGATTCTAACCCCGCCGCTAATATTTACAAACACATCATAATGTCCCAGTGGAAGCTCAAGCTTTCTCTCTAACAAAGCCAAAAGCATATCAAGGCGATTTTTCTCATAGCCTGTGGCACTGCGTTTTGGATAAGAGCTTTCACAAACTAAAGCCTGCACTTCTAAAACCAAAGCACGAGAACCTTCCATCACGACCCCCAAAGCACTTCCTGAAGTCGCTTTGGCACGCGTGAAAAAACGATTGGCTAAATCCTTAGCACTCACCAAGCCCTTAGCTGTCATTTCAAAAATTCCCACTTCACTTGTGCCGCCAAAACGATTTTTAAACCCCCTTAGAATCCTAAGCTCTTTAGTAGCATCTCCTTCAAAATAAAGCACCACATCGACCATATGCTCTAAAACCCTAGGACCTGCGATAGAGCCTTCTTTAGTGATATGTCCTATGATAAAAGTGCTGATATTAAAAGCCTTACTTAAACGCATAAGCTCAAAAGTGATTTCACGCACCTGGGTGATGCTGCCTGCGGCTGAAGTAATTTTATTTGAATATAAAGTTTGTATAGAATCAATAATAAGAATACTATAATCATTTTTATGCAATTGTCCTAAGATATTTTCAAGACAAAGCTCAGTGAGTAAAAATAAATTTGGCGTATTAGCCTCAAGGCGGTCGGCTCTTAGCTTGATTTGTGCCTTGCTCTCTTCGCCGCTTACATAAAGGACTTTTTTGCCTTGTTTGGCTAAATTTGAAGCAATTTTAAGCAAAAGAGTAGATTTACCCACACCCGGACTTCCCCCAATCAGCACCAAAGAGCCTTCAACAAGCCCACCCCCTAAAACCAAATCAAGCTCCTCATCATTCGTGCTGTTTCGCAAAAAATGTTCAAGCTCCACATCTTCAATACAAACAGCCTCGCTAGAGGGTAAGCTAGCCACTTCTTTTAAAAGCTTAATTTGCTCAGCTTTTAATTCTACAAAACTATCCCAAGAGCCACATTCTGGGCATTTTCCAAGCCATTTTCTTTGCTGATTTCCACAGGCTTGACATTCAAATAAAACTTGTTTTTTAGCCATCAAACTACCTAAATTTTTAAGAAATTATATAAGAATTAGCCTTTAATTTTCTTTTCATAAGTTCTTTTGTTAGGGGGGCTAAGTGATTTTGAATTTTTTCTTTTAATAACTTGATATTGGCTATTAAAACTTCAAACAAAAAAATATGGTCTTTAATCCAAGTTAAATTTTTATCCAACCATTCCTTTTCATTTCTAGGATTAATCACATAAATTCGGGCTAAATTAAGCTCAAATTGACTTAAAAAGGGGTTAATGCACTCATAAAATATACCAAAACAATATTTTTCTATTTGAGTTTTAAACTCATCAAGCTTTAATATAGTGTCTTTTATATCTTCTTTAGCTTTAGAAAATTCACAAGAATTTTGTATTTTTAGCAAAGCCTTAGTGAGTGTATTTAAATGCTCTGTAAAATTAAGAATAAATTCATCACAATGCGAGTTTAAAAATTCGATTTTTGCATAAACTTTTAATAATAACTCATCTTGCACATGCTTTTCTAAATTTTTTGGATATAAAAAGGGCTTAGACAAAGTCTTATCGGCTAAGTCTTCACAACACTGCTTAAAAGACTTTTCTAGGGTGCCTTTAATGAACGCTCCGCCTTCTGTGGCATTGTAAAAACAAAAATGATTTTTAGTGCTGATAAAATTTTCCATAGTAAGCCTAAAAATATTCCACAAATTATGAGTTTGAACATATTTTTTACCCCCATATCCTAAAACTTGAATTTTTTCATTGCTATATTCGCTTTCAAAATCATAGCCATAAATATAATTCTTAGCGTGAGAAGCCCCGTCCTCACTAAATGCCAAATCCTGACCTATAAAAACTATATTTTCGTGGTTTAAAGCACAAGCAAGTTCCAAAGCATTTAAGGCAACGGTGTTACCTGAGGTTAATTGCCCAAAGTCCTCCAAATTTAAATCCTTTAAAAACTCCGTAGGATAGGGAACTAAAATATATTTTCTATTTGTTTGTTCTAAACACTTTATAGCCGATGGATGCACTAAGGCAAGGAGTATAAAAACTATATCCTTATCTATATTTTCATAATTTTGCTCTATGAGTTTAGAAGTAACTTCACTCCTTTCACTCATCAAAACATAATCAGGCTTTATATTTTCCCTTGCAAGTATGCTATAAGCACTATCAGCACAGAATATACTAAAATAAGCTTGATATTTTTTAAGCAAAGGAAGCTGCTTGGTAAGAGAAGGTCCAGTTGAAACTATAATAGCCGTTTTTGATTTAAAATTTCTTTCCATCCATAGCTTTTTTAAGGGTGGATTTTCTATCATTTTAGGAAAATTATAGATAAATTGAGAAATTCCAGTCAAAGCATCTTCTAAATCATTTCCCAGACCAAAAACTATGGTTTTGATTATATTTGAAATTTTTTGATTAAGCTTTATGATATTTTCCCCATAACACTCATAATACTCACTATGCAAATGAATATCATAAACTCTTAAAAAATCATAAAAGGGTTTGGTTCGAAAAAGTGTCGTTAAATCTAAATCTGAAATTTCGCTATTTAAAATTATAATTTTACGCTCTCTTAATTCGGCTGAAAAATCTATATGATGAAGAACGCAAAATAACAATTCTATCTCATCTTCAAAGACAACTATATGCTTTAAATTTGAATTCTTAAGCAAGGCTTTATATAAAATTCCACTTCCAAAACCATAAAAATAAAGCACAGGATATAAAAAATATTGACTTTGAAAAAATTCTAATTTTTCTTGTAAATTTGCTTGTGGATTTTCATAGATACAAAGCTTATTTTTTCTATGTCTAAAATTAAATCCCCCCCCCCCATTGTCAATTTTTTCAAAGCTATTTTCTTTTAAATTTGAAAGCTTATGAGCTAGATAAGGATTATTTAAAGAATTAAGATTGTTTAAAAAGATATTCATCATTCACTCTCAAAGATAGGCTCTAGTAGAGTATCCAAATAAAGCTCTGCACTAAATTCTTGCAAATGGGTCATTTGCTCACCCACACCCACATAGAGTATAGGCAACTCAAGCTCTCTTGCTATACTAAAAAGTGCTCCACCCTTAGCCGTGCCATCAAGCTTAGTAATAATCACACCATCAAGCTTTACAAGCTCATTAAATGCTTTTGCTTGCAAAATTCCCGCATTTCCCTGAGTTCCATCTAGCACCAAAATTTTTCTATGAGGCGCACCTTCTAAAGCCTTGTTTGAAATTCTTATGATTTTTTCAAGTTCGTTGGCTAAATTTTTTTGATTTTGCAAACGCCCTGCTGTATCGATAATAACCCTATCAAAACCTTTAGCCACAGCCTTGCTAATCGTATCAAAAGCCACAGCTGAAGGGTCGTGTCCTTGTCTTGTAAGCACGGACTCTACTCCTATTTTCTCCGCCCAAAGTCTTAATTGCTCAATCGCACCCGCCCTAAAGGTATCACAAGCTCCTAAAATCACCTTTTGATTTTGGCTTTTATAAAGATAAGCGAGCTTGGCTATGCTTGTAGTTTTGCCCGCTCCATTTACTCCTAAAATAAGCTCTACAAAAGGTTTTAAAGCCCTATTTTGAGGCTTTTCATAAAGAAAATAAGAACCCATTACGCGTTTTAAATCTTCTTTTTTCACTTCATTTTGCGGGGGTAAATAATAAATAATTTCCTCCACTATCTCATAACTCACATCCGCTTCAAGCAAAAGCTCTTCAAGCAAATCTTTGCTTATTTTTTTATTTGCTCCCTTGATACTTACAATATTTTCAAGGGTTTTTGCCAGTGATTTTTTAAAAAAATTAAACATTAAAGTATAGCCTTTTGTATATCGATTTCAAGCATTTCTTCAGGGATAAGCCCAAGGTATTGATTGATGAGCTTAGAATGTTTATTGTAAAGAAACATAGTAGGAATTCCATTTACTCCACCTAAAGCCTTAGCTAGAAGATAGTTGTTTTCACCACTAGCAAGTTTATAGGATATTTTGTATTTTTCTATAAATTTTCCAAGCTCATCCTTACTCTTGTCTTCTAATAAAACCCCAATTATATTAAAATCATTTTTATATTTTTCTTGCAATTTATTAAGATGGGGAATTTCAGCAATACAAGGAGCACACCAAGTGGTAAAAAATACAAATAAAGTCGCCTTATCTTCATCATAAAAATCCATAAGCGAATTTTCCTTTTTCACAGAAAAAGAACCGCCATCTATTAAACTAAGCTTAAAATTTACATCATCACTTTGACTTATACTAGCTTGTGTGCTCAAATTGGCATCATTTTCTTGCTTTTCTTTGTCATTAGAACAAGCAAGAAATAAACAAGATAGCACAAGCAAAAGAAATATTTTTTTAATCCACATAATTCTTATCCTTTTTTGCAAAAAATGCTAAAATTATACCACAACTAAGCTAATTAAAGGCATATAAATGAAAAAAACAGATTTTAGGACCTTACAAAAAATACGCCTCTTAAAACATTCAAAACTCAATTTCAAACAAGATTTTAAAGTATTTAAAGAATGTTTAAAAATAATAAAACAACTCAAGGCTAAAAATATTTTAATTTTCATTCCCTTATCTTACGAGCCTAATTTAGTGAAATTTCGCCCTATTCTTAATAGAAATTGCAAACTTTTTGTTCCATTTATGCAAGATAAAAGTTTAAAAATTGTAAAATTAAGATTGCCTTTTGTTAAAAAAAGCTTTGGGGTTTTAGAGCCTAAGAATTCTTTTTTTAAAGCAAAAATTGATTTAGCTATTGTGCCTGTAATAGGTGTCGATAAAAATTTAAAAAGAATAGGACACGGGCAGGGTTTTTATGATAGATTTTTTGAAAATTTATCTTACAAACCTTATATAGTATTTGTCCAAAGTATAGATGCTTTAAGCTTGGAAAATTTAACGCAAAAGCACGATATTTCAGGAAAAATATATTTAAACCCTTATAAAAAATATTACAAGAAAGAAAGAAAAAATGATAGAAGCACTTATCGCACTTATAGCCGCTATAATGGGGCTGGGTATAGGGTATTTAGTCGCAAAAAAAATCAATGATGCCAAATATGAAATTTTCGTAGAACAAGCCAAAGCTAAGGCTAAAGCCATAGAATACGAAGCTGAGCTTATTTTAAAGGATGCAAAAAATTCCATTCTCAATGCAGAATTAGAAGTCAAAAAAAAATACGAAGAAAAAAGTCATAAAATTCAAAAAGATTTTAATCAAAAACTTGATGAATTTTCTAAAAAAGAACAAAAACTAAAGCAAGAACAAGAAAAATTAGAAAATGACAAAGAGCAGGTTTTTAAATCCCAAAAACACATTCAAGATTTGCAAGCAGATGTGGATAAATTGCAAGTGCGTTATCAAGAAAAACTTAATGACACTTTGAAAATTTTAGAGCATACTGCTGGACTTACCCAAGATGAAGCCAAAGAGCTTATCCTTAAAAAAGTAGAAGAAAATTCTCGCAAACAAATCGCACATATAGTAAGAAAATACGAAGAAGAAGCCAAAAACGAAGCTAAAAGAAAGGCTAATTTTATCCTAGCTCAGGCTACTTCTCGTTTTGCAGGGGAATTTGCAGCTGAAAGGCTTATTAATGTCGTTAATATCAAAAGCGATGAGCTTAAAGGGCGTATCATAGGCAAAGAAGGGCGTAATGTCAAAACCCTAGAAATGGTTTTAGGCGTGGATATTATCATCGATGATACTCCGGGTGCTATTATAGTCAGTTGCTTTAATCTTTATCGCCGTGCTATTGCGACTAAGGTTATAGAACTTTTAGTTGAAGACGGTCGAATTCAACCTGCGCGCATAGAAGAAATTTATGAAAAAGTTTGTAAAGAATTTGATAGTGCTATTTTAGAAGAAGGACAAACCATAGCAATGGATTTGGGACTAAGCAAAATACATCCTGAAATCATCAAACTCATAGGAAAGCTAAAATACAGAGCTAGTTACGGACAAAATGCCCTAGCACACTCTTTAGAAGTGGCACACTTAGCAGGAATTATCGCAGCTGAGTGCGGCGGGGATGAAAATTTAGCCCGTCGGGCAGGGATTTTGCACGATATAGGAAAGGCACTTACTCATGATTTTGAAGGCTCTCATGTGGATTTAGGTGCAGAACTTTGCAAAAGATATAAAGAACATCCCGTTGTGATTAATGCCATCTATGCCCACCACGGACACGAAGAAGCTACTAGTGTGGAAGCTGCCGCTGTGTGTGCAGCAGATACTCTTAGTGCTGCAAGACCGGGTGCTAGAAGGGAAGTTTTAGAAGCTTTCTTAAAAAGAGTAAGCGAACTTGAAGACATTGCCAAAAGCAAAGAAGGCATTAAAAACGCCTATGCCATCAATGCCGGAAGAGAAATTCGCGTCATAGCCAACGCAAAATTAATCAATGACGATGAAAGTGTGCTTTTGGCTAAAGAAATAGCGGCTGAAATTCAAGAAAAAATGCAATATCCGGGCGAAATCAAAGTCAATGTTATACGCGAGCTTAGAGCTGTGGAATACGCTAAATAAAGGGCTTTTATGCAAGATATGATTGATACTTTAATCCAATACGGCTATATAGTTTTATTTTTTTATTCTTTAGGGGGTGGAATGGTTGGAATTTTAGCCGCTGGGGTATTAAGCTCTCAAGGCAAAATGGAGCTTAGTCTTTGCATTGCCCTTGCTTTTATTGCCAATACTTTGGGTTCAACCTTGCTTTTTATACTTGGAAAATACTATAAAAAAGACCTTATGCCTTATTTTAAAAAACATCGCCGCAAACTCGCTCTTGCTATGATAAAAACCAAACAACACGGAGTTATCTTACTCATCACTCAAAAATTTATTTATGGCTTAAAAACTTTCATCCCCATAGCCGCAGGTATAGCAAAATATAATTTTATGAAATTTGCACTTATTAATACCCTAGCGAGTTTGGCTTGGGCTGTTATTTTAGGCTTTGGAGCTTATAGCTTTGGCTATATCATCGAAAAAATCTTTAATGAGCTAGGCTCCTATCCTTATGCTCCGCCTTTGTTTTTACTCGTCTTAGCACTAGGAATTTGGCTTTATTTGGCTAAATTTTCCAAAAAATAATGCCCCTATGGAATTCTTTTTATGTGGCTTTTAAGGAAGTTCGTTTTTTATTTTTATTTGCCCTTGTTATTTTTGTTTTTAATATTTTTTTAGAATATAACCGTTTTTTAACTTTCAAAGAAAATAAACATCATTTCATAGAACAAGCAAGACTCATTCACAGCTACGAAAAATACAATAAAAACAATAAAAAATACTGGGTTTTAAAAATACAAAGCAAAGATTTTTCATTCTACACCACAAGCTTTAAAGATTTAAATTTAAGCAAAAATCAATATATAAATCTTAAAATCATCACGCATAATATCAGCTTCAAAGACTATCTTAGTAAAAATTTTTACGCACCTGCTTATGATTTTAAGCCCTTAAAAGACAAGGAGCAAAATATAATTATTTCTTATTTTCTTAATCAGCACCAAAATGAAAAAATGCGTGAATTTTACGGGGCTTTATTTTTTGGCTTAAGCGTATCTTTAGAACTCAGAAAGGATGTCAATTACTATGGAATAGCCCATCTTATAGCCATTAGCGGTTATCATATAGGCTTAATCTTTAGCCTTATTTTTTTTATTCTTGCTCCCCTTTATGGTTTTTTCCAAAAAAGATATTTTCCTTATAGAAATTTGCGTTTTGATTTAAGTATTTTAATTTTCATCTTGCTTTTAGCCTATGCTTATTTAATAGGCTTTATCCCTTCTTATACTCGTTCTTTAATTATGGCTTTTTGGGTTTTTTATTTGCTTTGTAAAAATATAAAAATTATCAATTTTCTCACTCTCTTTATAAGCATTTGTCTTTGTTTGGCTCTTTATCCTAGACTTTTGTTTAGCGTAGGCTTTTTATTTTCCATTTTAGGTGTTTTTTATATTTTTTTATATCTTCATCATTTTTCAAAGCACTTTAACAATCTTACAAATATTATTTTGCTTAATATTTGGACTTTTTTTGCTATGATTTTGCCCGTGCTTTATTTTTTTCCACTTATAAGCTATCAGCAGCTGTTGGGTATTGTGCTTAGTGGAATTTTTGTCATATTTTATCCTTTGGTGCTGTTTTTACATCTTATAAATTACGGCTCTTTGCTCGATTTGCTCCTAGATACATTTTTCAAATTTAAGCTTTATGGGACAAATATAAATATTCCTTTTTGGATTTTTATAGGCTATCTTTGCCTTTCTTTAAGCTCTATACGCTTTAAAGCTCTAGCTCTTTTTTGTGTTTTTGCGAATTTTATTCCCTTCATTATGATTGTGGCTTAGAAAAAAATAAAGCTTAAGCCCAAAAAGATAAATAATCCAAGAAATATAAATCCAAATGAAGAAAAAAAGTATGGTAGAAAAAGAACCATAAACACTGGCATAGGTTTTATTATATACCACATAATATACAAATAAATTCTTGCCTATATACCAAATAGCACCCGCTCCAAAGGAAACAAGGGCTAAACTCCTAAGCGTTCCTTTATAAACAGAGCTTGAATAAGATATAAAAAACAAAGCCCAAATAATCACAAAGGGTAAAATTTCAAAAAAATTAAAAGCTATTTTATAATCATCTAAAGTTTGTTGAATAAAACCTGAAATATAAAAACTAAGCCCAAGCCCCAAAGGCACAAGAGTTAAAAGAGTCCAATAAGAACTAATGCTGTGCCAAAGCCCCTTGGGCTCATTTTTTGTGATACGATTGATTACAAAATCATAACCCGAAAAAAAGGCTAAAGAAGTAAAAGCCATAGCAATAAGTCCTACTATGCCTAAATTGACACTATTTTTTAAAAAGGTATCAATATGCGCAGCAACGACATCTTGTTGGGTGGGTATTAAAAAAGCAAAAATCACTTGCTTGGCTTTTTCATAATAAGCCTTAAAGCTAGAAATTTGCGTAAAAACAGAAAAACATACGAATAAAATGGGTATTAAAGACAATATAGTATAAAAACTCAGTGCCGCTGCGTAGTTTAAAATTTCCTTATCCCGCAAAGCCGATAAAAGAGTAAAAAATTTTCTCAATGCCTTAAAGTCCCATTTTAAAAGGATTGAGTATGTTATTGGGGTCAAATGCTTTTTTAATATTTCTCATTAAATTCATTTCAGCTTCACTAAAGGCTAAATTCATAAAAGGTGCTTTAGAAAGCCCGATTCCGTGTTCTCCGCTTAAGGTTCCGCCCAAAGCTATGGTAAGCTTAAAAATCTCCTCCACAGCCTCATAACCCTTTTTTACCTGCTCTTTGTCGTTTTTATCCACTACCATAACATTAGTATGCACATTTCCATCCCCTGTATGACCAAAACAAGGAATTTTAAATCCGTATTTTTTTGAAATTTCATCTATGCCTTCAAGCAAAGCAGGTAATTTAGAGCGTGGCACGGTAATGTCTTCATTAAGCTTTAAAGTTCCATACGAAGCTATGCTTTGAGAACAATTTCTTCTAGCAAACCAAATATCAGCAGCTTCTTGCTCGTCTTTTGCTATTTTAAATTCAAGAGCACCCGCTTCTAAAAAATAATGCTTTAAATTTTTCAAATCTTCATCCACAGCTTCTTTTACATTACCATCCACATCCGCAATCAAAATAGCACCCGCTTCTACGGGTAAGCCTTTTTGAAATTTTTGCTCCACTGCTCTAATGCTAAGATTGTCTAAAAATTCCATAGACACGGGACTTACACCGCTAGCAAGACTTTTATAAACAGCATTCATAGCACTTTTTACACTCGGAAAAATAGCAAAAGCGGTTTTTTTAAATTGTGGTAAAGGAATAAGCTTTAAAGTAAGCTCACTTAAAACCGCCAAAGAACCCTCACTAGCAATTAAAATTCCTGCTAAATTATAACCCGCTACATCTTTGATGGTGCGTTTTCCTGCGCGAATGAGTTCTCCATTAGGCAAAATAGCCCTTAAAGCCATAACATAATCCTTAGTAATACCATATTTTGCTGCTCTCATTCCCCCAGCATTTTCACTAACATTCCCCCCTAAACTTGAATACTCCATACTCGCAGGGTCAGGTGGATAAAAAAGTCCATATTGGGCTACTTCTTTTTGCAAATGTATATTAATCACACCCGGTTGCACCACAGCGACTAAATTTTCCAAATCAATTTCTAAAATTTTATTCATATGCTTTTCAAAAGCAAGCACCACTCCACCACTTACAGCCAAAGCCCCTCCCGTAAAGCCTGAACCCGCACCGCGTGGGATAACTATAATGCTATTTTCATTACAAAATTTTAAAATTTGAGCTATATCTTCTTCGTTTCTTGGAAAAAGCACACCATCTGGCAAATAATGTTTTTTTGTCGCATCATAGCTATAAGCTCTTTGATGAATAGGGTCAAAATAAGCATTTTCATCCCCTAAAAGTTTTTTAAAATATTGCTTAAATTCGTCCTTCATGAATTATTGAACCTTAGAAAGATTGATTAAAGCATCATAGTATCTATAATAATTCCCTATCTCTTGAGAATTAAAGTCAAAAAAATTACTTTTATATCCGCCTATACGAGAATAAAAAGGAACTTGAACACTGCTTGGCTTACTTATAGGCACTTCATAAAGCTTATTAAAATCTTGACAATCTATAATTTCTGCCTTCTCTTCCAAGGCTACAAGCAAAATACCCACTGCATTATCATCACAAAATTGCCTAAAATCTGAACGCTTAGGAGAAAGAGTGGCACTTCTAATGAGTTGCGCCCCAAAAATATCAATATGCGTAAAATATATTTGTGGAAATTCTCTAACAAGCTGGTTATAAGTTTGCTCATCAGGAGCAATTACCAATCCTCTATCATAAAGAAAATTTAAAACGACCTCATCGCCTACCCTAGGTAAAACATTTGGCAAAGGCAAGGCATCTTGCTTAAGGGCTGAAAAAACACTAAATTCTAGTTTTGCCAAACCCCCTTCTTTAGCTATAACACTGGCTCTAGCTATAATGCTTTGTGAATTTTCAAAACGCTGCAATACCACACCACTTGAATAAAGTTTTATATCATCACTATCTTTAATAAAGCCATAAATATCATCAACCTTTACAAGTTCGCTTTTTATAGGTTTTAAATCAAATCCAACCGCAAAGAGACCAAGGTTTAAAGCTAAAAAACACACTATAGTTTTAAACAAATTTGCTCCTTAAATAAAAATTTCTAAAATTATAATCCTTTTTTGTTAAGCAATTGTAAGAAAAATAAAGTAAAATAAAGCTTTTAATTTCAAAATTCTTTTAAAAATTAGGGTTATTTCATGAAAAAATTATTGCTTTTATTTATTTTTGTTGTCCAAAGTTTTGCGATTTCAAGCGTTGAAGAGCTAACTTGGGACAATGGAGACACTTTGCTTAAATTTTTACAAAGAAATTCCATACCTATGTCGCTTTATTACGAACTTGACAGGGAAGACCAAGAATTAGCTTCTGATATAGCCTATAAAACAAAATATCAAATTTTAAAAGATGAAAACAATCATATAGAGCAGGTTTTAATCCCTATTAGCGATGATTTGCAAATTCACATTTATAAGGATAAAGATGGACAATACACTCTTACTTTTAGCCCTGTCTCTTATCAAAAAGAAGATAGAATTTTACATCTAACCCTTAAAAGCTCTGCCTATCAAGATGTCTATGAAGAAAGCAAAAGCAGCACACTAGCAAGGGCTATGGTGCGTGCTTTTCGTGGAGGTGTAAATTTTCGTAATATTCAAAAAGGCGATGAAGTTACTTTATACTATGAACAAAAAAGGCGTATGGGAAAGCTTTGGGGGGATATTAATATCAAAATGGCAGTGGTAGAAATCAATAAAAATGCCAGAGAAGTTTTTTCTTATAATGATATATTTTATGATCGTGATGGCAAAGAACTAGAATCTTTTTTGCTTACAAAACCTGTTAATTACACTAGAATTTCTTCTTCTTTCACAACAGCAAGATATCATCCTATACTTAAAAAATACAGGGCGCATTTGGGTATTGACTACGCTGCTCCTACAGGAACGCCTGTGAAAAGTGCTGGAAAAGGAGTGATTACCTTTGTAGGCACAAAAGGCGGATATGGAAATGTCATTCAGATAAAACACGACTCAGGTTATATGACTTTATATGGTCATCTAAGCCGCTTTGCCAAGATTAAAAATGGGCAAAAAGTCAATCAAGGACAAGTGATTGCCTATGTGGGTTCAACAGGGATGAGTACGGGTCCGCATTTGCATTTTGGAGTGTATTTAAACAACAAAGCCATCAATCCAGCATCCGTTGTAAAAATCGCTAAGTCTGAACTAAGTGGAAAGGCTAAAGAGAATTTTAAAAGTATTATAACTACTTATGAACAAGTTGTTAAACAAGCCTTAGCTTCTAATCAACCCAATCCTCCAAAAGAAGAAGATTTTGAAAATTATATAGAATTTTAATTACTTAATAATGCCTTATCTTTTGCATTGATTAAAGAATTTAAAAGTCCTATAAGCTCTTCTTTTTCTTTGCTCTCAATTTCAAAAAATTCCCCATCAACAAGTTGCTTAACCAAGGCTTCATTTAACAAATCCCCATCGCCAAATTCCCTTGCTTTTTGAACGATTTTTAACACCCTTAAATCTTTTCTTTCATACATTTTAACCCTTTAAATAAATTACACTTACAAAACGCTTAAGCGTTTTATCACGGCGATAAGAAAAAAAGCTCCTATCATCAAAGCTACAAATTCCGCAATCTTTAATGTTTTTTATACCCAAATTTTGTGCTTGAAATTGGACTAAAGCCTTTAAATCAAGTTTATTATCTTGAACAAATTCTTTAAATTCTTTTTTAGCAAATTCTAAAATTTCTCCATCTATTTCATAGTTTTTAGCACAAATTCCGGGCAAAATAAAAAGATGAAATTTCATCTTGTCTAAATGCGGATTTTGCGTAGCAATTTGACTCATAGCTTCTTTTAAAATATTTTCAAAACTTCCTTTTCTACCCGAATGCAAAGCTGCTATAATTCCACTTTCGTGCCATAAAATTAAGGGCAAACAATCCGCACTTAAAACACAAAGAGCGGTGTTTTTTTCTTTGCTTACAAGTCCATCGCAGCAAAGTTCTTTTAAATTTTCATCATAAATTAAAACTTTATTAGAATGAATTTGCTCCATAAAAATACATTTTTTAAGGTCTTTAAAACCCAAATGAGAAAATAAATTTTCATCATAAATTTTAGCCCTAAAAGCACTATAATCCTTATCATAAGCACAAAAAATACCCACCCTATCATTGTCTAATACAGATAAGAAATTCTCTCTATCTCTTCCCACGATAATCCTTGTTTTTTATCCTTAACTTGTGTATAAATATAACGAGCAAGTAAATCGCTTTCTATATTGATTTTCCTGCCTATTTTATAGTCTTTAAACAAAGTTTCCCTAAAGGTAATAGGTATAATAGTAAGCCTTATGCAATCTTGCAAAACTTCATTGATAGTAAGGCTAACCCCATCTACACCTACGCTTCCTTTTGCCGCCATAAATTTCATAGCTTCCCTAGGCAAAGCTATATAAAAATCCACCCCATTTTCATCCTGCTTTAAGTCTTCAAGCGTGCCGATAAAATCAATATGCCCTTGCATAAGATGCCCATCAATTCTATCGCCATATCTTAAAGCCGGTTCTATATGAACCTTATCTTTTAAATTTTCTAAGGCTATATGAGTGCGACTTTCCCTAGAAAGCTCCACTTCAAAACCATCATCATAAAGCTTTGTAACACTAAGACAAGCCCCATTTACCGCTATACTATCACCAAGCCTAGGACGATATTTTGCTTTTAAATTTAAAATATGATTTTGATAGGATTTAACCCAAGCGATTTCTCTTATAAGCCCATTAAACATCTTTTGCCTTAAAAAATTTTATTGAGTAGTTTATTGACCGCTTTATCAACTTTATCTCCTGTATCTTTAGCACCCTTATCTCTATCACCTTTACTCGCACCGCCACCCACTATATTTTTAATAGAATTTAACACACTACCCGCATTTAAATTAACCTTAGGATTTTGCGTAGTTCCTGTGATACTTCCCTTAAAATTAGCCCTATCAAGCCTTATATCAAAAGGTAAATTTAAAGCACCGCTTTTAGAATTTAAAGCACCCGCTTGAATTAAAACATAAGAACGCTCCGCTTGCATATTAAGGTCAAGTTTGATATTTTCTTTTTGAATCAAAGCCTTAGCATTAGCAGTATGATAAACATCATTTGTAATATCTTTTAATGTTAAAATTTTTAAAGCATTGGTGATGAGATTAGCTTTTAACTTACCCTCTTTCATATCCAAATTTACCTCTCCTTCTTCGCTTAAAAGATTATAATTTGCCTTCACATCTGCCTTACCTTGATAAACATCCATAAAATCTAAACCTTGAGCCAAGCTACTTAAATCCACCCCACTTAACTCGGCAAATAAAAGATTGTCTTTAAGTGTGCTATTAAGTTTTCCTTCAAATAAATTAGGGCTATTTACAATCCCATTTAAACTCTTATCAAAGCCTATTTTTCCATTAAATTCAGCCCTACCCTTAAGCTTTCTATCTAGCAAAAAGCCTAATTTGGAAAAATCATTCACAGCCAAGATAAAATCAGAATCTAAAACCTTTTTATTAATATCAAAACTTCCTTTAAGGCTATTAAGATTTGCTAAAGAAGAATGAAGGCTAGTTTCAAACTGAGCTATATTATTTTGTAAATCAACCTTAGCATTTAAATCATAATTTGTTTTATCTGGGAATTTTTTATCCAATATTTTGCTTAAAACCGAAGCATTTAAAATACCCTTAGCCTGTAAATTTACCTTGCCATTGAGCTTATTAAAGTCCATATTATCTAAGTTAGCCTTAGCATTAATTATCCCGCTAGCATAATTTGGCATACCCACTATAACAAAAAGCTTGGATAAATCGAGCTTATCAATGTTTAATTCCAGCTTTTGACCCTTTGAAATCGCTCTAAGTGTTCCATCTGCTATTTTTGCATTAGCGTCTAAATTTTGTATTTGAGTGTCTAAGATATGGGCTTTTGCATTAAGCTCTGCCTTGCCTTGTAAATTCTGCCCAGCAATAGCACTAAATGCGGATAAATCATCGATAAAAGCGTTTAAATCTGCATTTAACTCACTATTTTTTAAATTATAAGTTCCATTCAATTTTTTGATATTAAGCAAATTTGAAGCTAAGATGGCATTATAAGAAATATTGCTGTTTTTGGCATTTGCCTTAGCATTAAGGGTGAAAATTGTATTTGGAAGCTCTATTTTAGCTATTTTTTTAAGCTCATTAGTGTTTAATTTTGCGTTATTAATCTTAGCTTCAATATCAAAATTTGAAAAATCCAAATCCGCATTAGAAAGCTTGGCATTTAAGTTGCCATTAATCAATCCTCCATATCCTGCAAGGGCTAATATTTTCTCTAAACTTGCATTATTAACATCTGCAAAAAGCTTATTATTAGCTAAGTTAGCCTTTACCTCCCCGCCAAGTCCTATGATTTGAGCATTTAAACTTGTTAAAATATTATTTACAATACTAGTTTCGCCACTTACACCCAAACTCCCATTTAATCTAGTTTTTGTAAGCTTTTCAAGCTTTGCAAGAGAAGGGATGTTTAAATTAAAATCCGTATTTAAAGCGTTTTTGGGAATATCATAAAGAGTTTTTTGAGTTTGTAAAACAAGATAGTCATTATAAATCTTACTCATAGCATAAATTTTATCATTTTTAATATTGGCTAAAATTTCCGCCTTAGGATTGGAATTCTCAGGCAAAACTAAAGAAAAATCTTTTTTTATTTGCTCATAGTTGATATAACTTGTATCAAGTTTTATGATAATATTTCCATCAGGTTTTAAATCTTGTGCTGAAATTTTACTGGCTATATCCAAAGTTCCCTTAGCCAAAGTTCCTTTTCCAAAAAGCGCTAACAAATCAGCAATTTGAATATCGTTCGCATTTAAATTTAAAGCAATAGGAGAATAATCATAAATTCTAGCATTTAAAAGCACATTCGAGCCAAATAAATAGCCCTTTCCGTCCAATGCAAAATCACTAGCTTTTCCTTGAATTTTGCCGTTAAAAACAAGGTTTTGATTTAAATTTAAACCCAAATTTTTAGCATAATTTTGGTCTAAAGCGATGGTATAATCCAAGTCAAAACCAAGCCTAAAAAGACTTAAATTTCCCTCCAGCTTCAAATCAGCCATATTTGCAAGATTTGCCTTAAGATTAAGACTTGAAAAACGCAAATTAAAATGCGTGATATTCACATCAAGCCCTGTGTTTTCTTTAAGCTTTTTTTGTGCAATATCTGCGACCATAGCATTACCAAAACTTGTAAAAAGTAAGGTATAAAGAGCAATTAAAAGCAGAGCAATAAAAGCCGTGATACCATAAAAAAACTTTTTCATTTTTTATCCTTTAGTTTATTTTATAAATAAACTTTAGTCTATTTAGCTAAAGTTTTATAAATATTTTTACTTAAAGTATTGACAAAATTCATTTTTTATAGTATGATTTCATCACTCTAAATTAAAGAGTGCTAACAAATCAATTTTTTAAGGATGGACAAAATGAATTTTCAACCTTTAGGAAAGCGTGTTTTAGTAAAACGCGTAGAAGAAACCAAAACAACAGCTTCGGGCATAATTATACCAGATAATGCTAAAGAAAAACCTTTAATGGGCGAAGTCGTAGCAGTCAGCAAAGAAGTGAGCGATATTGCTAACGGAGATAAAATCGTATTTGCTAAATACGGCGGAACGGAAATCAAACTGGACAATAGCGAGTATTTGGTTTTAAATTTAGACGATATTTTAGGAATTTTAAAATAAAAAAGGATAAAAAATGGCAAAAGAAATTATTTTTTCAGATGAAGCAAGAAATAAACTTTATGAAGGTGTTAAAAAACTTAACGATGCAGTAAAGGTTACAATGGGACCACGTGGACGCAATGTTTTAATCCAAAAAAGCTTTGGCGCTCCTTCTATCACTAAAGACGGCGTGAGTGTGGCTAAAGAAGTAGAGCTTAAAGATGGACTTGAAAATATGGGTGCTTCACTTGTAAGAGAAGTTGCAAGCAAAACAGCAGACCAAGCAGGCGATGGCACAACCACAGCGACCGTTTTGGCTCACGCTATTTTTAAAGAAGGCTTAAGAAATATCACAGCAGGAGCTAATCCTATCGAAGTGAAAAGAGGTATGGATAAGGCTTGTGAAGCGATTGTAGGGGAACTTAAAAAGCTTTCTCGCGAAGTAAAAGATAAAAAAGAAATCGCACAAGTTGCTACAATTTCAGCAAATTCCGATGAAAAAATCGGCAGTTTAATCGCTGATGCTATGGAAAAAGTGGGTAAAGATGGGGTTATCACGGTTGAAGAAGCAAAATCTATCAATGATGAATTAAGTGTAGTTGAAGGTATGCAATTTGACAGAGGTTATTTAAGCCCTTATTTCATCACCAATACAGAAAAAATGACTACCGAACTTTCAAATCCTTATATCCTGCTTTTTGATAAGAAAATTGCGAATTTAAAAGATTTATTACCTGTATTAGAACAAATTCAAAAAACAGGCAAACCACTCTTAATCATAGCTGAAGATATAGAAGGCGAAGCGCTTGCAACCTTAGTTGTAAATAAATTGCGTGGAGTGCTAAACATTTCAGCCGTTAAAGCACCGGGTTTTGGCGATAGAAGAAAGGCTATGCTTGAAGATATAGCGATTTTAACAGGGGGCGAAGTGATAGCTGAAGAGCTTGGAAGAACGCTTGAGAGTGCGACTATACAAGATTTAGGACAAGCTTCTAGTGTAATCATTGATAAAGACAACACCACCATAGTCAATGGTGCGGGCGAAAAAGCTAACATAGACGCTAGGGTAAATCAAATCAAAGCTCAAATTGCTGAAACAACTTCAGATTATGATAGAGAAAAACTTCAAGAAAGGCTAGCTAAACTCAGTGGCGGAGTGGCTCTTATCAAGGTAGGTGCAGCAACTGAAACTGAAATGAAAGAGAAAAAAGACCGCGTTGATGATGCTTTAAGTGCGACTAAGGCAGCAGTTGAAGAAGGTATAGTCATAGGTGGCGGTGCGGCTTTAATCAAAGCAAAATCAAAAATCAAACTTGATTTAAAAGGCGATGAAGCCATAGGTGCGGCGATTGTGGAAAGAGCCTTAAGAGCGCCTTTAAGACAAATCGCTGAAAATGCGGGATTTGACGCAGGAGTAGTTGTCAATGGTGTGGAGAATTCTAAGGATGAAAATATAGGCTTTGACGCAGCAAAAGGCGAGTATGTAGATATGATACAAAGTGGTATCATAGACCCTGTCAAAGTAGAAAGAATAGCCCTACTCAACGCTGTTTCAGTAGCTAGTATGCTTTTAACCACAGAAGCGACCATTAGCGAAATCAAAGAAGACAAACCTGCTATGCCTGATATGAGTGGTATGGGAGGAATGGGTGGTATGGGCGGCATGATGTAAGCCCTACTACGAATAATCAGCAAATTCCTTGCTGATTATTTCTTTTTAAACTGCCAAATTTTATAAGATACAAAAAATAAAATCAAAAAAACAAGAAAATTAAAATACGCATTAAAAATCTGCCAAGATACGATAAAAGACAATACTATAATCACGCCATAAAAATTTGCAAAGCGAGTCATTTGCCTAAAAGTCTTCGCATTTATCAAAATATACTCTAAAAATAAAAGTGAAATTAAGATACAAAGATTGCTTAAATCATTGTGTGTCAATGACATCCCCTACAAGGTGGTCTTCCTATGTATGTTTGCTCTGCAACACCTGGTGCATTAGCATACGAAATGCCATAACCCATACCAAGCCTTATTAAAGCAGCAATAGGCACAGCCCTATCTTCTTTTTGTTCTTCGGCATATTTACAAACAGCTTGCATAGCTGTATAAGACAAACATAAAGCTATAAGATAAATCAAACTTTTTTTCATGGTTCATTTTCTTTCTTTGCAAATTGTGAAATTCTACTTTATATTTAATAAATTTAATATTAATTATCAAAAATTTATTTTATTTTATGAGATTAAATATCTATAATAAAGCTTTTCTAATAAATTTGTTTTATAGAAAAATAAATTTTTATTGATAATAACTATTATAAAATGAGAAAGTGTTTATAGAGAGTTTCAAGCAAGTGGATGCAAAAATTTTATTGTCCTTTTTCAAATCTTCTTTGCACTCCAGCTTAACTCAAAAATACTCCCTTGATTTTCCACTGATTTGCAAGTGATTTTAATACCATTATCATCGCATATTTTTTTAACCAAAGAAAGACCTATGCCAAAACCTCCCCGCTCCTTGTTAAATCTAGTATAGCGTTCAAAAATATGTTTTAAATTTGAGCTAGAAATTCCACAACCCGTATCAGCAATGCTTAAAAAATTCTCTCGCAATTTTATAGCAATTTCTCCGCCTTTTTTATTATATTTGATTGCATTGCTTAAAAGATTGTCTATTAATTTAGAAATTTGATTTTTAGGTGCGAAAATATCCACCTTACACAAATCAAGCCTTAAAGCGATTTTCTTTTGCTCAAAAAAAAGCTTAAAATATTCTAATCTTTCTTCTAGCAGGCATTTTAAATCAAGCTCTTGACTTTTAGCTTCTAAGGTATTAGGAAAATTATAAAAAACAAGGTCAGAATACACTCCAGACAAGCTTTTTGCGGCAAGTTTTATCCTTATAAATTTAGCATTATTTCCCAAATTTTGCTTCTCAAGTTGCTCTATACTCATTAAAATAACACTCAATGGAGTATTTAGCTCATGCGTTGAATCTTTGATAAAGCGGTTAAGGGTAATGATTTTATCTTCTAAGGGTTTTAAGGCAATTTTTACCAAAATATAAGCGATGAAAGCCAATCCGCAAAATGCCATAATCGCAAAGCCAAAAACCTTCATCCTAATCCAAAAAAGCTCCCCGCTAAGGTCTTCGCCTTGTATTAAAATTTGCAAACCATCATTAACTCTTGCTTCTTCATTGCCACTATGTCTTAAAAAATAATAATCCGTTCTCATAGGAGCAAGAAGAAAAACCTTATCATCATAAATCCCCCTGCCCTTAAGTTCTATCTGTGCTTTTCTTGGGTCAAAATCTATATTGCTAAAAATAATCTTTTTAGCATCAAATATGGCAAATTTCAAAGAAGTGCTTTGAGCGATACTTTTGGCACTAAGCTTTATAGGAGTAAAGCGGGAATTTACAATGCTTATGACAATATTTCTATGATTTTCTCTTAAAGAAACTCCTTTTAAAATAATCAATTCTTCGTATAATTTTTGATACCATAACGCAAAAAAAATAGTCAAAAAAATACCTGTGGTTGTTAGGTAAATGAGTAAAATTTGCCTGATGACCTTTTTAGCCATAGCAATATCCCCTACCCCTTTGATTGATAATTTTTTCTTTCCCTAAAATCTTGCGTAAATTTTTCACATAAGCCCTTAAACTCAGCTCACTAGGCTCTTCATCGTAATCCCAAAGTTCTTCAAAAATTCTCTCTACGCTTAAAAAATTATTTTTATTTTTAAGCAACAAAGACAAAAGCCTAAGCTCTTTGCTTGGCAAAGCTAAAGCCTTATCATTACAATAAAGAATTTGCGAGGTAAATTCAAATCTAAATCCATCGCCTAAATCTTCAAAATCTTCATTTTTATGAGAAAAAGCCCTTTTAAGCAAAGCTTTAACACGAATAGAAAGTTCAGCAAGTTCAAAAGGTTTTTTGATATAATCATCACAACCCGCTTCAAAACCTTCTTTTAAGTCGGCTGTCGTATTTAAAGAAGTCATAAAAATCGCCGGACTTTGTTTTCCGCTTTTTCGCAATTCTTTAAGCAAAGAAAACCCATCTCCTAAAGGCACTTTCACATCCAAAATCCAAATATCAAAATGCTTTTCATAAGCCAAATTTAAAGCTTCTTGTGCGTTATCACACAAAGACACTTCATATCCTTCATCACTCAAAAATTCTTCAATAATTTCACTCAAACTCAAATCATCTTCTAAAAGTAAAATTTTAGCCGCCATATTTCACACTTTTTTTAAATTTCCAATCTCTTGCGTGTCATTGTATCGAAATTCTTGTCAAATATTTAATAAAATTTCATTTTTATTTAATTTATTTTTATCTATAATCCTTAATACAGATGAATTTTTCCTTAAGGAGTGAAAATGCTTCCAAAATGGGATAATAGCTATAGTGTGCATAATGCCAAAATCGATGAACAGCACAAAAAACTTTTTGAACTTGCTGCAAAAGTTGAAATTGTATCGGATAGGTCTGTCAGCAAAAATGAAGTAAAAGAGCTTTTGGCTGAATTTTTTAACTATATGAAAGACCATTTTAATGATGAAGAAAAATATATGCAGCTAATAGGCTATCCAAATTTTGAAGAACATCGTAAGATACACAAAGAAATTATCCAAACTATGATTAATTTAATTAAAGATATCAAATCAACCAATGACCTTAAAGAAAAGCTTTATATAGTGGCTAAAAAATGGCTTTTAGAACACATATTGTATGAAGATATGAAAGTTGAAAAATGGAGAAGCTCTTCTTTATCCACAGATGAAGGTGATGATGTTAGTTTTGAAGCAGTAGAAGATGAAGATGACGAATACCCACAATTTTATCTTTACATTTGCAATTGTCCAAATAAATTTCACGATGTTCCTTATAGCATTCATCAAAAAATAGAATTGCAAGGTCGTAAATTTACTTGCAAAACTTGCAAACAAGCTATTAAATTTCACAAAAAACATTCATAAGAAGGATGAAAAATGAAACAAAATGTAAAAACTTATTCCCTTAGAATGCCTTTAGAACTCAAAGAACGCTTAGATAATTTAAGCAAAAATCTTTCTAAACCAAAATCAGCCATAGTAAAAGAAGCAATAGAGGCTTATCTTAATGAAATCGAAGATTTTTCTTTTGCTGTCAATGCCCTAGAAGAACTCAAAGATGGGGATTATCAAAAGGCGAGTAAAAAAATAGATAAAATTGTTAAAAATCTTCAAGAAGATTCTAATAGTAGTGAATTTGGGGATTTTGATTTTGCCATTGAAGCTTTAGAAGAGCTCAAAGATGGGGATTATCAAAAGGCGAGTAAAAAAATAGATAAAATTGTTAAAAATCTCAAAAAAACAGAATAAAAAAACTTTATCACAAAATGTGATAAAGGCTCGTTTAAATTTTAATTAAAATACTTTATGAATACAAAATGGAGTTGTGGCTCCGGATGTAGGATTCGAACCTACGACCAAGCGGTTAACAGCCGCCTACTCTACCGCTGAGCTAATCCGGAATATTCAAAAACAAAATGTGATTATAGTAAAATTAAAAAACTTTGTCAAGGAATTTTTATATAAAAATACATTTTTTATAAAATCAAGCTATTCTTTAACAATAACGCTTTTTAACTTTCTAAAATAAAACAAATTTACCCCCTCTTCATACAAATAATCAAGCTTCATTCCGTGCGTTTCTAAAATAGTATTGACTATATAAAGCCCCAGTCCAAAACTTGATTTTTGCTTTGAGCCTTGAGTGAAAGCTTGAGTATAGTATTCTAAGGTATTATTTAGCTCAGGACCACGATTTTTAAAACAAATATAATCATCGCTAATATTGATTTCCACAAAACCATCTTCAGAATGCTTAATACCGTTATCTATCATATTTTTAATCGCCGTAGTAAAGAGTTTAAAATCCACATTGACAAAAAAGCTTTCTTCCATAAAAATGCGTATATTATTATCATCTCGCATTGCAATTTCTTTAGCCTCATCTAAAACATCTAAAAGATTGTATTTTTTTCTATTTATAAAGGCGGCTCCTGAAGTGATTTGCTCAATAGCAGCAAATTCATTAATAAGAATTTCAAGCCTAGTAAAAACCCCATTTAAACGCTCTTTATATTTATTATCTTCTATCATTTCTAAGGTCAAAAGACCCTTAGTGATAGGCGTTTTAAGCTCATGCATAATATTTCTTAAAAAAAATTGACGCGATTGATTGAGTTTGCGAATTTGAACGATGGCTTGATAAAAAGCTTCACTCACTTGTGAAATTTCATCCACTCCCGTGCTTACATCTTCTATATCACTTAGTTTTCCTTGTGCGAATTTATCGATTTGTTTTTTAAGTCTTTTAAGCGGTTTTAATTTTTTAAAGATATAAATATAAAGTAACACAAGTATGCAAATCATAGCCACAGCTATGGCTTTAAAAATAAAATATCTATAAGTTTGATAATCTTGGTCTTTGTATAAATAAACCTTACCATCATAAATGATATTTAAATACACCTGCCTATCATAAGAAATAATTTCAATCAAACCATTATTCACTTCAACTCTGGCTAAAACCTCACCCCTAAAAAGAACTTTACGGATTTGCTTGGGCTGTGAAATTTCGTCCATTTTATTATAATTTTTCGTTTGCTCTTCAAATTCTCTTTCGCTAATCACTCCTGCAAAATTTAAAAGTCTGGCATTGGCTATGAGAGAATATTTTGTATTTAATTCCCTTGTGTAATTTTGCTGGTCGTATTCTATAAGCCACAAAAAGCCCAATATAACACTAACTCCAGCAAAAATAAAAATAAAAGTTATAGTGTAAAAAATCGAAGATTTATTCATTGAGTGAGTTTATAGCCTATTCCACGGATAGAATGGATATATTTTGGAGTTTTAGGGTCATCGCCCATTTTTTGACGAATTCTACTGATGATAACATCTATGCTTTTATTAGAACTATCCTCGCTAATAGAAGAGCAATTATACACAAGCTCCTCACGGCTCACCACCCCGCCTTCTTTTTTAATCAAATAGCTCAAAATATCAAATTCAGCATTGGTTAAAGTAAGCTCTTGCCCTTTCATAGTAATAATGTGTTTATAAGGGTCATAAACAAGTTCTTTTACGCTTTTTGCTATGGCACTTTTTGTGTTAGAAATGCGTCTTAAATGACTTTTAATTCTAGCTTGAAGCTCCTTAGGATTATAAGGCTTAGGCAAATAATCATCCGCACCCAGCTCTAAAGCATTGACCTTATCGCTAATATCGTGTCTCGCACTTGAAATAATAATAGGCGTATCGTATTTTTTGCGAATTTCTTCACAAACCTCAAGCCCATCAAGTCCGGGCAAAGAAAGGTCTAAAATGATAAGTTGATATTCTTTTAAAGCAAGCTTAGAAAGCCCTATATAAGGCTCGTGAGCTATATCGACCTTCATATCAAATTTTTCTAAATATTCTGCTGTAATTTCGGCTAGTTCTAAATCATCTTCTATCATAAGGATATTTGTCATAGTATTCCTTTATTTTAAACTTGGTTTTAATTTTAAACTAAAATTTATAACGAAAGGCAATTTCTCCTTTCGTTATTTTTATTTAAGCACAAGCAAGCTTGCAAAACCATTTCTATATACCCAAACTTTAATAAATTCTTTTTTGTTTGCTTGCTTTAAAGCCTGTTCTAAATCTTTTAAATTTTTAACTTCATTTTGCCCAACAGCTATGATAATATCGCCTTCTTTAAAGCCTGAATTTTTTCCCTTACTTTTTTCCTTAACGCTATTGACCAAAACCCCGCTCACATCTCTTGGAATTTGCAAACGCTCCTTAAGTCTTAAATCCAAATCGCTCAAATTTAAGCCTTCAATCAAATCATTTTGTGTAGTTTTGGAATTTTCTTTTTCGCCTTTAAGCGTGAAATTTACCTGCTTATTTTCCCCATCTCTTTCATAGCTTAATGCAATTTTCTGCCCTATTTCTAAAGTTCCTATGTAGTTTTTAAGATCATTTGGACCCTTAATGATTTTATCATTTACCTTAGTTACCAAATCCCCACGCTTAAGCCCTGCTTCATCAGCACTTGAACCTTTTTGCACATCGGTAATCAAAGCTCCTTCTTGATTTTTATAAGCCTTTTTCGTATCGCCCTGTAAAGCCGCAATAGTAACGCCTAAAAATCCCCTATCAATCTTGCCTTTTTCTATAAGTTTTTTGGCTATATCCTTAACCATATTTGAAGGTATGGCAAAGCCTATGCCATTATTTCCACCTCCTCTAGAAAGAATGGCTGAGTTAATCCCTACTAAATACCCACGACTATCAACCAAAGCCCCGCCTGAATTTCCGGGATTAATAGAAGCGTCCGTTTGTATAAAATTTTCATACTGATTTAAACCTATATTGTCTTTATTTAAAGCCGAAATAATCCCACTTGTTACACTAAAACCCACACCAAAAGGATTTCCAAGAGCAAAAACCACATCGCCTTCCATTAAATCATCTGAATTTGTAAAAGTAATAGCCAAAAGATTATTAGCTTCTATTTTAATCACAGCCAAATCTGTTTTTGGGTCTTTGCCTATAAGTTTTGCTTTGTATTCTGTATCACTTCCGGGTAAATTTACCACAATAGTATCCGCATCATCGACCACATGATTATTAGTAACTATATAACCATCTTTTGAGATAATCACACCCGAACCTAAAGAACTTACCACTTCCTTATCGCTTTTTCCTTTTCTTTGCGGAAAATCAAAATCAAAAAATTGCTTAAAATAAGGGTCATTAAAAAAATCATCTAAAGCACTTGGACGATTTGCTCTTGTAATGGTTTTTGAAGTAGAAATATTCACAACAGATTTTCTCGCATCTTTGATAGAATCGTGATAAGAAAGCACCGCATTAGTCTCAGCTGGACTTAGACGAGTGCTTGTTTCATTCGCCTCGCTAAAATTTACATTTGCGGCAAATAAAGCACTTGCCAAACTTAATGATAAAAAAATTTTTTTCATTTTATTTCCTTTTTCAAAAATGATTTTGTAAAATATTTTACTAAGTTCATAGTATAAAACTCAAAATTTAAAAAATTGTAAATAAAACCTTGAGTGATAAAAATTTATAAAACTTGATTGACTTAGGCTAAAGTTTATGTTATAATCCAAACCTTTATAACAAGTAAAATTTTTTCGAAATTTTTAAAGAATACAAGTAAGGATTATAAGATGAATAGTTTATACGAAACTCTTGGAGTGAGTAAAAATGCCAGTGGCGATGAGATTAAAAAAGCGTATCGGCGTTTGGCTAGAAAATACCACCCTGACATCAACAAAGAAAAAGGTGCGGAAGAAAAATTCAAAGAAATCACCGCCGCTTATGAAATTCTAAGCGATGAAAAAAAACGCGCTCAATATGACCAATATGGCGACTCTATGTTCGGCGGACAAAGCTTTCACGATTTTTCAAGAAATGCAGGTGGGGTGGATATTAATGATATACTCAATAATTTATTTAGCGGGGGTTTTGGGGGTGGCTTTGAAAGAAACTTTAGACAGGGCGGTTCTCAAAATCGTTTTAATGGCTTTTCTTCAAGGGGTTTTTTTGAAGAAGAAGATTTAGACCTGCACTCAGAACTTAGCATACCCTTTGAAAAGGCTGTTTTAGGCGGGGAATATAGCTTTAATTTCAGAGGAGAAACTATCAAAATTAAAAAAATTCCCCACGGCATTAAAGACGGAGAAAAATTAAGAGTTCCTAACAAAGGCAAAATGAGTCATAATGGGAGGCGTGGGGACTTGATTGTCGCTGTAAAAATTGAAGAAAGTCCTATTTACACAAGAGAAGATGATGATTTGTATCAAAAGGTTGATATTTCTTTAAAAACCGCTCTTTTTGGTGGTAAAATCACCATAAATACCTTAAAAGAAGGCAAGAAAGAAGCCACTACAAGCATAGCACCCAACTCGAAAAATGGGCAAAAAATTCGTATCAAAGGTTATGGGGTGCAAAACCGCAAAAGCGGAATTTATGGGGATATGTATTTAATTTTAAATGTCATTTTGCCTAATTTAGAAAGTTTTGATGAAAAATTTATAGAACTCTTAAAAGAAAAATTACCTTAAAAAGGAGTAAAAATGGAACACCATTATGATGAACCTGTATATTTAATCAGTGTGGTCGCTAAGGTTTTAAGCATACATCCTCAAACCCTAAGGCAATACGAAAGAGAAGGTTTGATAGAGCCTAACCGCACAGATGGTAAAATCAGGCTGTATTCTCAAAGGGATATTGATAGGATTAAGCTTATATTAAGACTTACTAGGGATATGGGTATTAATTTGGCTGGAGTGGATGTGATTTTAAAACTAAAAAACCAACTCCACGAATTTGAAACTTTAATCGATGAACTGCGTTTAGAGCTTGATAAAAAAAGCAATGGTGGCAATTCAAAGGCTGTGGTTAAACACAAAAATAGCTTTGATTTGATTTTTTATGAGAAAAAATAAAAAAGAATGGATAATTTTTTAGAAATTTTTTTAATCACTGCCGCTATAGCTATTGTTTTAAATGTTATATTCAAAAAATTTGAAATTCCAACTATCATAGGATATATAGCTGCTGGAGAAATTATTTCCGAAATTTATCATTTAAGCGGCAAAGGCGAAATTATCCATATAGCTGAATTTGGAATAGTATTTTTGATGTTTACTATAGGACTTGAATTTTCTTTTAAACACCTTATGGCAATGAAACAAGAAGTTTTTTTAAATGGCTCTTTACAAATGCTTACTTGTGGCTTTGTTTTTATGCTACTTGCCATAGGAATTTTAGGACTTGGGGATAAAAGTGCCACCATAGTAGGTTTTGCATTAGCACTTTCATCAACTGCAGTAGTGCTTAAAATTTTAAATGATAATGGTGATATAAATGAACAATATGGCAGAAAAGCTCTAGGTATTTTGCTTTTTCAAGATATAGCTGTTATTCCTTTGCTTTTACTTGTAGATATCTTTTCATCTAATAATCAAAACATAGAAAAACTTCTTTTCACTACGCTTATCTCAGCACTTATTTTAATCACTTTATTATTTTTCATAGGTAAGTATTTAGTAGATAGAATTTTTAGACTTATTATCCATACTTCTTCGCAAGAAATTTTTATCAGCACTGTTTTATTTATGGTTATTGGAGCAAGTTTTTTAGCAAATTATTTTGGATTTTCTTATTCTTTAGGGGCTTTTATAGCAGGTGCTTTGATAGCAGAAACAAAATATAAACATAAAATCGAAGCGGACTTAATCCCTTTTAGAGACTTGCTTTTGGGACTTTTTTTTATCACTGTGGGTATGCAAATTCAACTTGATGTTGTAGCACAAAATTGGTTTTTAATCCTAGCCTTAACCCTTCTTGTAATGGCTTTAAAATTTGGAATCGTTTTTGGTTTTTTATTTCTTTATACCAAAAAAAGAGTGGCACTAAAAACCGCCTTTTCTATAGCACAAATAGGAGAATTTGCACTAGCAATTTTTGCACTTTTACAAGCAAAAAATATGCTAGATATTAAAACTTCTCAAATTTTAATCGTAGTATCTATTCTAACGATGATTATCACGCCTTTTATTTTAAACAACATAAGAAAAATAACCAATGTCGTAGAAGATATGACCCTTAACACTGACACCCCGCAAAATATTGACAAAAATATTAAATTAAAAGACCATCTTGTTATCTTTGGCTATGGACGCTTAGGGCAAGAAGTGGTGCAAAAAATAAAAAATACGGGTGTGCCTTATTTAGTTTTAGAAAGCGATTTAAATTTAGTAGAACTTGGAGTAAGTCGCGGAGAAAATGTTGTTTTTGCTAATGCTGCTCAAGAAGAAACCTTAAAAATCGCCAATATAGAAGAATGTGCCGTAGCCATCATCACGGTTACTAATGAAGCCAAACTTGAAATGCTTTGTCAAATTCTAGCTAATTATCCAAAGCCCATAGATACGATAATCCACGTTAGTGGGACTTTAAAAAAGTTGCTTTTTTCTAGTATAGATGAAAACATACGCATAGTCCGCTCTGAAAAAGTTATCGCAAGAAATTTAGTCCAAGAAGCCCTAGAATGCAGAATTCATAAAAATACCTAAGGAAAAATTTTGACAAAAAACGAAGAAAAAGCCTTACGCATAAAGTATCTAAGAAAGCTTGAGAAATTTTTTAGTGCGGCTAAGTCTGCACTTAAAAGAGAAGATTTTAATAAGGCTAAATTTGAAGAAAGAATGCTAAAAAATGCTAAATTTTTTGAAAAAGACCCCGCCGTAATACTTAATTCCACTTACGCAAAAAATCTTGAATTTTTTGTCAATGCCTGTCTTAATTTTTCCAAAGAAAAAAACGAACTTTTAGCTCTTGCTAACGCTTTGGATAAGCAAAAAAAACAAGGTGAAAAAAAAGAAAAACATAAAAATTACTTAAAGGATTATGAATGATAAATGTATTTTTTGATATGGATGGGACTTTAATCGATAGTGCCAATGCTATTTCTTGTGCGGTTAATGAGATAAGAGAGAATTTAAATTTGGCTCCACTTTCAAGAGAAGTGATTATGCAAACCATCAACACGCCTCATATAAACTGGGCAAAAGAACTTTATAATATAGATGATTTTCATCATTCTACCTTCAAAGAAGGCTTTGAAAAATATTTTGTAAAGCATTATGAAAAAAGCGTGATTTTATTTGAAGGCGTGAGAGAACTTTTGGATTTTTTAAAGGCAAAGCAATGCTTTTTAGCCATAGCTACAAACGCACCTCAAAGCTCTCTTACTCGCATACTAGAAAAACAAGATATTAAGAGCTATTTTGATAAAATTCTAGGTGTGCAAGTAGGCATAGAACCCAAGCCCCATCCTATGATGCTAAAGCTTTTAAAAAGCGAAGCACCCTATGAAACAAGCCTTTTTATAGGCGATAGCCAAAAGGATGAAGAAGCTGCCAAAAACGCTAATTTGCCCTATTTTCACGCTAAATGGTATGCCACCACTTCCTTAAAAGCTAATGAATTTAGCAATGCAAATGAACTTAAGGGCTTTTTAGAAAAATATTTATAAGTTTTTTAATGAACTTAAGCTAAAATGACAAATCAATTTTTAAAAGAGTAAATAATGAGTGAATTATTAATAGAAATCGGCACAGAAGAATTACCCGCTATTGCTTTATTAAAAGAGTTAGCGAACATAGAAAAAAAATGGAAAAGTATTTTAGAAGAATATCGCTTAAAAAGTGATTTTAGCTTTTATTACACTCCACGCCGTTTGGTTTTTTTCCACAAGAATTTCCCCTTAAAGCAAGAAGATAGCTTTGCTGAGTTTGTAGGAGCGCCCAAAAATGTCGCGTATAAAGACGGAATTTTAACTCCAGCAGGATTAAGTTTTTTGCAAAAAGCAGGTATTGATGAAAGCGAACTTGGTTTTAAGCAAATCAAAGGCAAAGAAGTTTTATACCATCAAAAAGCCATTAAAGGTTTGCGAAGCCAAGAGCTTTTGGGTGAAATGATAAAGAAAGTTCTAAAAAATCTTAGTTTTGGCAAAAGTATGCGTTGGGGGGCGAATTCTTTCGAATTTATCCGTGCTATCCGCTCTTTAACTTGTATTTTAAATAATGATTTAATCGCTTTTGAAGCTTATGGAGTTAAAAGTGCTAAAAAAACCTTCGTGCATAGAAGCGTGAGCTATGATTTAAAGGATTTTAATAATGCACAAGAATATTTTGAACTCTTGGAGAAAAATTACATCATTTTAGACCCACTCAAAAGAAAAGAAAAAATTCTCAAACAATTTAAAGAACTAGAAAAACAAAACAATATACAAATTACAGAAGATGAAGAGCTTTTAGCCGAAGTAGTTGCCATCACAGAATATCCTAATGCACTTTTAGGGAGTTTTGAAGAAGAATTTTTAGAACTTCCTAGCGAGGTAATTATCACTTCTATGAGAGAAAATCAACGCTATTTTGCCGTTTTTAATAACAAAGCTTTAAGCAATCATTTTATCTTAGTAAGCAATGCAGTATGCAAAGACTACTCAAAAATCATACACGGAAATGAAAGGGTTTTACGAGCAAGATTAAGCGATGCTATGTTTTTTTATCAAAATGATTTACAAAGTGGCTTAAAGCCTGAAAAACTTGCCAAAATGACCTATATGGAAGGCTTAGGCACAATGCAAGATAAAAGCTTAAGAGAACTTAAAATCGCAGAGTTTTTATGTGAGCTTTTTGAAAATAAGGATATAAAAAATATTTCTAAAGCCACTCAATTTGCTAAGGCGGACTTAGGGACGCAAATGGTTTATGAATTTACGAATTTACAAGGCATTATGGGGAGCTATTACGCTCAAAAAATGGGCTTTGAACCTGAAATTTGTTTAGCCATAAAAGAACAATACCTACCCAACGCAGAACAAGCCCCACTTCCAAGCACAGAATTTTCAAGCATAGTAGCCCTTGCGAACAAGCTTGACACTCTTATGGGGCTTTTTAGCATAGGAAAAATTCCAAGCGGGACAAAAGACCCTTACGCCCTAAGACGCTCTGCAAATGGAATCATAAAAATCATTTTAAATTTAAACAAAAAATGCGATATTAAAGCCTTGCTAGAAAAACTTTCAAGCCTTTATAAAAGCTTTGATATACAAGCTTTGAAAGATTTTATTTTTGAAAGATTATACACCCTTTATGAGGTAAATGCCTCTTTTATCAAAGCGGTTTTAAGCTCCAAAAACACAGACCTTATTCACATCAATCAAAGCGTCAATGCCCTTATAAAACTTAGCAAAAAAGATAATTTTAGTGAAAATTTTGCCACCTTTAAAAGACTGGCTAATATCGCTAACAAAACAACTCACAAGGTCGATGAAGCACTTTTTACTCAAGAAGAAGAAAGCAAACTTTACAAAGCTTTTAAGGAAAAAATCAAAACCCCTTGCTTAGAAGAAAAGCTTGAAAATCTTTTCGCACTCAAGCCCTTTATTGATGAATTTTTTGATAAGGTGATGATAAATGCCGATGATGAAAAACTTAAAAACAACCGTCAGGCTCTAGTTTATGAAATTTACGCAGAGTTTTTAAAGATTGCTGATATTAAAGAGTTGAGCCTATGAAAGCTTTTTGGCTTTTTTTAAGCCTTACTCTTGGGCTTTTTGGCACTCAAAATTTAGAACTTGTCAAAGGTCAAGCCTTATTTTTAGAGCTAGATAAGAAAGATTTTCTAGCCTTAAAAAATAAGGATAAAAACATCCCTACTTTTACCCACCCTAAAAACAAAGAAAAAATTATAGCCATCTTTTCTTTGCCCTATAAAAATCCCCCGCAAAATACCAAACTTAGCCTATTTTACAAAGATAAAAAAGAAGAAATTTTTATAAAAACTTTAGAGGGTAATTATAAAAGTGAAAAATTAAATGTTGAAAACAAAAAAATTTTTCCACCCAAAGCAGTGCAAGAACGCATTGCTAAAGAATTAAAAGAAGCCAATGAGCTTTATAGTTCTTACACTCCGCAAGCTTTATTTAAGGGTGCTTTCAATGTGCCTTTAAATTCTTTTATCACAAGTGATTTTGGTAAGGCAAGAACTTTTAATGAAAAAGTAGCGAGTTATCATAGCGGAACAGACTTTAGAGCAGCTAGTGGAACACCCATTAAAGCCGCAAATTCAGGCATAGTGAAAATCGCAAAAAATCGCTATTTTGCAGGAAATTCAGTGATAATCGACCACGGCTTTGGCATTTACTCGCAGTATTATCATCTTTCAAAAATTGATGTCAAAGTAGGACAAAGGGTTCAAAAGGGTCAAATTCTAGGACTTAGCGGAGCCACAGGCAGAGTAAGCGGACCGCATTTGCATTTTGGAATTTTTGCGGGTGGCAAGCAAATTGACCCCTTAGACTTTATCACTAAATTTAACGCCCTTTTTCAATGAAATTTAGCGAATTTTCTCATTCTTGGTTGGTTGAAAATTACTATAAAAACGCTGTAAATATAGGTAAGAGTGGGGATTTTTTCACTGCTGTGAGTGTGGGAAATCTTTTTGGAACGCTTTTGGCAAAACATTTTTTAACCCTAATCGATGAAAAAATCCTATCCCTACCCGTGCAAATTGTAGAAATAGGAGCTAATGAAGGCTACTTAAGCCGTGATTTTTTATCTGCCTTGCTTGATTTTAGACCTGAAATTTTTTCTTCTCTTTCTTTTTTTATCATAGAACCACACGAGAAATTAAGAGCCTTGCAAAAAAAGAACTTAGAAGGAGTGGAATTTAGCCACAAAACTAGCTTAAAAGAATGCCATTTTAAAAACGCCTTTTTCTTCTGCAATGAGCTTTTTGATAGCTTTGCTTGTGAGCTGATTGATGGGGATAAAATGGCTTTTGTTGAGAATTTTAAAATGTTTTTTAAGCCCATAGATAAAAAGCTTTTTGAAGAATGTAATCGCTTAGGGCTTACAAAAGGAGAATATTCTCCCCAGCTTAAACTTTTTTTTAATGAGCTTAATCTTGCTTGTGAAAAATTTGTCTTTGCGGCTTTTGATTATGGGCTTTTAAACCCACAACAATTTAGCCTAAGAATTTATAAAAAACACGAAGTTTTTAGCCCCTTTGAAGTGTCTTTGAAGGATTTTTTTGGCAAGAGTGATTTGACTTATAATGTAAATTTTACCCATATTAAACAGCTTATAAAGGAGCTTGATTTTAAACTTTTAGCCTTTGAAAAACAAAGCAAGGCTTTGATTGATTTTGGTTTTGAAAAATTATTAGAATACACAAAAAACAAGAATTTAAAAAGCTATGAGAATTTCCTTAGGCAAAGTAAAATTTTGTTTTTTAATTTCGATGAAAAATTCCACTTTTTTGAATTTCAAAAGGGCTAAAAGCTTATATTTTTAGCACTTGCCAAACAAAGCCCTTCTCTTAAACCTTCATCCATCACCAAAAGTCTCTGTTTGTCAAACAAAGCATAAAAAAGCAAACAACCTGCACTTAAATAATTCTTTCGCATTTTACCCACTTCTTTTATGGCTTTACTCTCATTCATATAAAAAAGCTTCATAGCATAATGTAAAAAATCCCTAGAACAAAGCCTTTTACCATTGACCTTAGCTGCCTCGTATTTTTCATAGCTTAAATTTTGCTTTAAAGCACTAAGAGTTGTAGGAACCCCTGAGTTTAAAACCACTATCTTAACCCCCAAACGCTTGAGTTCTTTTTTTATATTCTCTACCTCATCAAAGGCTTTAAAAGCTAAATTTTTTAAGCAAGGATTTGTGATTAAAAAATGAATTTTAAGTTTTTTGTCCTTGATTTTTGCGATAAATTGAGGATATTTTTTTAAAATTTTCTTATAAGAGCTAGGATTTTTGGAAGGATAACGCTCATTTTTTTCATAAAAACTAATGATGCCAAAATCAAAACTTTTAAAACTTTTCCCAAAAGAAAGCTCACAAGAAGCCCCACCCAAATCACAATACGCAAACTCTCCCCAAATTTTCAGCCTTTTTAAGCCCATTTGCATACCCAAAACACTAAGCCTTGCCTCACTCTTAGCACTTATAAGCTCGATTTTAATCCCAAATTCTTTTTTTAACTCAGCAAAAATCGCATTTGTATTGCTAGCCTTTCTAAAAGCCGCTGTGGCTACGGCTCTTGCTTTGCTTAAATCTTGCTCCCTAGCCAAAACACCAAAAGCTTCTTTTAATCTTCGTATGGCTCCTTTAGAAATATCCCCGCTGTGATTTAGCCCCCTTGCCGCACCAATGATAAATTCATATTCTTTTAATTTATTCAACTTCTCATCCATTTGCACCGCTCTTAAAGTATTTGAGCCCAAATCAATTCCTAACATCGTTTTCCTTATGTGTTTTGTAGTATAATAGCGAAAAAATTCTAAAGGAAAAATATGCTTTTAGGTGTAAATATAGACCACATCGCAATCTTAAGACAAGCAAGGAAGGTCAATGACCCTGAGCTTTTAGAAGCTGCTTTTATAGCAGCCCAATTTGGCGACCAAATCACCCTACACATACGAGAGGACCGCCGCCACGCTCAAGATTTTGATTTAGAAAACATACTACGCTTTTGCAAAAGTCCTGTTAATCTAGAATGCGCTTGCAATGAAGAAATTTTAAATTTAGCCTTAAGACTAAAACCCCACCGCGTTAGCTTAGTGCCTGAAAAAAGAGAAGAACTTACCACAGAAGGGGGGCTTAATCTTAATCACGCCGCACTTAAACCAAGTATAGAAAGGCTTCAAAATGCCAATATCGAAGTTTCGCTTTTTATAAATCCCAGCTTAGAAGACATAGAAAAAGCTCACGAATTAAAAGCCGATTTTATAGAGCTTCACACAGGAGTTTATGCCAATTTACACAACGCTCTTTTTAGCAATATCTCTCATACTGCCTTTGCATTAAAAGAATTTAATTTAAGCAAAAAAGAGCTTGAAGAAAAATTAGCCGAAGAACTAGCTAGGCTTGAATTTTGTGCTAAAAAAGGAGTGAATTTAGGACTAAAAGTCGCCGCAGGACACGGGCTAAATTACAAAAATGTAAAACAAATTGTAAAAATCCAAGAAATTTGTGAATTAAACATAGGACAAAGCATAGTAGCAAGAGCTATTTTTGTAGGACTTAGCAAGGCTATCTTAGAGATGAAAGAGCTGCTTAAAAGATGAAAAAACTAGCTATTAGCATAGGCGATATTAACGGCATAGGGCTTGAGCTTTTGGTGCGTTCCCATAAAGAGCTTTGTAAGAGCTGTGAGCCTTATTATTTTTTACACGAAAATTTACTCCATCAGGGCTTAAGGCTTTTGAATTTAGAGCTTGAAAATGCGAATTTAGTTTTTTTTAAACGCTCTTTAAACTACGCTTTTAAAGAAATCCGCCCCAAAGTCTTTGAATTTAACGCCCCCCTATCCTTTGAAGTGGAAAATGATTTTGACATCAAAGCAGGAAAAATAGACGCTAAAAGCGGTCTTTATGCTTTTTTAAGCTTTGAAGCGGCAACGCATTTTGTAGCAACTTGTCACGCAAACGCTCTTATTACCCTACCCATACACAAAAAAGCTTGGCAGCTTGGTGGAGTAGCTTTTAAGGGACATACGCATTTTTTGGGGCATTTTTTCAAAAAAGAAGCCATTATGATGCTAGGTTGTAAAGAGCTTTTTGTGGGACTTTTTACCGAGCATATTCCTTTAAATAGCGTTTCAAAACGCATTGAATTTAAAGCTTTGAGTCGTTTTTTGATTCATTTTCACTTGCAAAGTGGCTTTAAAAAAATAGGACTTTTAGGCTTTAATCCTCACGCTTCAGATTATGGAGTTATAGGGGGCAAGGAAGAAAAAATTATGCAAAAAGCTCTTGATTTTGCTAATGCCTTTTTAGCCTTTCTTCGCTCTAAAAAAAGCGTGCAAAATGCCTTTTTAACTGAGCTTAAACTCCCTTTTAAAAGCCTTTTAGAAAGAGCTTTAAAGGATGAAAAAATCGCCCAAGCCTTGCTTTTAGCCTTTAAGGCAGATAAACCCTATTTGAGTGAAATTTTAATCGCCGATACCGCCTTTACCAAGACTTCTTTAAAAAATTGCAAACGGCTTGTAGCGATGTATCACGACCTAGCCCTAGCACCGCTTAAGGCTTTGTATTTTGAAAAGAGCATTAATGTAAGCTTAAATTTACCCATCATTCGCACCAGTGTAGATCACGGCACAGCCTTTGACAAGGCTTATAAAAATGCTAAAATCAGCACGAAAAGCTATTTAGAAGCCGTGCGTTTTGCCCTAAAAATGACAAATCCCCCCCCCCTAGCCCACTCCACAAAATTTAAATTCAATCAAACTTAAAAATATTTAAAAAGGATAAAAATGGAAAATTACAAAAAAGCGGTTTTTGCTTTGGCTCTTAGTGCCTTTGCCTTAGGTGTTACGGAATTTGTGATGGCAGGAGTTTTAGTCGATGTGCAAAATTATTTTGGTGTGAGTGCGAAGAGTGCGGGTTATCTCACTACACTTTATGCCATTGGCGTTGTCATAGGCGCACCCCTTGCTACCATACCCCTTAGCCATTTTTACCGCCACACCCAGCTTTTAATCAATTTAGGCGTTTTTGCCTTAGCGAATTTACTCATCTTTTTTAGCGATAATTTCGCCCTAACAGCCCTAGCGCGTTTTATCGCAGGTATGGGACACGGGGTGTTTTTTGTCATCTCAACTTTGGCTATAAATATCATAGTGCCTAGCCATAAACGCTCCTATGCTCTAGCCATACTCTTTACAGGGCTTACTGTGGCACTAGTTACAGGCGTTCCGCTTGGTAGCTTTATAGGGCATTATTTTGGCTTTAAATTTATATTTTTGCTGATTTTTTTCATCGCTCTAGCTGCATTTTTAGGAATTTTTTATATGATGCCAAGAACTATGAATCCTAGTCCTACTAGCCTAAAAAGCCTTATACCTGCCTTTTCTCATCCTAATCTGCTTAAAACTTACATTATCACCATTTGCTCTTGTGGGGCGATGTTTGCACTTTATACTTATGTCCAAGAACTGCTTGTTAATGTGAGTGGTTTTAGGGTGCAAGATAGTGCTGCTATCTTGCTTTTATATGGAATTTGTGCGATTTTTGGAAATTTATGGGGCGGAAAAATGGTCGAAAAATTCGGTGCTATAATGTCTTTAAGGGTGATTTTAAGTGCTGAAATTCTTAGCTTTTTGTGCGTTTTTATCACTATGAATTCAAAAGTTTTAATAGTCATTAACCTAGCCTTTGTGGGATTTTTTGGTTTTTCGGCTATTTCAGCACTTAAAATTCTAAGCCTTGCTAAGGCTAAAAGACACAGCTTTAGCTTCATCGATAGCACTATAAGCGTCAATGAAGCCGCCTTTAATGTAGGCATAGCCTTAGCTAGTTTTTTTGGCGGGTTGGTTTTGAGCTCTTTTGGAGTGGAATTTAATGCTATTTTTGCGGCTTTGTTTTTAAGTCCTGCTTTGATTTTAACCCTACTTTTTGCAAAAGATAAGATAAATTATCAAAAATTGAATCGAAAAAAGGCAAAAACCTAAAAAATGGAATAGAAATTGCTTATTTTAAATCAAATCAAACAAAGGAGAAAAAATGCTAGTTGAACAAACTCAAAAAACATCAAACCCAGTCTTTAGCACCAAGCTTAAAGAAAAAAACACTTCAGCGGACGAATTTCAAGCAGCCTTAAACGAAGTGAAAAACAAAGAAGAAAAAATAAGTCAGGATAATTTTAGCAATGAAGATTTAAATCTTAGTGCTGTTAGGGAAGACTTTAGAACTTATGCTTGGCAAAAAATGAGAGAAGATACATACAAAAAAAACGAAGAGACCTTGCTTAACAAGCTTTTTGCTACAATTGATGCGGGAAATGGGGTAAAAGGACAATAATGATTTTTATCGATGCTTGCTTTAAAAAACCCACACCCTATACTCCTATTTGGATGATGCGTCAAGCAGGAAGGTATTTGAGCGAATATATGGAAGTAAGAAAACAAGCGGGGGATTTTCTCTCTTTATGCAAAGACTACAAAAAGGCTTCGCAAGTTTCTTTACAGCCTGTTGATATTTTAGATGTTGATGCGGCAATTATTTTTTCAGATATTTTAGTTGTTCCGCTTGAAATGGGTATGAATTTGCGTTTTGAAAAAGGAGAAGGACCTGTTTTTGATAATCCTATTACAAGCTTAGAAGACTTAGAAAAACTTGATGATTACAGAGCTTATAAAAAATTATCTTATGTCTATGATGCCCTAAAGCTTACTAGGGAAAAATTATCTCAAAATAAAGCTTTAATAGGCTTTTGCGGAAGTCCTTGGACCATAGCTACTTATATGATAGAAGGAAGTGGCAGCAAAAATTACGCAAAATGCAAAAAAATGCTTTATCAAAATCCAGAACTTTTACACAAAATTCTAAACAAACTTACCGGGGTTTTAAAGCTTTATTTAGAAGAGCAAATCAAAGCGGGTGCTAATGCTGTGCAAATTTTTGATAGTTGGGCAAGTGCTTTAGAATATGATAAATTCTTTGAATTTTCTTTTAATTATATGCTAGAAATCTCTAATTTTATTAAGGATAAATACCCTAATATACCCGTGATTTTATTTCCTAAAGGCATTAGTGCTTATTTGGATAAAATAGGTGGAAATTTTGATGTTTTTGGGGTAGATTGGAGCACTCCACTTGAGTTAGCACGCGATAAATTAGCCCATAAATACACCCTTCAAGGCAATATGGAGCCTTGCAGACTTTATAATAAAAACGCCATTAAAGAAGCTGTGGAAAAAATCTTAAAAATTATGCAAGATAAAGCCCATATTTTCAACCTAGGACACGGAATTTTGCCCGATATTCCTGTTGAAAATGCAAAATATTTTATCAAGCTTGTAAAAGAAAGCTCAGCTAGATGAAAATTCTCTTTGGACCTGTAAGCTCAAGACGCTTTGGAAGGTCTTTAGGCATAGATTTAAGTCCTAGCAAAAAACAATGCAATTTTGATTGTGTTTATTGTGAGCTTGAAGCTAAAAAAACTCAAGAAAAACAAGATGAAGTCATTGGTGTTGAGCAAATTTTAAGCGAAGTAGAAGCGGTGCTTAAAAAAAATATAGCCTTTGACTTTCTTACACTTACAGCCAATGGAGAACCTAGCCTTTATCCTTATTTAGATGAATTAATAACCTCCTTACGCAAGCTAGCTAAGGGTAAAAAATTACTCATTCTAAGCAACGGCACAGCGGTGTTAAATCAAGATAAATTTAAGGCTTTGCTTAATTTAGATGTTGTTAAATTCAGTCTAGATAGTGCCATAGCCAAAACTTTTTACCGCATTGATAGGGCTTTAAAGAGCATAGATTTGGAAAAAATGATAGAAAAAATGGCAGAATTTAGAGTGCAGTTTAAGGGAGCTTTGATTATGGAAATCCTTGTTGTTAAGGACCTTAACGATAATGAAGCTGAATTTAAAGCACTGAATAAGGCTCTAAAAAAAATAAAGCCTCTAAGAGTGGATTTAAGCACCCTAGACCGCCCCCCAGCCTATGCGGTTAAAAAGGTAAGCGAAGAAAAACTTTTAGAACTTTCCAAACTCATAACTTGCACTCCCGTGCTTTTGGCTAAAAGGCATTATGAAGGCGAAAAATTAAGCCTTGATGAAGAAGAATTATTAAAAATGCTTCATTTACGCTCTCAAAGCGAATTAGACATCGAAGCAAAATGGGACGAGAAATCTAAAATTCTTCTAAATGAGTTGATTAAAGAAAAAAAGGTTAGAATTCTTAATTTAGCTGGGGTTAAATTTTACAAAGCTTAAGCTTTTGGCAAATATTTTCTAAGCAAGGCTATGAGTTCATTTTTACTCACATCGCCTAAAACTTCACTCACACAATCAAAATCCCTAAGCTTTTCCTTAGAAAAAAAGATAATATGACTTTGGGGGTGTTGTTTTTTATAAGCACTGAGTAAATTTCTCATTTGTTCAAGGTCAAATTTAATGAGTTCATAATCAAGCAAAATCAAACGGTAAGTTTGCTTGGCTAATTCTTGTTTTAACTGGGTAAAAGAATTGATACATATATTTTTATCGCATTGCTTTTCTATGATATTAAAAAATAAGTTCGCATCAAAATCATTTTGCTTAAACAGCAATACATTATTTTGATAAGGGGTTTTAAATTTCAAAGCACAAAGCTTATCAAGCTTAGTTCTTAAAATATTTTCAAGCTCTTTTTTCTCAAAAGGCAGGGTTAAAAAATACTCATAATGTGTATTTTTATGACGAGTAATAACTATAAAATCATAATTTTTCTTCATATTTTCTAAGATTTTATCCTTGACAAAAACCAAATGAAAATCATTCACATCAAAACTTAAATTCTTAAAACAAGTGCTTTCTACTCCAAAATAAGAAAGTAAATTCGCAAGTAAAAAACTCTCAAGCTCATCGTTACTCACTATCGCTACACTCGCTTCAAACCTTAAAACCTTGCCCTTAGATGTCCCTATAATGCTTTTATGATGCTCTAAAGCCTGATTTAACTCCAGTCTAATCTGCTCTTTTTGGGAATTTAAAGCGTTTAAAATCAAAGTATTTATTTCTTTATCATAAGTCTCATTTAAGCAACGCATCGCATCGGCTATATTTCCTAATTGGTATAAATTTTCTTCCAGCAAATGCAGATATTTATCTTTTTCGTGGGAAATTTTAGTCCAATTTTGCCCCATATTTTCCAATTTTTCTTTCAACAAATCAAGCACATCATTAAGCTCACTCTTTTTCTCAAAATTCAAAAAATCATTTTGCATAGAAAAAATTTTTTGATGAATTTTTCTTGTGTTTTTATTTCGTTTAAAAGAGCTAATCAAAAGCGTTAAAGATAAAATAAAAATACTAGCAAATAAAACTAGCTTTAATTGCTCAAGCCTCTCATCAAGCTTTGAAATATCAATGCTTAAATAAGCCAAAATGACATTAAAAACAAAAATTATCCCCGCTAATAACAATCAATTTTCCTTTATTTTTTGCGTTATTTTCTTACCCACAAGCATTACAAGCTCTTCAAAATCGGCTTTGTGTATATTTTCAAAACTTCCATAATACGCCAAAAGCTTTTGCACGGCTCCTGCACTAAGCCCTAAATTCATTAGCTTAGAACTTGTTAAATCTTGTTTTTTCTTGGTATTTTGATGAAAGCTGATGGCAAAACGGTGCGCTTCATCTCTTAATTTTTGTAAGAATTGTAATTTCTTATCGTTAATACTTAGAGCAAATTCTCCTTTTATGGAGTGAATTTTGTCTTTAGCTCCCCCTTTAGCCCTATGTGCTTTTGCATCGATTTTTTCTTTTGAAATAGCCAAAACATCGACATTAGCCCCGCTACTTAAAATAATTTCTCTTGCCAAATCAAGCAAAGCCTTTCCCCCATCTATAAGCCATAAATCAGGGGGCTGGGTTTTATCAAATTTCAAAGCCCTACGCGTTAAAACTTCACGCATTTGCTCATAGTCATTTTTATATTTTAAATGAAATTTACGGTAAGCCGACTTATCCCAAGCATTGATTTTATAAACAACCATAGCTCCGACCTTTGCCACACCTTGTAAATGAGAATTGTCAAAAATTTCTATATAATTTGGCAAATTTTCAAGCTCAAAATAAGCTTTCAATTCTTCTTGTATATTAGAAGTTTTTTGCTCTTTTTTGATATTTAAAAGTGCATTGTGAAAAGCCAAATCGCAAATTCTTCTTTTTTCTCCTATTTTTGGCGTTTTAATGCGGATTTTCTTTTTAAATCTTTGGCTTAAAATTTCTTCCAAAAGCCCCCTATCTTCAAATTCCTCATACACATAAATCGAGTTTGCAAGCAAGGGAATATCTATGCTAAAATTTTCCAAAATAAGCTGTTTGTAAATCTCATTTTTATCCCATCCCGCATCGTTTTTGATAGGAGTGATTTTGGAATTGACACTGATGATTTTTCCATTTTGCACCACAAAACGCAAAGTTGAAAGCATAGAATTTTCAAAAGCCAAAGCAAAAACTTCAAAATCCTCTAATCTTGCAATATCTATCTCAATTTTAACCTCCAAATCCCTAATCGTTGCGATTTTATCCCTTAACTTTGCTGCTTCTTCGTAATTTTCATTTTGTGCCAAAGCAAGCATTTGTTTTTCTAAATTTTTAATCAAAATGCTAGGATTTAAAAGTGCGTGGGTAGCCTTAGTTAAAATTTCACTATATTTTTCCTTGCTAAGGCTCTTATTACAAGGTGCAAGACAACGAGAAATTTGATGAAAAATACAAGGACTCTTGCAGTTTGCTTTTTGCTTTAAGGGATAATGCAAATAAAGTGCGTCTAAAAGTTCTCTTGCACCCTTAAAAAAGGGTCCAAAATATTTAATTTTGTTTTTTTTCACTAATTTTCTAGTGATTTCAAAACGCGGAAAATCTTCTTCAAAATCCACATAAATATAAGGATAAGTCTTATCATCTCTTAATAAAATATTGTATTTTGGATTAAGCTGCTTGATAAAAGAATTTTCCAAAATCAAAGCATCAGCTTCTGAATTTGTAGTGATAAATTCCAAATGGGTCGTTTCTTCAATCATTTTTTGAATTCTTAAAGATGTCCTTGGATTAGCGTGCAAATAAGGAGTGAAAGCAAAATAAGATTTAACGCGATTTTTAAGGTTTTTAGCCTTGCCTACATACAAAAGCTTTCCTTCTTGGTTAAAATACTGATACACCCCAGCACTATTAGGAAGGCTTTTTAGCTCATTTTCTAAGATATTTTTAGGCAAGACTTGAGCCTTTTTTGATAAGCTCTCTTAACTTTTCAAATTTTTCAAACAAAATTTCATCTTCAAAGCAATTTTTAAATTCCCCCTTAGAAAGCTCTATATAGGGCTTTTTAGGGGGCTTTTCCTCATTTTTATTTGCTTTAAGGCTGTATCTTTGAGAAAAAATTCTAAGCTCTTTTATGGAAACAAATTCACTTAAAGGATATTTTTGTCCATACGCTTTTATGAGAACTTTAATATAAGTTTTGCTATCATCATGGTTTAGTTCTTGATAAGCTGCTGGATGTAAGGTTATGATGTTTAAAATATGATTTTTTACATAAATTTTAGCAATCAAGCGTTGTTTAGCAGGGGGGAAAGAATTTAAAAAATCTTTACAAAAAAATAAGCTTTTTAAAGGTTTATAATGGGGTTTATCCATCAATTCATTAATAACAGCACTAGCGTTTTTAATCGTCTTTTTTCTCATAAGGTGATTTTAGCATTTCTTTTCTTAATTTTCTTGTGGGGTTGCGGTTATAAAGGCAATCCTCAATACACAAGCTACGAACAAAACGGCTCGGTAAAAGCCATTAAAAAATACGAACAATTATACAGGTGGTAAAAATGAAAAAAGATTATATTTTGGTTTTAGACTTTGGTTCTCAATACACACAACTCATCGCAAGACGCCTAAGAGAACAAGGCGTTTATGCTGAAATTTTACCTTTTAATGTGAGCTTGACTGATATTAAGGCTAAAGAGCCTAAGGGGATTATTTTAAGCGGGGGACCTGCTAGTGTATATTCAAGCGATGCTTATTTTTGCGATAAGGGCGTGTTTGATTTAGGCTTGCCTATACTTGGAATTTGCTATGGTATGCAGCTTATGGCACATCATTATAAAGCAAGCGTGGCTCCTGCAGGTCATAAAGAATACGGCAAAGCTAGCATAGAAATTAAAAAAGATAGTGCTTTATTTAAAAATCTTCCCAAAAAACAAATCGTTTGGATGAGTCATTCGGATAAGGTAGAGAATTTGCCTGAAGGTTTTGAAGTTTTAGCCACAAGTGAAAATAGCCCTTTTTGTGTTTTTAGCAACGAAGAAAAACAATTTTTCGCCTTACAATTTCATCCTGAAGTGCAGCACAGCGAATTTGGTAAAAATATCTTAAAAAATTTTGCCAAATACGCTTGTAATTGCGAAAGTGTTTGGAATATGGGTTCTTTTGCAAAAACTCAAGTAGAAAAAATTCGCAAAGAAGTGGGTCAGGACAAAGTGCTTTGTGCGGTAAGTGGTGGGGTTGATAGTAGCGTGGTTGCCGCACTTTTGGCTAACGCTATAAAAGAGCAAGTTGTAGTGGTTTTTGTAGATAATGGACTTTTAAGAAGTGGCGAAAAAGAACAAGTTGAATTTATGTTTAAAAATACTTTGGGTATCAATCTTATCAGCATTGACGCAAGTGAAATTTTCTTAAGCCGCTTAAAAGGCATTAGCGACCCTGAACAAAAAAGAAAAATTATAGGAAATACCTTCATAGAAGTTTTTGAAGAAGAAGCTAAAAAACACAAAAATTTAAAATATTTAGCCCAAGGCACACTTTACACAGACATCATAGAAAGCTCGGTTGGGGGTGCGGGTAAAACCATTAAAAGCCATCATAATGTGGGGGGATTGCCTAAGAAGATGAATTTAAAACTCATCGAGCCTTTAAAAGAAATTTTTAAAGATGAAGTGCGTGCCTTAGGACTTGAACTTGGACTTAGCAAAGAACTAATCTATCGCCATCCTTTTCCGGGTCCGGGTCTTTCTATACGCATTATGGGCGAAGTAAATCATCTTAGCTTAGAATTGCTACGCAAAGCCGATGTTATTTTGCTTGAAGAGCTAAAAAGCACGGGCTGGTATGATAAAACTTGGCAAGCATTTTGTGTGCTTTTGAATGTCAAAAGCGTAGGCGTTATGGGAGATAACCGCACCTATGATAATGCCATTTGCTTAAGGGTGGTCAATGCAAGCGATGGAATGACAGCTACTTTTTCACATCTTCCTTATGAAGTTTTAGAAAATATTTCCCGCCGTATTATCAATGAAGTAGAAGGGATAAACCGCGTTGTTTATGATATTTCAAGCAAACCGCCTGCAACAATAGAATGGGAGTGATTTACGTCCTAGCCTTATTTTCATTATAGAAATTTTATAAAAATAAGGCTAGAATTTACTCAAGAAATTTCAAGGAAGAAATATGCACGGAAAAATAGCAATTTATATGGATTCTACTGGACGCGGGACCGTTACAAACTCAGCTAATACTTTTTTTGATTTTAACCGCCAAATTTGGAATGATAAAAAAAGTATGCCTAGTGTGGGTATGCTTGTGGAATTTCGCACCCTTTCTAGTGAAAAAAAAGCAGAAGATGGCAAGAATGCCCCTATAAGCAAAACCATAACAGGCATAAGACCTTCTAAATTTCAAGAATTTAAAGAAGGAGATTTCATCACAGAACACGATTTTTGGAAAACCAATAGCGATGATGACCTAGAAGACTTACAAAATTCAAGAAGGAGTGCCTATATCACAGAGCTTTACAGAAGCATAGACTTTGATACCATAGAAAAAATTCCCCTTTCTTTTACCATACCTCAAGCTATTCAAAAATATTTCGCCCACGAAATTTTATCCGTAGAAACCCTACAAGCCAATCTCCAAGATGAAAAAGAAATTCCTTGCATACTGGATTATCTCATACTCAAAAGATTTTTATTTAAAACTTATGATACCTTAATTTTTATGGATAATAGCATAGACCAAACCCAATTTAGCGCCCTAAAAAGCATTATGATGCACCTAGAAAATTCCTACAAACAAATGATAATGGATAAAAAACCCAATATTACCAAAATTTTTAATGAAACTTTTTTATCTTTGCAGTGTCATTACCAAGCCCTAGCAGCTACCATAGATACGCGAAAAAACCGCCTAGCTTCTTTAGAAGCCCAAATGAAAACTTTACAATCTGAAATCAATCTTAAAAGCAACGCTGCCAACGGGGACCCTGAAAAACTTAAAGCTCGTCAAGATAGATTAGCCAAACTCCAAAAAGAAGCCGAATACTACAGAACAACGCTTAAAAGACTCGATGCTATCAGGGAAGATTTTTACAAGAAAAATTATAATATTTTTGAAAATGCCTTTAAACTTTCACGCGAAAAACTCTTTAAAAAAATCGTTACAGGCTTAAACTTATGTGCAACAATAATGGATGTCAAAATTTGGCATCTATCCTTGAAATCCTCAGGGGTCAAAAACTCTTATTTTACTATGAGCAATATAGAAAATTCCTTCTGCTCCCTTTCTTTTGCTGAGCATTATCTTAGCCGTTTAAACAAATCCGCTCTCAATCCTTTTGACCAAAAACTTTTAGTCTATATCCAAAAAATCACAAAAGAACAAAGGAAAAAATTTTTAGTCGTAACCTCGGATTTAGATTTATTATGCAAATTAAAAATAGAAAACTTTGCCAAAAATCCCTATTATCTAGTCAAATACGCACCTAAAAAAGTAAATTACCAGTCCTTAATGCGTGATAATACCTTTGACATAGTTTATATCGATGAAAAACACGTTTGGGAAAATGTAGCCGATATTATTTTACAAGGAAAGCATTTTGATAAATCAGGAAAAACCAAATTTAAACTGATTTAAGATATGAAAATTTAAGCTAAATTAAGCTATAATCGCCCAGCCTAAGCAGTTTGCGATATTTAAAGTGATCCAACACATTTTTACTGACTGCGACCGTGTGATTTACCGTGTTCTGTGGCGTCGTTTGAGCTTTGAAAAAAGCGAGAAGTTGCAGCCTTTAAAAATCACCTAGCGGTTTTCTTTGACTTTTTGGGGTCAATCTTTGTTAAGCGGCTGTTTGGGTTTAAAAGGAGATACAAATGAAAATAATGATTTTGGGTAGCGGTGCAAGAGAATATTCCATTGCCTTAGCCTTAAAAAGAGTAGATAAAGATATAGAGTTTTACTTCGCTCCGGGAAATGGCGCTACCCAAAGTCTTGGAACCAATTTAAATTTAAAAGACCCCGTAGTTTTAGCAACTTATGCAAAAGAAAAAGGCTTTGACCTTTGTATAGTCGGAAGTGAAAGCTTTTTAGCCCAAGGTGTTGTAGATGTTTTTAAGCAGCATTCCCTTGCTATTTTTGGTCCCACAAAAGCCGCAGCTATGCTTGAAACTTCAAAATCTTTTATGAAAAGCTTTCTTAAAAAATACCGCATCAAAACAGCCAAATTTTTAAACACAAATGACCTTGAAAAAGCAAAAGCCTTCATACACAGCCTAACCCCGCCCATAGTCATTAAAGCCGATGGACTTTGTGCGGGAAAAGGCGTTATCATAACCAAAACTCACGAAGAAGCTATAAAAGAAAGTGCTAAAATGCTAAGTGGAGAAAGTTTTGGCGATGCAGGAAAACTCATCGTGATTGAAGAATTTTTAGAAGGCTATGAATTAAGTATTTTCGCCGTATGCGATGGCAATGATTTTATCTTGCTTCCTGTGGCACAAGACCATAAAAAACTACTTGATAATGATGAAGGACCCAATACCGGCGGAATGGGTGCTTATGCGCCTAGCTCTTTAGCCAATGAAAGTTTGCTAAGAAAGGTTCAAAAAGACATCATTTTACCTACCTTAGCCGGTATGAAAAAAGAAGGTGCGGAGTTTTGCGGTGTTTTATTTATAGGTGCTATGGTAGTAGGCAATAAGCCCTATGTTTTAGAATTTAATGTCCGCTTTGGAGACCCAGAATGTGAAGTTTTAATGCCTTTAATCGAAGACCCTTTAGAGCTTATTTTAGCCACGACTCAAAAACGCCTAAGACACGCAAAAATCAAAATCAAAAAAGAATTCGCAGTGGGCGTTGTGTGTGCGAGCGAAAACTATCCTTACAAAAGTTCGCCAAAAAGCGAAATCTTTGTCGATGAAATCCCTGAAAATTCTCATATTTCTTATGCTGGAGTAAGCTTAGAAGAAGGTAAATTGATAGCCGATGGTGGTAGGGTTTTAGTTTGCGTTGGCACAGGAAAAAGCATTGAAGAAGCACAAATGAATGCCTATAAACTTTGTGATAAGGTGCATTTTAAAGGCAAACAATACAGAAAAGACATCGCTCATCAGGTTCTTAAATGAAAGAAAATTTACAAAACCGCTTAGAACGCGAAAACCTAAAAATAGCAAGCTTTACCAAAAGAGTTCTAGCATTTTTGATTGATGATATGGTCATTTCTTTGATTGTATTTATCATTTTTTATGATAGTTTTATGGTGGCTAAAGATGTGTTTGAAACCACACAAATTATTGGCAATTTTTATCTTGGTCTCATCTTGCTTCATTTTAGCTATCAGAGTATTTTTACTTATCTTTACGGGGCAAGTTTAGGTAAAATCTTATGCAAAATCATCATTTTAGACGAAAAGCTTTTAGATAAACCTAACTTACTTCAAAGCTGCACGCGTTCAGCCATGAGACAAGTGAGTGCTATGGCTTTTATGCTAGGCTTTGCTTGGGCTTTAAGCAATGATTTACGCAAGACTTGGGAAGATTATTTAGCAAGGACTATCGTAGTTGATGTGGCGTAAATTTTGTTTATTGCTAGTTCCTAGCATAGCCTTAAATGCAGCACAAGTTGATATTTACGCACTTGATGCAAAAAAAGAAGGCGACATACTCACTGCAAATAACGATGTCATTATTTTTTCGGATTTTTATTTCATAACCGCAAATAAAGCCATTTACAATGAAAAAACGCTCGATTTAGAGCTTTTTGGCGATGTGAATATACTAAGAGGGCAAGACGAAAGGTCTCATTCTGATTATGCTAAGATTAATCTCAATTCCAATCAAGCTGATTTTAGTAATTTTTTCTTCTCTAATAACAATCTTGAAGTATGGTTTCAAAGCAAACAAAGCCACCTAGACGATAAGGTTTTTGAAAGTAAAATTTCAGCCGTTTCAAGTTGTAATGTTGAAGACCCTGATTGGGAAATTCGCTTTTCAAAAGGTTGGCTTAATCGCCAAACAAATTTCGTTCATTTATACAATGCAAAATTATATGTCAAAAATACCCCCATTTTTTACACGCCCTATTTTGGTTTTAGCACGGATACGCAGAGAAAAAGCGGACTTTTAATCCCAAAACTTGTTTTAAAAAGCGAAGAAGGTCTATACTACGAACAACCTATTTACATAGCCACTAGAGAAAATTGGGATTTAGAGCTTAATCCTCAAATCCGCACAAATCGCGGCTTTGGGCTTTATTCGACCTTAAGATTTCTTGACTCACCCTATTCAACAGGAGAGCTAAATTTTGGTGCTTTTAGGGAAAACAGCTCCTATTTTCACGATGAAAATTTAAAAAATCAAACCCACTACGGAATAGAGCTAAAATACTCAAGAGCTGCTTTGATTAAATCTTTACTCAGTGATAATTTCCAAGAAGGTCTATGGATAGATGCTACTTATCTTAACGATGTGGATTATTTAAATTTAGGAAGTAGAGATTATCGCGACCTTAACTCGCTTGTAACTTCAAAAATCAATTATTTTCTAGCCGATGAAAATAATTTTTATGGAGCTTACGCAAAATACTATATCGACACAGCCCAGCTTAGCAACAGCACCACCTTGCAAGAATATCCAAGTTTTCAATATCATAGATTTCTCAATGAGCTTTTTGATGAACGCTTGCGTTATTCATTTGATGCGTCTTTTCAAAATTTTTATAGACCCAAAGGCTCTTACGCCAATGAGCTAAATTTAAACCTGCCTATTTCCTATCACAATGCCTTTTTTGGGGATTTTCTCCATTTTACTCTTACAGAGAGCTTTTATGCTTCTTTTGTAAATTATAGCCAAGACCCCGAGAAAGACCACGAGCATTATTTTAGAAACACGCACGATTTTAATCTCTACACCGACCTTTCCAAGGCTTATGAAAATTTCTTTCATACTCTAAATTTAGGGGTAAATTATGTCTTACCGGGGGCAAAATCAGGCAAAATCACACAAGATTATCTTGAAAAATATGACAAGGAAAATGAACATACAAGTCTTTATGCTGTGCAGTATTTTTATAACAACGAAGGACAAAAAAAAATCAAACACAGAATTTCACTTGATTATCTTAACAAACAAAACGAATTCTATGAGTTTGAAAACCGCTTAACTTACTATCTCAATGAAAATATCAATCTTAATAACGAAGTGCTTTATTCCTACGAGCAAAATCGCTTTACTAATGTAATTAGCCAAGTAGAAATTAATGCAAACCCTAAATTTAGCTCAAGCTTCTCTCACGCTTATCAAAACGATGAGTATGGAAAATATAGCTTTATTGGCACAAGAGCAAATTATATTGCTACGCCTAATTACAATTTATTTGGTGGAATTTGGCTTGATACCCAAAGAGCGCACGCAAATATGTGGGAGCTTGGCTATACCTACCAAAGAAAATGCTGGAATTATTCTTTAATGTATAGAGAAAGAATAGACCCTCAACTTACAAGCGGGGGTATCACAGCCAAAAATCAAAGTGGAGTTTATTTTATTTTCAACTTCTATCCTTTAGGGGGAGTAAAATACGATTTCTCCTTAGCAGAAAGTGAAAATAAAATTTAAAAAGGATGAAATTTGCTAAACATTTTTAAAAATTTTACAAATTTATTAACAGGTAAAAAAGGAAAAATAATGCAATATAGCATAGAAATTAATGGAAATTTAGAAATATTTGACATAGACAAAGTTGCAAAACAAGCCTCAGGTGCTGTTTTAATGAGACAGGGCAAAAGCGTTGTTTTAGCTGCAGTTGCAAGGGAAGAAAAACAAGTCCTAGAAGACTTTTTGCCCTTGACCGTTCAATACATAGAAAAAGCCTATGCCGCAGGAAAAATTCCGGGCGGCTATGTCAAAAGAGAAACCAAGCCCAGCGATACAGAAACCTTAAACGCACGCATTATCGATAGAAGTTTGCGTCCTCTTTTTCCAAAAGGCTATGCTTATCCCACTCAAATCGTTGTAATGGTTCTCTCAGCTGAGCCTAAAGTGGATTTGCAGGTGATGAGTTTAAATGCTGCAAGTGTGGCACTATATCTTAGCGACATCGCTATAAAAGCTCCGGTTTGTGGCGTTCGCATAGGAAAGATAGATGGAAATTTCATACTCAATCCAAACAACGAAGAGCTTAAAAACAGCACCCTAGACCTTTATGTAGCCGGGGTAAAAGATGAGCTTTTAATGATAGAAATGAGAGCCTTGCCCACTCAAGTAGAAGACAATCTCTTTATCGAAGCTCCTTATGCTGATGTTTTAACCCAAACTACTTCACAAAATATGAACGAACTTAGCGAAGATGAAATTTTAGAAGCACTGACCTTAGCTCAAAAAGCTATACTAAATGGTTCAAATGCCTATGAAGAAGCCTTTAGCAAACACAGAAAAACTTCTCAAATCGAACTCAAAAACGAAAACGAATATCCTGAAATTTTAGCCTTTGTAGAAAATAATTTCCAAAAACAAATCAAAGAAGCCATCAACCAAATGGCAAAAAGCGAAAGAGCTGGCGAGCTTAATAAAATCGCTAAAGAAATTTTAAATCTTCAAAGCTCTAAAGATTGGAGTGAAGAAAGTGTTTTAAGCACCTTAGCCAAAATCAAACGCAAACTTATTCGTGAGCAAATTTTAAACGAAGGCAAAAGAGCCGATGGAAGAGCCTTAAATGAAGTGCGTCCTATCAGCATAGAAACCAACATCTTGCCAAACGCTCATGGCTCTTGTCTTTTCACTCGCGGACAAACCCAAGCCTTAGTAGTTGCAACCTTAGGCACGGATAATGACGCTCAAATGATAGACTTGCTTACAGAAAAAAATCCTTTAAACGAACGCTTTATGGTAAATTACAATTTTCCGGGCTTCTCAGTGGGCGAAGCAAGTCCTATCAAAGCACCCGGAAGAAGAGAGCTAGGACACGGAAATTTAGCCAAAAGAGCCCTTTATCCAAGCGTTGATGAAAATTATCCTTATGTAATCCGCTTAGTCAGTGAAATTTTAGAAAGCAATGGCTCAAGCTCTATGGCAACGGTTTGCGGCGGTTCTTTAGCCTTAAAAGCCGCTGGTATTCCTAGCTTAAAACTTGTCGCAGGTGTGGCTATGGGACTTATCTTTGAAGAGAACAAAAACGCTATTTTAACCGATATTATGGGACTTGAAGACCACGATGGCGATATGGATTTTAAAGTAGCAGGAAGCAAAGATGGCATTACCGCCTTACAAATGGATATAAAACTAGGCGGAATTTCAAGACAAACGCTTAAACAAGCCCTATATCAAGCCAAAGAAGGAAGAATGCATATCCTAAATATTATGGAAGAAGCCGCCAAAGAAATCGTAGTGAATGAAGAAGTTTTACCCAAACTTGAGCTTTTTAGCGTTGAACCTTCAAAAATCGTTGATATTATAGGTCAAGCTGGAAAAACCATCAAAGAAATCATAGAAAAATTTGGCGTTTCCATAGACCTAGACCGCGAAAAGGGCGAAGTAAAAATAGCAGGCAATGAAAATGAGCAAATCAAAGCGGCAAAAGACTACATCATCAACATCACAAGCTCTCAAAAAGGAGCTAAAAAAGGCTCTAAAGATATATCAGGCTTTGAACTAGGACAAGAATTTCAAGGCATAGTTAAAAAAATCGCCCCATTTGGAGCCTTTATAGAACTTAAAAATGGCGTTGATGGTTTATTGCATAGTTCAAAAATCAAAAAGCTCAACCTAAGCGAAAACCAAAGCTTAAAAGTCAAAATCAGCGAAATCAAAAATGGCAAAATTTCTGTTAATTTGTGTGAGTGAATTTCTAACTCACCCTTTTAAGCCTTTTTTGGCACTAGAATTTGAAAAGATACATTTTCTTTCAAGCATCAAAAAAACCAAAGCATTAAGGATAAAAACCAAACACACAAAAGCAAAAACAACCTCCACACTAAAATGCGAAGCCATAAGCCCACCACCAAAAGCACCGCAAAAATTTCCCAAAAATTGACAAGTTTGATTAAAACCAAAAATCACGCTTAAATTTCTAGCACTCACGCTTTTTTTAAGCAAGGCATTCACGCAAGGCAAAAGCCCACCAAGCCCCACACCTATAAGCAAACGCACAAATATAAGCGTATAAACATCACTTGCCATAGCTTGTAAATAAAAGCAAATTCCACAAAACACCAAAGCCCCAAAGATAACCTTACTCGCTCCTATCTTATCGGCTATTTTTCCAAGCTTTGGTGCGAAAAAAAGATTGCTAATCCCACTTGCAGCCACCACTATACCCGCCCAAAGAGCCAAATTCCCACCCTGATGAATTTGCTCGACATAAATGCTTAAAATCGGCATTAGCCCAAAAGTTCCACATTGTATTATAAAAGTTGTGATAAAAAGAAGAGCGATGAGAGTTTTATTTTCTTCAATTTTTTGGGGACTTTTTTTCGCTTCTTTTTGAATTTTTCTTTCGTGAATGAAAAAATAAATCGTTACAAAAGAACAAGCAATCAAAAAAGCCACCCCATCAAAAACCGCACTAATGCTAAAAAATTCAGCCACAAAGCCACCAAACAAAGGTCCTAGCAAACTCCCGCTTATAGAAGCCGTAGAAAGAGTGCCTAAAGCATAAGCCACTTTTTCCTTAGGGGCTATCACAGCGATAAACACCACAGCAGCCGAAGTAAAACCTGAAATTATCCCCGTTAAACCCCGCACAAAAACCACTTCCAAAGCACTCCCAGCAAAACTAAGCCACAGGGTTAAAACCGACATTCCAAAACTAGCACGCAAAAGCATACTTTTATAGCCATATCTTGCACCCAAAAAAGCCCACAAAGGAGAAAAAACAGCCATAAACAAAGGAGTGATACCAAAAGCAAGTCCAGAATAAAAAGCGATTTCACTCTCATTTATATGCCCTAGCTCCTTGATATAAAAAGGCAAAATCGGAGCGATTTGACTAAGTCCCATACTCGTAGTAAAAACGCCAAACCAACATACAAGCAAAGTTCTATTGAAATTTTCCATAAATTTATTGTATGATATTTTTTATAATTTTTAATTAAATTTCCCAAAGGATAAAAAGTGAAAAAAATCATCTTTGTATGTCTAGGAAACATATGTCGCTCCCCTATGGCAGAATTTATTATGAAAGATTTAGTCAAAAAAGCCAATTTAGAAAAAGAATTTTTTATAAGTAGTGCTGGAACCTCAGGCGAACACGATGGAGAAGATATGCACAAAGGAACCAAGAACAAACTCGCAAATTTCGGCATAGAACACAAAAATTTCACAAGCAAAAAACTCACTCAAAAGCTTTGCGATGAAAGCGATTTTTTAATCACTATGGATAAGGCTAACTTCAAAAATGTTCTAAAAAATTTCCACAACACTCAAAATAAACTTATAAAAATCACTGATTTTAGCCCCACTCTAAACTATGATGAAGTGCCTGACCCTTGGTATAGTGGAAATTTCGATGAAACCTATGAAATTTTAGCTCTAGCTTGTAAAAACCTACTAGCCTTTCTCATCGAAAAGAAGGACTTTGTATAAATTTACCCGACAACTCGTCATTGCGAGAAGGTTTTACCTTCGAAGCAACCCCCCCCCCCTTTTTTTTTTTCATCGAAAATAATTTATAGAAAAAACTATTTAAAATAGAATTTTGATATTATATCAAATAAAAATTTATTTTTATTCTAAAATAAGGAGTTTGTATGACCTTAGTGATTGAAAATGTAAGCAAAGATTTTTTACCAGCGTTTATAGATTTAGCCCATACTGCAAAGGCTAAAGTCAAAACCAAAAAAAATAAAGATGAATTAGTCGCCAAATGGGACAAAGAAGCAAAAGAAGCGATAAAAGCACATAAAAATGGAATGTTAAAATCTTTCAAAAACGCAAAAGAAATGCACGAAAGCATTTTAAATGATTAAATATGAAATCATTTACACCAAAACTTACAAAAAGGCTATTAAGAAAATCAACAAAAAAGACTTATCTTTAATTGAAAATATTTTAGATAAGCTAAGCAACAATGAACCTTTAGAGAGAAAATATAAAGACCATCAACTAAAGGTAAATTTAAAAACTATAGAGAATGCCACATAAAACCTGATTTACTTCTAATCTATCAGAAAGAAAATAATCTTTTGATATTAACTTGCATTAGTGTAGGTTCTCATAGTGAAATATTTTAAAAACTAAATTTAGATTTGCTCTCACTTATCCTTCTCTTCCGTCATTGCGAAGCTCTTTAGAGCTGAAGCAATCCCCTTAAACCCAAGAGCAGATTGCCACGAAGCTTACAGCTTCTCGCAATGACACCCCCACACACAACCCGTCATTGCGAAGGAGCGTAGCGACTGCGGCAATCCCCCCCCCCCATCGAAAATAAATTTTCAAGCAATTAAACCCAAATTACTTCTCATTTACTTTTTAGGATTAAACTTTCAAACGAACCAAAAAACATTCATAAGAAAAACTCCTTAAAATTACACGCCTAGCTTAAATCCCTTTAGCTAGGCTTTTATTTACTCCCTTTATATCTTTCAAAATTTAAAATTTTTACCATTTTAAGGGCTTCTTAAGAAAAAACTTCAAATTTATATGCTACAATTGCGATGTTTTATTAATTTTTAACAAGGAGAATTCTCATGAAACTAGTTAAACTTAGTTTAGTTGCAGCTCTTGCTGCGGGTGCTTTTTCAGTGGCTAACGCTACTCCACTTGAAGAAGCGATTAAAGATATTGATGTATCTGGAGTATTAAGATATAGATATGACACGACCAACGAATGGAGCGGGAGTGATTACGGCACTGGTATGAGTGGAAAGCAAGCTCACAGATATAGAGCACAACTTAATTTCAGTGGTGCTATATCGGATAACTTCAAAGCTTTTGTTCAATTCGATTATAATTCTAACGATGGTGGTTATGGTATAATAAATCCATCTAGACCTGTTGGTCCTAATAATCTCGGAAATAATGTCGATACAAGCACTTCGCTTGCTGTTCGTCAGTTATACCTAACTTATACAAATGAAGATGTAGCTACAAGCATTATCGCAGGTAGACAGCAACTCAATACCATCTGGACTGACAATGGTATCGATGGTTTTGTAGGCACAGGTGTTAAAGTAGTCAATAACAGCATCGATGGCTTAACCCTAGCTACTTTCCTAGTAGATAGCTATAATGATGATAGTGATAGATCTGGGGCTTTAAATCCTTGGGATGAAAATCTTTATGGTGCTGCTGCAGTAGGTTCTTATGAATTTGCTGGGGGACAATTCAACCCACAATTATGGTTAGCCTATATGACAAATAACGCTTTCTTGTATGCTTTAGACCTTGCTTATAGCACAACAATCTTTGATGGAATCAACTGGACTATCGAAGGTGCTTATCTAGGAAACTCTGTTGATGACAGACTTGAAAATAGAAGTGCTGCTAACGGTAATTTCTTTGCTTTAAGAGGCTCTATCGAAGTAAATGGCTGGGATGCTAGTCTAGGTGGTTTATACTATGGTGATAAAGACAATATTACCGTAACTACAATTGAAGACCAAGGAAATATCGGTTCTTTACTTGCAGGTCAAGAAATTTTCTATACTAATGGTTCTAATTTAAATGGTGATTTGGGTAAAAATATCTTCGGTTATGCAACACTAGGCTATACTTTCAACGAAACAGTGCGTGTAGGTGGTGATTTGGTTTATGGTGGAACAGAAACATTTACTAAAACTGGTGGTGAAAAACTTGAAGCCGTTGCAAGAGTGGATTACAAATACTCTCCAAAACTTAGCTTCTCAACATTCTATTCTTATATGAATGTAGATACAGGCAGTGAAGATACTCATCACGATGCTGTGAGACTTCAAGCTCTTTACAAATTCTAAGAATTTCATTTCTTAAGATTTGAAACTTGATTTAAGGCGGGATAAACCCCGCCTTTTTTTATGCTCCATTTTTAAAACTTAAATTTACATTAACAATCACAATTTTCAGGAATTTAAACTGAACCCATCGCAAGTCTTAACCAAGTCTTAGCATTAACCGAAAGCCACGCCCCTTTCGGTTAAGATTTGAATTTATGATTGCATTAAGCTTAAGCTAAGCGTGGTTTTTCTATAATTTTTTAGGTTTTAGTTATGAGATAATCAATGAGCTTGATTATCTCGTTTATTAATTCTAAGATAAGAATTAAAAGCTTAATTATCTTACTCATTAACAACTCCTTCCCTACAACCGAAAGAGTAGCCATACTTAATGCGATGTTTATTTTATCAAATTTTTTCTTAAAACTCTTAATTTTTGTTGTTAAATGCTTTTAAAGCCAAGAGCCTTGCTCTCTTGGCGTGAGTATTGTTTAAGTATAGGTTAAGCAAGGCTATTCTATAATTTTTTGGTGTTAAATTTTAGAGTTGTTTAACTAGCTTAAGCAACTCGTTTGCTATTTCTAACAATATCAAAATTATGTTTAAAATCTTTTCTATCATTAGTAGCACCTTTCCCACCAAGAGAAATTAACCACTTAAACACTGCAATTATACAAATTTTTTCTTAAAACTCTTAATTTTTTATTTTTAAAGTTTTTTAAGCTGAGCCAATCCGCAAGTCTCAGCGTTGT